>NZ_CP160388.1:300000-530000 GCF_040732315.1 Oryzisolibacter sp. LB2S
TGGGTTGGCTGCAGCCCTTGGCCGCATCCTCGAAGTAGGCCGCCATGGCCTGGCTCTGCGTGAGCGTGGTGGCGTCGTACTCGGGCAGGCCGTATTGCTCAACAAAGCGTGCGGCCATGGCCTGCGGCAGCTCGGGCATCTCGGCCTTGACGCGCTCTATCCACTCGGGCGCGACGACCAGCGGCGGCAGATCCGGGTCGGGGAAGTAGCGGTAGTCGGCCGCGTCCTCCTTGGTACGCATGGCGCGCGTCTCGCCCGTGTCGGGGTCGAACAGTACCGTGGCCTGCTGGATGGCGTAGCCGTCCTCGAGCTGCTCGATCTGCCAGCGGATCTCGTAGTCGATCGCCTGCTGCATGTAGCGGAAGCTGTTGAGGTTCTTGATCTCGCGGCGCGTGCCCAGCGGCTGGCCGGGTTTGCGCACCGAGACGTTGGCGTCGCAGCGAAAGCTCCCTTCCTGCATGTTGCCGTCGCAGATGCCTATCCAGGTGACGATCTGGTGCAGCGCCTTGGCGTAGGCCACGGCTTCCTCGGTCGAGCGCATGTCGGGCTCGGTCACGATCTCCAGGAGCGGCGTGCCGGCGCGGTTCAGGTCGATGCCGCTCATGCCGTGGAATTCCTCATGCAGGCTTTTGCCCGCATCCTCCTCGAGGTGGGCGCGCACCAGGCGTACGGTCTTCTTCTCCTCGCCCAGGAAGAAGCTCACCTCGCCGCCCTGCACCACGGGGATCTCGAACTGGCTGATCTGGTAGCCCTTGGGCAGGTCCGGATAGAAGTAGTTCTTGCGCGCAAAAACGCTCGCCGGCGCAATGTGGGAGCCGAGTGCCAATCCTAATTTGATAGCGCAGGCGACGGCCGCGCGGTTCATCACCGGCAGCGTGCCGGGCAGGGCCAGGTCCACGGCGCAGGCCTGGGTGTTGGGCTCGGCGCCAAAGGCGGTGCTGGCGCGGCTGAAGATCTTGGACTGGGTGGCCAGCTGGGCGTGGGTCTCGAAGCCGATGACGACCTCGTAGCCATGGATGAGTTTCGCGGTCATGGTCAGATGCCCTCCGGTGCCCGGAGGTGGAAGTCGGTGGCCTGCTGCAGGCGGTGGGCGGCATTGAGCAGGCGCGCCTCGTCGAAGTAGTTGCCGATGAGCTGCAGGCCCACGGGCATGCCGCCGGCGCCAAAGCCCGCGGGCACGCTCATGCCGGGCAGGCCGGCGAGCGAGGCGGGCAGGGTGTAGATGTCGGCCAGGTAGTTGGTCACCGGGTCGGTCTGGCTGCCCAGGCGCCAGGCCGTGGTCGGCGCCACGGGGCCGGCGATCAGGTCGCATTGCCGGAAGGCGGCCTGAAAGTCGTCGGCGATCATGCGGCGGATCTTCTGCGCCTGCAGGTAATAGGCGTCGTAATAGCCCTCGGACAGCACATAGGTGCCGATCATGATGCGGCGCTTGACCTCGTCGCCAAAGCCCTGGCTCCTGGTCTTCTTGTACATGTCGAGCAGATCGGTGTACTGCGTGGCGCGGTGGCCGTAGCGCACGCCGTCAAAGCGTGAGAGGTTGGAGCTGGCCTCGGCCGGCGCCAGGATGTAGTACACGGGCACCGACAGCTCGGTGCGCGGCAGGTGGATGGGCACGAGCCTGGCGCCGAGCTTCTCGTACTCCTTGAGCGCCGCGTCCACGGCGGCGCGCACGTCGCCCGCCAGGCCCTCGCCGAAGAACTCCGTGGGCACGCCGATGCGCAGGCCGTCCAGGCTGTCGTTCAGGCGCGCCGTGAAGTCCTCGGCCGGACGGTCCAGGCTGGTCGAGTCACGCTCGGGGTCGGGGCCGCAGATCTGGCTGAGCAGCAGCGCGCAGTCCTCGGCCGAGCGCGCCATGGGCCCGGCCTGGTCCAGGCTGGAGGCGAACGCGATCATGCCGTAGCGGCTCGCGCGGCCATAGGTGGGCTTGATGCCCGTGATGCCGCAGAAGCTCGCGGGCTGGCGGATCGAGCCACCTGTGTCCGTGCCGGTTGCGGCCGGCACCAGGCGCGCGGCGACGGCCGCGGCCGAGCCGCCCGAGGAGCCGCCGGGCACATGCTCGGTATTCCAGGGGTTGCGCACGGGCTGGGCTGCGTCATGGCCGACGGGGGCGATGGCGGCGTTCTCGTTGCTCGCACCCATGGCGAATTCGTCGCAGCTGAGCTTGCCCAGCGTCACGCAGCCGGCCTGGGTCAGGCGCGCGACCACGGTGGCGTCGAACGGCGAGCGGTAGCCCGCGAGGATGCGGCTCGCGGCCGTGGTGGGAAAGTCGCGCGTGACGAAGATGTCCTTGTGCGCAATGGGTACGCCGGCCAGTGGGGCGGCGGCGCCGGCGGCAATGCCCGCGTCCTGGGCGCGCGCCTGGGCCAGCGTCACGTCTTCGTCGATCGCCAGATAGGCGCCCAGGTGCTGGTGCGCACGGGCGCGGGTCAGGAAATGCTGGGCGGCCTCGACGGCCGACACCTGTTTGCCGCGCAGCAGGGCGGCCAGCTGGGCCACGCCCAGGTTGTGCAGATCGGTGTTGCTCATGGCCCGGCCCTTATTCGATCACCCGGGGCACCAGGTACAGGCCGCGCTCGACGGCCGGCGCGCTCTGCTGGTTGGCCTCGCGCTGGTTTGTCTCGCTGGCGACATCGTCGGCCAGGCGCAGCTGCACGTTCTGGATGGCCGCGACCGGATGGGGCAGGGGGGCGACGCCGTTGGTGTCCACCGCCTGCATCTTGTCCACGATGCCGAAGAATCCGTTGAGCTGCGCGAGCATGCGCTCGCTCTCGGCAGGGCTGAGTTCCAGCCGCGCCAGATGGGCGATGCGCCCGATATCCTGGGGTGTCAGTGCCATAGGGGATGGGAACGAGGAAACCGGATGTTAAAAGCTGTCATCGGCACCCCGTCCGGTGGAGTTATTCACAGGGGATGCGTTATTATCCCGCCTTTGCCGCAAGACCTCGATATTGCCGGTCATTGTGCGAACAAAGTCCCCAAACACCCCTTAAAACACCCGGCGACGGCAGGCCGAAGCGTTTGTCGTGCCCCCAGAGGATTCCTGCATGTTCGGAGCTTTCCGTCGGTACTTCTCCACCGACCTGGCCATTGACCTTGGCACAGCCAATACCCTGATTTTCGCCCGCGACAAGGGCATCGTCCTGGACGAGCCCTCGGTCGTCGCCATCCGCCACGAGGGCGGGCCGCATGGCAAGAAGGTCATCCAGGCCGTGGGCCGCGAGGCCAAGGCCATGCTGGGCAAGGTGCCCGGCAACATCGAGGCCATCCGCCCGATGAAGGACGGCGTCATCGCCGACTTCGTGATCACCGAGCAGATGATCAAGCAGTTCATCAAGATGGTGCACCCGCGCAGCGTGCTCACGCCCAGTCCGCGCATCATCATCTGCGTGCCTTGCGGCTCCACCCAGGTCGAGCGCCGCGCCATCAAGGACGCGGCCGAGGCCGCGGGCGCCACAGCCGTGTACCTGATCGAGGAGCCCATGGCCGCCGGCATCGGCGCGGGCCTGCCGGTGTCCGAGGCCTCGGGCTCCATGGTCGTCGATATCGGCGGTGGCACTACCGAGGTGGGCGTCATCAGCCTGGGCGGCATGGTCTACAAGGGCAGCGTGCGTGTGGGTGGTGACAAGTTCGACGAGTCCATCATCAACTACATCCGCCGCAACTACGGCATGCTCATCGGCGAACCCACGGCCGAGGCCATCAAGAAGGAAATCGGCAGCGCCTTCCCGGGCAGCGAGGTCAAGGAGATGGAGGTCAAGGGCCGCAACCTCTCCGAGGGTGTGCCGCGCAGCTTCACGATTTCCTCGAACGAGGTGCTCGAGGCCCTGACCGAGCCGCTCAACCAGATCGTCTCGGCCGTCAAGACGGCGCTCGAGCAGACGCCGCCCGAGCTCGGTGCGGACATCGCCGAGCGCGGCATGATGCTCACGGGGGGCGGCGCGCTCCTGCGCGACCTAGACCGCCTGCTGGCCGAGGAAACCGGCCTGCCCGTGCTCGTGGCCGAGGAGCCCCTGACCTGCGTGGTGCGCGGCTGCGGCATCGCCCTGGAGCGCATGGATCGCCAGGGCAGCATCTTCACCAGCGAATAAGCGCGCAGGCTCAGGCGGGCCGCCCTCATGCCCCTGGGAACCCTGGATCGTTCGGCGCCCACGCTGTTCAAGCATGGGCCGTCGCCCCTGTCCCGCCTCGCCCTCTACAGCGCCCTGGCGCTGTTTTTGATGGTGGCGGACGCGCGCTTTCACGTCACGGAACCGCTGCGCAAGGCCGTGGCCACGGTGCTCTATCCGCTGCAATGGCTGATGCTGCAGCCCGTGGAGCTGGCCGGCCGTGGCGCGCAGTATTTCCAGTCCCTGCAGGCGGCGCAGCAGGGGGCGGACGAGGCGCAGAAGCAGATGGCGCGGATGTCGGTGCGCGCGGGCGAGGCCGACCAGCTGCTGCGCGAGAACGCCGAGCTGCGTCAGCTGCTCGAGCTGCGCGCACGCCTTGACACGCCGGGCCAGGCAGCACAGGTGGTCTATGACACGGCAGACCCCTACACGCGCCGCGTGATGCTCGATCGCGGCCGGCTCGCGGGCATAGCGCCGGGCTCGCCCGTGGTCGATGCCGGCGGCGTGCTCGGGCAGGTCACGCGCGTCTACCCCATGCTCAGCGAGGTCACGCTGGTCGTCGACCGCGACCAGGCCATTCCCGTGCTCAACCTGCGCACCGGCGCGCGCAGCGTCGCCTACGGTGACCCGATGGCGGGCCTGGGCGGGGGCATGGAGCTGCGCTTCACACCGGGCAATGCCGATGTGCAGGAGGGCGACATGCTGACCACCAGCGGCGTGGACGGCGTGTACCCTCCGGGCCTGCCCGTCGCGCGCGTGGTGCGTGTGGAGCGCCGTGCCGACTCCACCTTTGCGCGCATCTTTTGCACACCGCTGGCCCAGGTCTATGGCGCACGCCATGTGATGGTGCTCAAGCCCATTGCCAACGAGCTGCCGCCACGGCCCGAGCCCGAGGCCACCCTCCAGAAGCGCGGGGTGCGCCAATGATCATGCCCAAGGGCCAGCAGTTGCTGCTGCCCGTGAATCCCGTCTTCATCGCCGCCAGCCTGGTGGTCGCGCTGGCGCTCAACATGCTGCCGCTGGGCCGTGTGGTCTGGACGCCCGACTGGGTCATGGTGCTGCTGGCCTTCTGGGGCATACACCAGCCCCAGCGCGTGGGGCTGGGCGTGGCCTTTGCCATGGGCCTGTGCATCGACGTCAGCCAGTCGGCACTGCTGGGTCAGCATGCGCTGGTGTACTGTGGCCTGATGTTCGGTGCGCAGCTCGCACATCGGCGGCTGCTGTGGTTCGGTCCGCTCCTGCAGGCCCTGCAGCTGCTGCCGCTGTTCATCGCCGCCCATGTCGTGGCCCTGGCGCTGCGCGCGCTCGCCAGCGGTGGCCTGCTGCCCGGCCTCGAGGCGGCGCTGGCGCCGCTGCTGGAGGCCGCGATCTGGCCCCTGGTGAGCTGGATCCTGCTGGCGCCGCAGCGCCGCCCGCCGGACCAGGACGACAATCGCCCCCTGTGACCGGGCGCACATGAGGGGCTGTCGCGAATGACCGAGCTGCGCAACGTCGAGGCCGATGCCTGGCGGTTCCGCCTGCGCGTCTTCGTGCTCGGTCTCGTGGTGCTGCTGGCCTTCGGCCTCATCGTGGCACGCCTTCTGGTGCTGCAGGTGGCGCGCCACGACGATCTGGCCGCGCAGGCCGAGAGCAATCGCACGGCCATCGTGCCCATCGTGCCCAACCGCGGCCTGATCATGGACCGCAACGGCGTGGTGCTGGCCACCAACTATTCGGCCTACACGCTGGAGATCACGCCCTCGCGCGTCGTCGACCTGGAGGGCACCATCGACGAGCTGGCCGACATCGTCGACATACAGGCGCGCGATCGACGCCGCTTCAAGCGCCTGCGCGAGGAGTCGCGCAGCTTTGACTCGCTGCCCATCCGCACGCGCCTGACCGACGAGGAGGTGGCGCGCTTTGCTGCACAGCGCTACCGTTTCCCCGGCGTGGAGATCAAGGCCCGGCTGTTTCGTACCTACCCGCTGGGCGAAGTGGGCAGCCATGCCATTGGCTACATAGGGCGCATCAACCAGCGCGAGAAGGAGCGCATCGAGGACTCCGACGAGGCGGCCAACTATCGCGGCACGGACTACATCGGCAAGCTCGGCGTGGAGCAGAGCTTCGAGTCCACGCTGCATGGCCAGACGGGCTTCGAGCGCATGGAGACCTCCGCGGGAGGGCATGCCGTGCGGCGCCTCAACAGCCACCCGGCGACGCCGGGCAACACGGTCATGCTGTCGCTGGACATCCGGCTGCAGAAGCTCGTCGAGGACATGTTCGGCAGTCGCCGCGGCGCGCTCGTCGCGCTCGATCCGCGCAATGGCGAGGTGCTGGCGCTGGTGTCCAAGCCCACGTTCGACCCCAACCTGTTCGTCGAAGGCATAGACCACGAGAACTGGAAGGCGCTCAACGAGTCCATCAACAAGCCGCTTCTGAACCGGGCGCTGCGCGGCACCTACCCGCCGGGCTCCACCTACAAGCCCTTCATGGCACTCGCGGCGCTCGAGCTCAAGAAGCGCTCCGCCACGCAGGTCTTCAGCGACCCGGGCTATTTCAGCTATGGCGGCCGCATCTTCCGCAGTCACGAGGGCGGTCTGGGTGGCGTGGACATGCACCGCGCCATCCAGTATTCGAGCAACACCTATTTCTATTCGCTGGGCATCGAGATGGGCGTGGATGCCATCCATGACTTCATGAAGCCGCTGGGCTTCGGTCAGATCACCGGCATAGACCTGGGCGGAGAGGTGCGCGGCGTGCTGCCCAGCACCGAGTGGAAGCGCAACACCTACAAGCGACCCGAGATGAAGCGCTGGTACTCGGGCGAGACGGTGTCGCTCGGCATTGGCCAGGGCTACAACAACTTCACCATGCTGCAGCTGGCCGTGGCCGAGGCCACGCTGGCCAACGGGGGCACGCGCTACCGCCCGCATCTGATCAAGGCCGTGAAGGATCAGGTCACGGGGCAGGTCACCGAGGTGCAGCAGCCTCCCGGCGAAAACCTGGGCTTCAACCCGAAGAACGTGGCCATCGTGAACAACGCCCTCATGGCCGTGAACCAGGCGGGAACGGGGCGGCGTGTTTTCCTGGGCGCGCCCTACACCTCGGCGGGCAAGACCGGCACGGCGCAGGCCGTGAGCCTGGGGCAGAACGTCAGGTACAACGCCCGGCTGCTGGAGGAGCACAAGCGCGACCATTCGCTGTTTGCCGCCTTCGCGCCCGTCGAGGATCCGCGCATCGCCGTGGCCGTGATCGTGGAAAACGCGGGCTTCGGTGCGGCCGCCGCCGCGCCCATCGTGCGCCGCGTGTTCGACTACTGGCTGCTGGGCCAGTACCCGAACGAGCAGGACCTGGCCGCCGTCGCCAAGGGCCAGGCAGCCGCCCCGCTGGGTGTGCCGCGCCGCGCCGACGAGGTGCCGGTACTGCCCGAGCCCTGAAGCGCCGCCGCGCTAGGCGCGCATCAGCGTGGACTTGCCGAACAGGCTCTCGAGCAGGTCCACGGCCAGCTCGGCGGTCTGGTTGCGGATGTCCAGCGCCGGGTTCAGCTCCATGATGTCGACCGAACCCAGGGCGCCGCTGTCGGCCAGCATTTCCATGCACAGCTGGGTCTCGCGGTAGGTCGGCCCGCCGCGCACCGGCGTGCCCACACCGGGGGCGATGGCCGGGTCCAGGCCATCCATGTCGAAGCTCAGGTGCAGGTGCGTGCTCTCGTCCACATCGTTGAGCACGGCCTGCATGACGGCGCGCATGCCCAGCTCGTCGATGCTGCGCATGTCATAGACCTCGATGCCCAGGGTGTTGACCAGGCGCTTCTCCACCGCGTCCACGCTGCGCACGCCGACCAGGGTGATCTGCCGGGCCTGCAGCGCCGGCCCGCTGCCCGCGAGCGTCGTGAGCTGCGCCGGCCCATGGCCCAGCAGGCAGGCCACGGGCATGCCGTGCAGATTGCCGCTGGGCGAGGAGGCGGGCGTGTTCGCATCGGCATGGGCGTCGAACCACAGCACCTTCAGGCGCCGGCCGTGCTGGCGGCAGTGCTGCGCGGCGGCGCTGATGGAGCCCATGGCCAGGCTGTGGTCGCCCCCCATGAGCAGCGGCAGCCGGCCGGCCTCCAATGTGGCCAGCGTGGCCGCATGGACGGCCCGGGTCCAGGCCGTGACCTCCGCCAGATGCCGAAAGCCCCCGCTGGGCGCGGCCTGCGGGTTGCCGGGGCCGCTGAGGTTGCCCAGGTCCTGCACGTCGGCCACCAGCGCCTGCAGCGCGCGCGCAACGCCCGCGATGCGCAGCGCATCGGGCCCCATGCTGGCGCCGAGCACGCTCGCGCCCACATCGGTGGGGGCGCCAATCAGGGTCAGGTCGGTCATGGCGGAGCTCCCTGGCAGGGGTTCAACGCAGAAATGCGTCGTAGCCGGTCTTGAGTATGAGCGCGCCCACCACGAGGATGAAGATGGTGCGCACGAAGCCCGTGCCGTGGCGCAGCGCCATATAGGTGCCGAGCATGCTGCCCAGCACATTGGCCACGGCCAGCGGCAGTGTCAGATGCCACCAGATATGGCCCTTGGCGGCGAACAGCACCAGCGCCGAGATGTTGGTTGCCAGGTTCAGCAGCTTGGCCGACACCGAGGCGTTGAGAAAGTCATAGCCGAGCAGTCGCACGAAGGCAAACACGAGAAAGCTGCCCGTGCCGGGGCCGAAGAAGCCGTCGTAGAAGCCGATCACGAGGCCGATGGCGCAGGCCACCAGGGCCTCGGCGCGACCGCTCCAGCGCGGCTGGTGGTGCATGCCCAGATCCTTTTTGGCCAGCGTGTAGACCAGCACCGCCAGCATCACCAGCGGCAGCAGCTTGCGCAGAAAGTCGGGAGAGACCTGGGTCACGACCCACGCGCCCGCATACGAGCCGACGAGCCCGGCGGCCGCCGCCGGCAGCATGGTGCGCCACGGCACCTGCACGCGCCGGCTGTACTGCCAGGTGGCCATGGCCGTGCCCCAGACGGAGGCGCTCTTGTTGGTGCCCAGCAGCGTGGCGGGTGCCGCGCTGGCGAAGGTGGCGAACAGCGCGGGCAGCAGGATCAGGCCGCCCCCGCCCACGATCGCATCCACGAACCCGGCCAGCAGCGAGGCCGTTGAGACGATGATCCATTCCATCGCCGCGATTGTCCTACGTCGGCCGGTGCGCGGCAGCGGGCAATAAAAAAGGCACCTGGGAACAGGTGCCTTGTGAGGTGGCATCTCGTTGTGGATGCCAGATTGATGTCGGTATTCTTGATTTCGGGGTTTGTCTCCTCGGTCCCCTCGCTTGGCGAGCCGAGGCTGCGCGTCGAGTGCGTGAACTTTAGTGCATCAGTCTCCTGAGAGACATTGGTGCTTACCCGCAACGCGCCATCGCGTGCCGGTTGGTCTGCCATCGCGGCACGCGATGGCGATCAGCCCTTGCGAATCCACTGCGCGGCCATCTCGGCCATCATCAGCGTGGGCGAGTTGGTGTTGCCGCTGGTGATGGTGGGCATGGCACCCGCGTCCACCACACGCAGGCCGGCGACCACGCCGCCGCGTCCGTCGCGCAGACGCAGCTGCGGGTCGAGCACGGCCTCGGGGTCGTCCACGCGGCCCATGCGCGTCGTGCCCACGGGGTGGAAGATGGTGGTGGCGATGTCGCCGGCCAGGCGCGCCAGTTCCTCGTCGCTCTGGTACTGCGGGCCGGGCTTGTATTCCTCGGGCCGGTAGCGCGCGAGCGCCGGCTGGGCCACGATCTGGCGCGTGATGCGCAGACTGTCGGCGGCCACCTGGCGGTCCTCGGCCGTGCTGAGGTAGTTGGGGGCGATCGCAGGCGCGGCGCGAAAGTCCGGGCTCTTGATGCTCACCGTGCCGCGGCTCGTGGGATTCAGATTGCAGACGCTGGCCGTGAACGCGGGGAAGGCGTGCAGCGGCTCGCCGAAGGCCTCGAGCGACAGCGGCTGCACGTGGTATTCGAGGTTGGGGTGCGGCTGGTCCGGCCGGCTGCGCGTGAAGGCTCCGAGCTGCGAGGGCGCCATGCTCATGGGGCCGCTGCGCTTGAAGAGGTATTCCAGGCCAATCCTGGCCTTGCCCAGCAGGCTGCTGGCCAGGGTGTTGAGCGTGGGCACGCCCTGCACCTTGTAGACGGCGCGTATCTGCAGATGGTCCTGCAGGTTGGCGCCCACGCCGGGCAGGTCGATCTGCACGTCTAAGCCATGCTGCCGGAGCAGCGCCGCCGGGCCAATGCCCGACAGCTGCAGGAGCTGAGGCGAATTGACGGCTCCCGCGCTCAGGATCACCTCCTGCTGCGCATGGGCCGTGACCATCTCCTCGCCCGTCCACACCTCGACGCCCGTGCAGCGCATGCGTGCGTCGCCCTGGCGCTCGAGGACGAGGCGCGATGCCAGGGCCGATGTCCACAGCTCGAAGTTCGTCCGCCCGTAGCAGGTGGGGCGCAGAAAGGCCTTGGCGGTGTTCCAGCGCCAGCCGCTCTTCTGGTTGACCTCGAAGTAGCCCACGCCCTCGTTGCTGCCGCGGTTGAAGTCGTCGGTGGCCGGTATGCCCGCCTGCTGCGCGGCGGCCGCGAAGGCGTCGAGGATGTCCCAGCGCAGGCGCTGGCGCTCCACGCGCCATTCGCCGGTGCTGCCCGTGGCCCGGTTGCCGTGCAGCTGTGCGAAGGCCTCGTCCGCGCCGCCGGGCCGGTCCAGGCGCCAATGGTCCTCGTGGCGCTTGAAGGCCTGCAGCACATTGCCCCAGCGCCAGGCGTCCTCGCCCGTGATGTCGGCCCAATGGTCATAGTCGCGCGCCTGACCGCGCATGTAGATCATGCCGTTGATGCTCGAGCAACCGCCCAGCGTCTTGCCGCGCGGGTAGCGCAGGCTGCGGCCGTTGAGGCCCGCGTCGGGTTCGGTCTGGTAGAGCCAGTCGGTGCGCGGATTGCCTATGCAGTACAGATAGCCCACGGGGATGTGGATCCAGTGGTAGTCATCCTTGCGGCCGGCCTCTATGAGCAGCACGCGCTTGTGCGCATCGGCGCTCAGGCGGTTGGCCAGCAGGGCGCCGGCCGTGCCGCCGCCGATGATGATGTAGTCGAAGGTGGTGTCGCTCATGAAGGGCCGTGGACTGTCGGGAAGGGACTGGCAAGCCGGTATCGGCTGCCGGCGCAGATTGTGCGCGGCGGCTTCGGGGTGTCGATAGGGAAACCGCGTGATGCTATGATTTTTGTTGCTCGCTGCGCGCCATGGGGGCGCGTCACCGGCCTGTTTTGATGTATTTTTGCACCGCGTCCCATGGGTGCGCGCATTGTGTGAAATGATGCGCCGCATCGGTTTTTGGCATGCACTTGCAGATCTCGTGACCAGTTCCACGCCCACCATTTCCCCCCCCTCGGTCGTGCAGGACGGCCAGGCCCGGCCGCGCGCGCTGCTGCAGGGCGACTGGGTGGCCGCGGCGTTTGCCGAGCGCCAGGCCTGGCGGCGCCTGGCCGGCGAGCTCAAGGCCTGCGGCCCGGGGCACGGCTGGAGCCTTGCGGGCGTGGGGCGGCTCGACCATGTGGGCGCGCAGATCCTGTGGAACCACTGGGGCCGCAACTGGCCCGCTCAGATCGAGCTCAGCGCCGCACAGCGGGAGATGCTCGAGCGCGTGGCGCAGTTCACCGCGCCCGCCGCACCCGCGCCGCCCTGGCGCCTGAGCGATCAGATCGACCTGCTGGGCGCGCTCGTGGTCAACGCCCTGGGCCATCTGCTGCACATCGTGCAGCTCGTGGGCCAGCTGCTGCTCGATGTGCTGCGCCTTGTGCGCAATCCGCTGCGCGGGCCCTGGCGCGACATCTCGGGCCACATGTACCAGATGGGCACCAAGGCGTTGCCCATCACGGCGCTCGTGGGCTTTCTGATCGGCGTGGTGCTGGCCTACCTCATGAGCCTGCAGCTGCGCCAGTTCGGCGCCGAGGCCTTCATCGTCAACATCCTCGGCATCTCGCTGATCCGTGAGCTCGGGCCCATGCTCGGCGCCATCCTCGTGGCCGGGCGCTCGGGCTCGGCCATCACGGCGCAGATCGGCGTCATGCGCGTGACCGAGGAGCTCGACGCCATGCGCGTCATGGGCATCGCGCACGGCTTTCGCCTGGTCATGCCGCGCGCGCTGGCGCTGGGCCTGGCCATGCCGCTGATCGCGCTGTGGACCACGCTGGCGGCCCTCGCCGGCGGCATGCTGGCGGCGGACCTGACCATGGGCATCTCCTCGGCCTACTTCGTGCAGATGCTGCCGGCCGCGGTCAAGGTCTCCAACCTGTGGCTGGCCATGGCCAAGTCCGCCGTGTTCGGGGTGTGCATTGCGCTCATCGGCTGCCACTGGGGCCTGCGCGTGCAACCCAACACCCAGAGCCTGGGCCAGGGCACGACGGCCTCGGTGGTCAGCGCCATCACCATGGTCATCGTCGTCGATGCGCTGTTCGCCGTGGCCTTCCGAAGCGTCGGATTTTGAGCATGACCGAAGCATCCGCTCCCCCCGTCGTCGAGATCCGTGACCTGGCCACCGTGTTCGGCCAGGGCGACAGCGCCTTCACCGTGCACGACGGGCTGCAGCTCACCGTGCGCCGTGGCGAGATCCTCTCGCTCGTGGGCGGCTCGGGCACGGGCAAGACGGTGCTGCTGCGCCATATCCTGGGCCTGACCCGGCCCACGCGCGGCAGTGTGACGGTGCTCGGCCGGCCGGCACCGGAGCTCGGCGGCGAGGGCGCGAGCAGCCGCGTGGGCATGCTGTTCCAGCAGGGCGCGCTGTACTCGGCCTTCAACGTGCTCGACAACATCGCCTTTGCGCTGCGCGAGCTCGGCACGCTGCCCGAGGCCGTGGTCAACGACGCGGCCATGGTCAAGCTCTGCCTGGTGGGCCTCAAGCCCGAACACGCCACGCGCATGCCCGCCAACCTCTCGGGCGGCATGATCAAGCGCGTGGCGCTGGCGCGCGCGCTCATCATGGACCCGCCGCTGCTCCTGCTCGACGAGCCCACGGCGGGGCTCGATCCGAACAGCTCCGACGAGTTCTGCGACCTGCTGCGCGAGCTGCACGCCGCGCTGGGCCTCACCGTCATCATGGTCACGCACGATCTGGACACGCTGTTCGCGCTGTCCACGCGCGTGGCCGTGCTGGCCGACCGCCATGTCATCACCAGCGGCACGCCGCAGGAGGTGGCGCGGTTCGACCACCCCTTCATCCAGCATTATTTTTCCGGGGGGCGCGGCCAGCGTGCCATGGCACCGGCGCCCGGCGCCCCGCTCAAGGAGGCCTGATGGAAAACAAGTCCCATGCCCTGGCCGCGGGCCTGTTCGTGATCGTGGTGGCGGCGCTGCTCGCGGCCCTGGCCATGTGGCTCACGCGCGACCAGACCGACTACAAGCTCTACGAGCTCTCGAGCAGGGAGAGCGTCACCGGCCTGCAGCCCCAGGCCGCCGTGCGCTACAAGGGCGTGGCCGTGGGCAAGGTCACGGCCATAGGCTTCGACCCGCAGGCCACGGGCCATGTGCTCATTCGCATCGCCGTGAACACCGATGCGCCCATCAGCCCCACCACCTTCGCCACGCTGGGCTACCAGGGCGTCACGGGCCTGGCCCATATCCAGCTCGACGATGCCGACGCGCCCCTGCCGGCTCCGGCGCCGGGCGCCAGCGGCCTGCCGCGCCTGCCGCTGCACAGCTCGCCCTTCAGCCAGCTGGCCGAGCAGGGCCCGGCCATCATGGCCCAGGCGCAGGAGGTGATGCACCGCATCAACATCCTGCTGGGCGACGACAACCAGAGCCGCTTTGCCACGGCGCTGGAGCGGCTGGGCGAGACCGCGGGCAGCGTCGACCGGCTCGTGCGACGCCTGGACGATACCGTTGCCACGCGCCTGGATCCGGCGCTCGCCGGCGTGCCCGCCTTGACCCGGGACGCGCAGCAGACCCTGCAGGCGCTGCGCCAGGCGGGCGCCAGCGCCGCGGGCGCGGCCGACGAGGTGCGCCAGAGCATGCGCGTGCTCAACGCCGAGGGCGGGCCGCTGGCCGAGGTGGTCAGCAGCGCCCAGTCGCTGGCCGTGGCCGTGGACCGCTTCGGCCGCGTGACCCTGCCGCGCCTGAACGTCGCCGCCGACGAGACCGCGCGCGCCGCGCGCCGCCTGGGCAACACGGCCAGCGACATCAGCGACAACCCGCAGTCGCTCATCTACGGCCCGGGCCGCGCGGCCGCAGGGCCGGGCGAACCCGGCTTTGTGGCGCCCACCGTGCAGCGTTGAGCTCGCAATCCAGGAAGCAAAACTATGAAAACCATAGCTGTTCGCGCTTGCCTGACAAGCGCAAAACCCGTTTTTTTCTTGATTCTTGCCGGCCTGATCGCGGGCTGTTCCGCCCTGCCCGAGCCGCCCCCCCGCGCCACCGTGTACGACTTTGGCTCCGGGCCCGTACCGGCAAGCCAGATCGCCCAGGTCGCCCAGGATGCGACGCTGCCGCCGCTCATTCTGCTGGACATGGGCCGCAACGGCGCGCCCGAGGGCAGCGCCGCCCTGCATTACCGCCTGGCCTACGCCAACGACCAGCAGCTGCTGCCCTACACCCACGCGCGCTGGAGCCAGCCGCCCGCGGCCCTGCTGCAGCAGGCGCTGCGCGAACGCCTGGCGCGCCAGCGCATCGTGCTCACGGGCCAGGAAGCCGCCACCATGCAGCCCGACAAGGGCCGCCTGCCCGGCGTGCTGCGCGTGCAGCTTGAGGAGTTCAGCCAGGTCTTTGACAGCCCCGAGAGCAGCGCCGGCCTGGTGCGCGTGCGCGCCATGCTGTCGGACGCGGCGACCGCGGGCGAGACCATCGTGGCCCAGCAGGTCTTCGTCGCCCGCGTGCCGGCCACCACGGCAGACGCCGCCGGCGGCGCCCGCGCCCTGGCCGCGGCCAGCGCCCGGCTGGCCGACGAACTGGCCGAATGGGTGCGCCAGCAGGGGCGTTGAAGCCTGCTCCCATGGAACACAAGGAGACGACATGGGCCAATGGATAGACCTGACCGCGGCCGATGGCCACACCTTCCCCGCCTGGCTCGCGCGCACCGATGGCGCGCCGCGGGGCGCCGTGGTGGTGCTGCAGGAGATCTTCGGCGTCAACAGCCATATCCGCGCCGTGGCCGACTGGTACGCGGCCCATGGCTATCTGGCGCTGGCGCCGTCCACCTTTGCGCGGCTGCAAAAGGATGTGGACCTGGGCTATGGCGCCGAGGACCGACAGGCCGGCATGGCACTCAAGGCCGCGGCCGAGGCACTGCCCGCGCCCGGCGTGCTGGCCGACATCCAGGCCGCCATCGCCTATGCGCGGCGCCACAACGGCAAGGTGGCCGTGCTCGGCTATTGCTGGGGTGGGTTGCTCGCCTGGCGCGCCGCCTGCATGCTCGAAGGCCTGTCGGCCGCCGTGGCCTACTACGGCGGCGGCATGACCACGGCGCAGGAGAGTGCACGCCGGCCGCTGGTGCCGGTGCTCGCGCATTTCGGCGCGCGTGACCACTTCATTCCCATGGATGGCGTGCGGGCCTTCGCGCAAGCCCACCCAGAGGTGCAGGTCGAGCTCTACGACGCCGACCATGGCTTCAACTGCGACCAGCGTGCGAGCTACGACGCCGTCGCGGCCGGCAAGGCGCGCGAGCGCACGCTCGCCTTCCTGGCCGATTACGTGGGCTGAACTGCCTGATGAGGTACAGGCCTCAGATCACCGTCATTCCGGCGAAAGCCGGAATCCATGCAGTTTGGACGCTGCGAGGCTCCTGGATTCCGGCTTTCGCCGGAATGACGTGGTATCGCCCGAGTGCCACCTGAGTCACGTCACCAATCAGGCTGAACTGCCTTCAGAGCCCACGGGGTAAACGCGAACAGCTATTCAATTTATAGCTACCGCTTGATCAATGCGCCCCGGCCGCCGCATCGGCGCCGCCGGCCACGGGCGTGGGCCGGTGGGCGAGCCAGACCAGCGGGATCAGCGCGATGAACAGCAGGGCCGAGGCCCAGAAGATGTCGTTGGCCGCGAGCATGAAAGCCTGCTGGTTGGTCATGCGCTCGACCTGGGCGAGCGCCTGCGCCGGCGTCATGCCCGCGGCCTGCAGCGTCTGCATCGTCTGCGCGAGCGCCGGGCTGTCTGCGGTGAGGTGCTCGGTCAGCTGCGCGTGGTGCAGGCTGGCGCGGTTCTCCCACAGCGTGGTGGTCACCGAGGTGCCGATGGCGCCGGCCGTGATGCGCAGGAAGTTGGACAGCCCCGAGGCCGCGGGGATGCGGTGCGGCGGGATCTCCGACAGCGTGATGGTCACCAGCGGGATGAAGAAGAACGCCGTGGACACGCCCTGGACGATCGTCGGGATCATGATGGTCGTGAAGTCCGCCTGGGTGGAGAACAGCGAGCGCATCCACAGCACCAGCGCAAACACCACGAAGGCAATGCTCGCGTAGCGACGCGGGTCCACGCGGCCTATGCTCTTGCCGACGATGGGCGAGAGAATCAGCGCCAGCAGGCCCACGGGCGCCATGATCTCGCCCGCCTGCGTGGCCGTGTAGCCCATGAACTGCTGCAGCCACAGCGGCAGCAGCACCACGTTGCCGAAGAACAGCCCGTAGCCCACGGCCGTGGCCAGCGCGCCGGCCCAGAAGTTGCGGATTCTGAACAGGCTCAGGTCCACCACGGGGTGCTCCTCGCCGCGCTCCCAGATCCAGAACGCCAGCAGGCCGATGGCAGCGACGATGGCGCAGCCCGTGACCAGGGGCGAGGAGAACCAGTCATGCTCCTTGCCGATGTCCAGCATCACCTGCAGGCTGCCCACGCCGATGACCATGAGGGCCAGGCCCACGGCGTCGATGGGCAGGCTCTGGCGCTGGCTCTCGCGCCGGTGAAAGATCGCCCAGGTGACCAGCGCCGAGGCAATGCCCACGGGCACGTTGATGTAGAAGATCCAGGGCCAGCTGATGTTGTCGGTGATCCAGCCGCCCAGGACCGGCCCCAGCACCGGCGCGACCAGCGTGGTCATGGACCACATGGCCATGGCCAGGCCGGCGAGGGCGCGCGGGTAGCTCGACAGGAGCAGCGCCTGCGACAGCGGAATCATGGGCCCGGCGACGAAGCCCTGCAGCGCGCGCGCGGCGATGAGCAGTGCCATGTTGGGCGCCAGCCCGCAGAGCCAGGAGGCGATGACGAACAGCGTGACGCTGGCCACGAACAGCCGCACCTGGCCAAAGCGCTGCGACAGCCAGCCCGTGAGCGGCACGGCAATCGCGTTGGCCACGGCAAAGCTGGTGATGACCCAGGTGCCCTGGGTGGGGCTCACGCCCAGGTCGCCGGCAATCGCCGGCAGCGAGACGTTGGCGATCGACGTGTCCAGCACGTTCATGAAGGTCGCGGCCGACAGGGCCAGCGTGCCCCAGGCGCGCGCGCTGCCCGACAGCGGCGGGGGTGGCAGCGCGGCGATGGCCGGGGCTGGGGCGGGGGCGCTCATCGGGGCAGGTGGGCTGCGATGATGCGCGCGACCTCGGCGTCGGCGCCGGCGTCGAGCTCGGCGAACACGCGGGTCTGGGCCAGCGGCTCGGTGCGCGGTGCCTCGGCCAGCGCCGGGCCGCCTTGATCGCGCGTGTCCACGGTGACGTTCATCGACAGGCCGATGCGCAGCGGATGGGCGCGCAGCTCGTCGGCGTCGAGCGCGATGCGCACGGGCACGCGCTGCACCACCTTGATCCAGTTGCCCGTGGCGTTCTGCGCGGGCAGGAGCGCAAACGCCGCGCCCGTGCCCACGCCCAGGCCGGCGATGCGGCCGTGGTAGGTGACCTGGCTGCCGTAGAGGTCGGCCGTGAGCTCGGCCGCCTGGCCTATGCGCAGGTTTCGCAGCTGGTTTTCCTTGAAGTTGGCGTCCACCCAGACCTCGGCCAGCGGCACCAGGCTCATGAGCGGCGTGCCCGCGGCCACGCGCTGGCCGAGCTGCACGCTGCGCCGGGCAATGTAGCCGTCGACCGGCGCGGGCAGCTGCATGCGCCGGCTCGCGAGCCAGGCCTCGCGCAGCTTGGCCGCGGCGGCCTGCACGCTCGGGTGCTCGGCCACGGCCACGCCCTGGGTCAGCGCCTGGTTGCTGGCCAGCTGCTCGCGCGCGGCGACCACGCCGGCGCGCGCCGTGGCCAGACCCGAGCGCGCGGCGGCAAGCTGCGCGCGCATGGTCTTGAGCTGGCTCTCGGCATGCTGCAGCTCCTCGCGCGAGACCGCGCCCTGGCCCGCGAGCGCGCCGCGCCGCGCGGCGTCGGCCTCGGCGCGCTGCACCTCGTTGGCCATGCGGGCGGCGTCGGCCTCGGCGCGCGCCACATCGGTCTCGCGCAGCGCCACCTGGGCGCTCAGCGTGCGGTTGTTGGCGTAGAGCTGGCGCACCTGGCGCACGGTCTGCGCCAGCGCCGCCTCGGCCTGCTGCAGCGCCACGCGCGTGTCGGCCGGGTCGAGCTGCACCAGGGGCATGCCGGCGCGCACGAAGTCGGTGTCGTCGGCGCCAATGGCGAGCACGGTGCCGCCCGTCTGCGGCGTGATCTGGATCAGGTTGCCCGCGACATAGGCGTTGTCCGTGTGCTCGTAGTGGCTGGCCACGAGCCAGTCGTACAGGCCCCAGGCGATGGCGCCCACGGCGACCACGCCGGCGAGTGTGAGCAGGGACTTGCGCCGGCGCGCGCGAGCGGCGCGCTGGTCGGCAGGTGTGGCGGGGGCGGCTTGTGGGCTGGTCATGTGCGGTGCGTGGTGTCAGGGACTTGCGTGGGGGCAGGGCGCTCGGCCTGGTCGGCCAGGCCGCGGGCATTGGCGTGCAGGCGCGCCAGGTAGTCGCGCAGCCGCGCCTCGTCCTCGGCGCCAAAGCCCCGCAGCAGGTCGTGCTGCAGGGCAAGGAGGATGGCGGGCAGCTGTTCGGCCGCGGCGCGGCCCGCGGCGGTGAGGGCGATGTGGACCACGCGCCGGTCCTGCGCGCTGCGCTCGCGCCGGCACAGGCCCTTGGCCTGCAGGCGGTCGATGAGCCGCGTGAGGCCGCCGGCGTCCATCTGGCAGTCGCGCGCCAGCGCGGCGGCGGTGTCGGGCGCGCCCAGCAGCAGGCGCAGCAGCGGCTTCCACTGCGCGTCGGTCAGGCCCAGGGGCTCCATGCGGCGGTCGATCTCGGCGCCCAGCAGCAGGGTGATGCGCCGCATCTGCAGGCCGATGCCGCGCTCGAGCAGCTGCCCGAGGCTGGGCCCAGCAGGAGATGGGTGGGCGTGGTCGGACATGGCGCGCAATGGTATTTGATTGGTCAATGTTTGACTAGACAATTATTTGCCCCAGGCCGTCCCGCCCGTGGAGGGCGGCAGGTGGTGGGTGGCTGGTGGTAGGAGGGATCAGTCCCTGAGGTTTCCCCTCAAATTTCCAGAACCGCATTGGGCTTGCTCCAGCGGCTGATGATTTGCAGCAGTTGCCCTGTCGGCGGATCAAAGACGGAGGCGATCAGCCAGCCCAGTCGGTGCACCGACAGCTCCCGGCGGTTGCGGCGATTGGTCAGTTGCCAATTGCGTTCCTGCTGGCAGTCGTAAGCCCACTGCCCCAGCAGGTACAGTACCCACTGCGCCAACGTGGCAATGAGCGCCAGCACCGCCAGGCGTTCGGGCGCACGCGTGCCGCTGTGCTCCAGACCCAGACCCCAGCGTGCATTCTTGGTGTCGCGAAATGACTGCTCGATCTGCATGCGCTGGGCATACAGCGCCACGATGGCATCGGCACTGAGCTGCTCTGGTGGAACCGAGGTGGCCAACAACCAGGGCTCGGTGTGCGCGCTGGCGCTCTTGCGCGAATGCCGGCTGCGCGCGCGCATGCTGCGTATTTCGGCCAACGTGACCGCCCATTTCGGTCGAACGTGACCGGTCGTTTCGGTCCATCGTGACCGGTCATTTCGGAGGATCGTGACCGGTGTCATCGCCTGCGATGTTGCGCGTTCAAATTGTAGGGGTGTCGGTCACGATGGGTCGGTCTGAAGCTCCTTTCTAATGGCTTTGGACGCCTTGCTGCGCAGGGACTCGCCGCTGAGCGTAAAGCGGTGGTTTTGCTGCATGAGCCGGTCCAGGATGGCGTCGGCGATGGTGGCATCGCCGATCCAGGCGTGCCAGTGTTCGATGGGCAACTGGCTGGTGATGATGGTGGCGCGATGGCCGACGCGGTCGTCGATGATCTCCAGCAGATCGGCGCGGGTCTGGGCATCCAGACCGGCCATGCCCCAGTCGTCGAGCAGCAGCACGTCGGTCTTGGCCAGTTGGATGAGCCACTTGCCGAAGGTGCCGTTGCCATGACGGATGCGCAGTTCTTCGCCCAGGCGGGGCACGCGCTGGTACAGGGCCGAGCGCCCGCCGCGGCAGGCGTATTGCGCCAGGGCGCAGGCGAGCCAGGATTTGCCCGCGCCGGTCGGGCCGCTGATGAGCACGCTGTGGCCGCAGTCGATCCAGTCGCTGAGCACCAGGCCCATGACGGCCTTGCGATCCAGGCCCCGGCCTGCCCGGGTGTCGATGTCCTCGATGGCCGCTTGCGGGTACCTCAGCCTGGCCTCCTTGAGCAGTCGGGTGCGGCGCTTGTCATGGCGCAGATGCACTTCCCGCTCGACGATCAGAGCCAGGCGCTCCTCGAAGCTCATGCCATGCAGGGCAGCCTGCGTCATCTGCTCGTCCACGGCGGCCAGCATGCCCAGCAGCTTGAGGTCGCGCAGTTGGGCCAGGGTGGTGTTCATCATCATGGTGGTCTTTCTGGTATCGGTGAGGTTCATCGATTCATTCGTTCACTGGTAGTAGCCAGGGCCGCGCACATGAGCGTGTGGCGGGCTGGTCCAGTCACTGGCCGCCTGCTGGGGCGCCTTGTCGCGCCTGTTGTCCAGGATGTCCTTGATGTGGCTGTAGCGGCTGGTGCCCAGCTCCAGCGCGATCAGGCAGGCGGCCTCCAGCCGGGGCTTGCCGTACTTCTTGGCCAGCGACAGCAGCCCCAGGCAGGCACGGTAGCCGTGCTCGGGATGGCGGCGCTCCTCCAGCAGTCGGCGGATGACGCTGCCGCAGGCCGCGCCGATGCTGTTGCCCCAGTCGATGAGCCGCTCGGGGGTCCACTCGCGGTGGGCGCGGTGAGCCGCCGACATGTGCTCGGGCAAGGTGGTAAAGCCCCCTTTGTGCGCGCAGCGCCTGTGAGCGGCCACGCGGTGCCCCCTGTGCACGATCTCCACGGCCGTGGCGGTGATGCGGGCCTCCAGGCTTTGGCCCACCAGCGACTGCGGCACGCTGTAGCGGTGGCCCTCGATCTCGACATGGTGGTCGATGTGCACGCGCACCGTCTTGTAGGTGGCAAACTCCCAGCTCTGGCGCGGCAGCGGCTGCAAGGCAGGCGCGTCGATCTCGGCGAAGGTGCTGGCGCGGCTACCGGGCAGCTTCTGGAACGGCTTGTGGTTGAGCAGATCCAGCAACGGGGCGATGGCTTCGTTGACATCATCGACGCTGGCAAAGCGCTGGTGGCGCAGGCGCATGAGGATCCAGCGCTCGACCACCTGCACGGCTGACTCGACCTTGGCCTTGTCCTGAGGGTGATGGGGACGCGCCGGCAGCACCGAGGTGCCGTAGTGACGGGCGAAGTCCTCCACGGTGTCGTTGGCGCGGGGCTCGTAGCGGTTGGGGTTGGCGATCAACGCCTTGGGGTTGTCGGGCACGATCAGCTGCGGCACGCCGCCGATGAAGCTCAGCGCGCGGGCACAGGCGCCCAGCCAGTCGGCCATCGTCTGGCGCGGCGTGGCGCAGGCGAAGGTGTAGCCGGAGGCGCCAAGGGCCGCCACAAAGATGTGCGCGCGGCTGCCATCGCACAAAGCCACCGTGGGGCCGGCGTAGTCGATGAACAGCTTCTCGCCGGCGCGGTGGATCTGGCGCATCGAGCGCTTGAGCGTCTTGGCGTAGCGCTGGTAGTGCTCGCAGAACTGCGTGTAGCGGTGGGTGTGGGCGTCGCGGTGGCGCTCCACGTGTTCTTGCCACAGCAGCATGAGCGTCATGCCCTTGCGGCGCAGCTCCAGGTGCACATGGCCGTAGTCGGGCAGCACGAAGTCCTGTGGGCGGGGCGGCGCGGCCAGCAGACGGCGCTGCAGCGCCGTCTCGTCCAGCTCCTCGATGGTGGCCCAGTCCAGGCCGGCAGCAGCTGCCAGGCCCACGTACTTGGCCACCACGCCCTTGGAGAGCTTGAGGGCGGCGGCAATGCGTTCGTGCGAGAGTTGGCCTTCGAGTTTGAGGCGTAAAACGTCCTTGATCTTGCGCATGGATGTCCTTGCTGCGGGCATGCTGGCTCCGGCAAAAAGCCAGGCAGGTTACCCGCCAGGTTGATCGGTATGCGCAACACCGTTTCGGCGGTGTATGACTGCGTCTCGGGATCGTGACCGGTGATTTCGGAGGGGGCCCAAATCGGTCACGTTCAGCCGAAATGACCGGTCACGATGGACCGAAACAGCCGGTCACGTTCGACCGAAACAACCGGTCACGTTGCTCCGAAATGAGCGGTCACGTTGATCCGAAATACCCACATGCCATGCACCGTGCACTTGTGCCGCCCCTTGGGGGCACGTTTGACGAGTACCAAGCGGGATATATGCCTGCGAGAGCGTACGCATTCATAGGCGCCCAAGTCTGTCGCCTGGCCACTGGCGTCAGCCCACACGCTGCGGCAGCTGATCCAGCGGGCCTTTGGCTCGCCTGCTGGGCGCAGCAGATCACGCCCACGAATGCGTCCCAGCCAATGCCATCCCCATTTCTCCACGGCGACAAACCAGGGGGTGCGAAAGCCTGCATCGGTGACGATGATCGGGCGCACCCGATCACCCACGATGACCTTGAGTTGCCGTAGAAAACGCTGATGCGCCCCCGGGGTGCTCGCCTGTTTGCATGGATACACCTGCTCGAGCAAACTCAAGCTACGCCCGTGCAAGGCCAAGCTGGCGCGAATCATCTGGACACTGCGATCGGCCTTCAGATCTGTCCAGTCCACCAAAATCACCGGCTGGCTACAGCCGGCGAGTATTTGCCTGGCCATGCCAGCGTAGATATCGCCTTGTTGACGCTGCAATGCAGCGTTGCCAAGCAAGCGATCCACGCATTTGACGCGCTGGCGCACGCTGGTGTCCCGGCTCAGAGCGCGAGCCAAGTTGGACAGGGTGTGGCTACGCGCATGCAATGCGGCCTCGACGGCACTCATCAGTGTTTGCAGTCTGCGCTTGTGCAGGCCTGGGCAACTGCGTGCCAGCGTATCGCGCAAAATCTCTATCGCGTGCATGGTGGTGTCTCCTGATGGCTTGTGTGGAAACACCATTGGGGGACTCAACCGACCATGCATGCACCGACATGCTGTTTTGGATAGCCAATCTATCCCGCATGCTATTGTTTTACAAGCAAAATTTGAGGGGAAACCTCAGGATCAGTCCTGGCTGCTGCGCGCCAGGTAGCGCTTGCGCCAGAACAGCAGCGTGAGCGCGATGCCGATGGCGGCCATGCCGCCCATGGCCCACCAGAAGCCTTCCTTGCGGTGGACGATGGGCAGGAAGTCGAAGTTCATGCCGAAGATGCCGGCGATCAGGTTCAGCGGCAGGAACACGGCCGTGAGCGCCGTGAGCGTGCGCATGATGTCGTTGGTGCGGTTGCTCTGCACCGAGAAATGCATTTGCACGGCGGTCTCGGTGCTGTGCTCCAGGCGCCGCACATGGGTGACGACGCGCTCGATGTGCTCGAGCACGTCGCGGCTGCGCACCTTGAGCAGGTCCAGCTCGCGCAGCGCGGCGGCGTCGTCCGGGATGTCCCAGCCCTCGAGCGCGTCGAGCCAGGCGCGCACGGCGGTGCGCTGGTCCTCGCAGATCTCGTCGAGCTGGTGCAGCGCCATGCGCGCCTGCATCAGCGCGCCCCAGTTGGCAAAGCGCGAGCGCGGGCGCAGCAGCTCGGTCTGCCAGTGGTCGAGTTGGCGCGAGAACTCGCGGCGCAGGTCCAGGTAGCTGTCCACGATGTGGTTGACCACGCGCAGCATCAGGTCGGCGGGGCTGGGCGGCAGGCGCGTGCCGGGCACGGGGCCGCTGCGCAGCTCGCGCACCACGGCCTCGGCGGCACTGGCGGGCGTGCCGCTGCCGCCCGCGGGCGCGAGCAGCCGGGCCGCGTAGCCGTCGCGCACGCCGCAGTCCTCGGGGTGGACGGACAGCAGCAGCTCGTCGAAGGCGGCAAAGCCCACGGGGCTGGTGTCTATGCGCCGCAGCTTGGGCGGCGCGCCGCGCGTGCCCGGGAGCGGCGCGGCGGCCGGAGCCTGGGCCTGGGCCAGGCGGCGCACGACCAGCAGGTCGTACTGCGAGGTGTAGTCGTAATGCGAGGGCAGCTGGGCGTTGAGCAGGTCCGAGACATGCAGGTCCACGAGCTGCTGGCCGGTGAGCCGCTGCAGCGCAGCCTGCAGGCGTGCGAGTTCGGCGCCAAAGGCCGTGCGCGTGCAGGCAATCCAGTAGTAGCCCCGCGCGGGCGGCGCCTCGGGCAGGCCGTCGAGCTCCTGGGCGGCCAGGCCTGGCTGCAGGTGGAAGACGCGGATCGGCGGGGCTGGGTTTGCGGTCAAATCGGCCTCCAGCACTTGTCCATCAAGTGCGAGCAGCTATTATTTTTTGAGCATCCGCGCGGCTTCGATCGCGAAGTAGGTCAGGATGCCGTCGGCGCCCGCGCGCTTGAAGGCGAGCAGCGCCTCCATCATCACCTTGTCGTGATCGAGCCAGCCGTTCTGCGCCGCGGCCTTGAGCATGGCGTATTCGCCCGAGACCTGGTAGGCGAAGGTCGGCACCTTGAACTCGTCCTTGACGCGGCGCAGCACGTCGAGGTACGGCATGCCGGGCTTGACCATGACCATGTCGGCGCCCTCGGCCAGGTCCAGCGCCACCTCGCGCAGCGCCTCGTCGGTGTTGGCCGGGTCCATCTGGTAGACGTCCTTGTTGCTGCGGCCGAGGTTGGCGCTCGAGCCCACGGCGTCGCGGAACGGCCCGTAGAAGGCGCTCGCGTACTTGGCGCTGTAGGCCATGATGCGCGTGTGGATGTGGCCATGGGCCTCGAGCGCGTCGCGCACCGCGCCGATGCGCCCGTCCATCATGTCGCTGGGCGCGACCATGTCCACGCCGGCCTGGGCATGGGTGAGGGCCTGGCCGACGAGGATCTCCACCGTCTCGTCGTTGAGGATGTAGCCCGTGTCGTCGAGCACGCCGTCCTGGCCGTGGCTGGTGTAGGGGTCGAGCGCCACGTCGGTCATCACGCCCAGATCGGGAAATTCCTTCTTGAGCGCGCGCACCACGCGCGGGATCAGGCCCTCGGGGTTGAGCGCCTCGCGCCCGTCGGGCGTCTTCTTCTCGGCCTCTATGGAGGGGAACAGCGCCAGATAGGGGATGCCCAGGCGCACGCATTCCTCGGCCACGGGCAGCAGCAGGTCGAGCGAGAGGCGCTCGACGCCCGGCATGGAGGGCACGGGCACGCGCAGGCTGGAGCCCTCGTGCACGAACACCGGGTAGATGAAGTCGTGCGGCGTGAGCAGGGTCTCGCGCACCAGGTTGCGCGTGAAGGCGTCGCGGCGCAGGCGGCGCGGGCGGTTGGCGGGGAAGGGGGTGGGGTTGGACAGATGCATGAGGGCAATTGTCCCCCACATCGTTTGTCACCTCGTTCTCCACATCGCTGCCGGGCCGTGACGGTGGTGATAGGCTGCGCGCCCATGTCCGATTCGCAGTCCTTTCTTACCACCATCGCCCAGGAGCAGGCCTGGAACCATGAGCAGATGCTCGCGCCCGTAGAGCGGCCGCGCTTTCACGTCTGGACCTATGGCGCGCCGGCCGTCGTGCTCGGCTGCTCGCAGCGCCGCTTCGAGCAGGGCGCGCGCGCGCGCCTGGCGCCCGGGGTCGACCTGCTGCTGCGCCCCTCAGGCGGCGGCGCGGTGCTGGTCGGGCCGTGGATGGTGAGCTGCTCCGTCGTGCTGCCGCTGTCCCACCCCTGGGTGCAGGGCCGCCTGCCAGACAGCTACCTGGGCCTTGGCCGGCTGCATGTCGATGTGCTTGCCGCTTTGGGTGTGCCCTCGCGGGCCCTGCCGCCGGCCGAGGTCGATGCCGCCAATGCGCTGACCGGATCCACCGTGCCCTGGGCCTGCTACGGCAGCCTCGCGCCCTGGGAGGTGGTGGACGACGGCGGGCGCAAGCTCGTCGGCCTGGCCCAGCGGCGCCAGCGCACGGGCGTGCTGCTCGTGGCCGGCACCCTGGTCACGCCGCCCGACTGGGCGCTGCTCTGCCAGGCCATGGAGCATGGCGGCGACGAGGCCGCGATGCGCCGGCGCACCGTGAGCTGCGCCGAGCTCAGCGCAGCCGCGCCCGATGCCGAGCGGCTGGCGCTGGCGCTGCATGCGGCGCTGGGGCGGGCGCTGGCCGGGTAGGCCGGCTTGCGCGTGCCGCCTCGCCGGTGCTAGATTGCGCCCGGGCGGTTCGCCGCCCCCCGCTTCACCTCCCTGGGCGGGGCCCGGTGGCATCGATGGCCGCAGGGCTTGATCCGCCCGGCCTCGTCCGGGCCTCTTTTTTTGTAGCGTGCCGCGTACACTGCGCCGATGCTCTGGGTCAAAGCCTTTCATATCGTCTTCATCGCCAGCTGGTTTGCTGGCCTGTTCTACCTGCCGCGCATCTTCGTGAATCTGGCCATGGTGCAGCCGGGTTCGGTGGCCGAGCGCGAGCGCCTGCTGCTCATGGCGAGAAAGCTGCTGCGCTTCACCACGCTGCTGTCCGTGCCCGCCATCGGCCTGGGCCTGTGGCTGTGGCTGGGCTATGGCATTGGCCAGGGGCCGGGCAACGGCTGGCTGCATGCCAAGCTCGCCGTGGTGCTGCTGGTGGTGCTCTACCACTGGAGCTGCGCGCGGCTTTTGGGGCGGCTCGCGGCCAATGTCGACCAGCACGGCCACCGCTGGTTTCGCTGGTTCAACGAGCTGCCGGTGCTGATGCTCGTCGCCGCCGTGGTGCTGGTGGTGGTCAAGCCCTTCTGATGGCGGCCCCGGTGCCATGCACAAGACATCGGCCTGGCCGCTGGCGCTGATCTATGCGGCGCTGATCGTCTTTGCCAGCCTGTTCCCGTTCGACGGCTGGCGCGCCCAGGGCATCTCGCCCTGGGTGTTCTTCTCGGCGCGCATGCCGCCGCCGTACTGGACCTGGTTCGACGTCAACATGAACCTGGCGGGCTATGCGCCGCTCGGCTTTCTGCTGGCGCTGGCCCTGCTGCGCATGGGCTGGCCGCGCGCGGCCGTGCCGCTGGCGGCGCTGGCCGGGGCGCTGCTGTCGCTGTCCATGGAGTTTCTGCAGATCTACCTGCCGCGGCGCGTGCCCTCCAACATGGACCTGGCGCTCAACGCCGCGGGCACGTTGATCGGGGCTCTGGCGGCCGCGCTGCTCGAGCGCCTGGGCGCGATCTCGCACTGGAGCCGCTTTCGCGAGCGCTGGTTCGTGCCGCAGGCGCGTGGCGCGCTCGTGCTGCTGGCGCTCTGGCCCTGGGCGCTGTTGTTTCCCGCGGCCCTGCCGCTGGGCCTGGGCCAGGTGTGGGAGCGGCTCGAGGCCGCGCTCGTCGCCCTGTTCGAGGGCACGCCCTTCATGGCCTGGATGCCGGAGGCGGGCGGGCCGCTCAAGCCCCTGTCGCCCGGGGGCGAGCTGCTGGTCGTCGCGCTGGGTCTGCTCATTCCCTGCCTGCTCGGCTACTGCATCATGCGCCACCTCGGGCGGCGCATGGTGTTCGCACTGGCGGTGCTGGCCGTGGGCGTGGCGGCGACGGCGCTGTCCGCATCGCTCAGCTACGGCCCCGGCCATGCCTGGGAATGGGTGACCGCGCCGACGCAGGCCGGCCTGATGGCGGGGCTGGCCGCGGCGCTGGCCCTTGCACCCATGCCGCGGCGCGGTTGTGCGGCCATGTTGCTGCTGGTGCTGATGCTGCATCTGAACCTGCTCAACCAGGCGCCCACGGGGGCCTACTTCGCGCAGACGCTGCAGGCCTGGGAGCAGGGGCGCTTCATCCGCTTCTACGGCCTGGGCCAGTGGCTGGGCTGGCTCTGGCCCTACGCGGCGCTGCTGTATGTGGTGCTGCGCGTGTCGCGGCGCGAGGTGCAAACCTAAAATCGGCCCATGAGCGATACCCAGCCCCCGTATTTCCAGCGACATATCTTTTTTTGCCTGAACGAGCGCACGAACGGCGAGAACTGCTGCGCCCAGCATGGCGCGCAACAGGCCTTCGAGCATTGCAAGACCCTGGTCAAGCAGCAAGGCCTGGCCGGCCCGGGCAAGGTGCGTGTGAACAAGTCCGGCTGCCTGGACCGCTGCGCCGCAGGCCCCGTCGCCGTGGTCTACCCCGAGGGCGTGTGGTACAGCTATGTGGACGTGGCCGACATCGAGGAGATCGTCGAGTCGCACCTCAAGAACGGCGTGGTGGTCGAGCGTCTGCTGACCCCGCCCGAGCTGGGGCGCTGATGGGGCATGGCCCGGTTTTTTTACAGTGTTTTTGGTCTCTTGCGCTTGACCATCAAGCGTCTGCAGCTCTCGATTGAATAGCACAATGAATTCCCAGACCGAACGCATGACCCTGATGGGCGGCGCCGGCGCCGTGGAGGCCGCGCGCGATGCGGCCGCCACCGGCGTGGCGCCGCGCGGCGTGGCCGTGATCGCCCACCCTCATCCGCTCTATGGCGGCACCATGGACAACAAGGTGGTGCAGACCCTGGCGCGCGCCTTCGTGGCCAGCGGCTACACGGCGGTGCGCTTCAACTTCCGCGGCGTGGGCGCGTCCGCCGGCGTGCATGACGACGGCCGGGGCGAGCTCGACGACCTGCTCGCCGTGGTGCGCCAGGTGGCCCCCGAGGGGCCGATTGCGCTGGCCGGTTTCTCCTTCGGCGCCTTCGTGACCAGCCATGCGCTGGCGCGGCTATGGGGCGAGCGCGAGGTGGCCAGCGCCGTGCTCGTGGGCACTGCCGCGAGCCGCTTCACGGTCGCGCCCGTGCCGCCCGAGGCCCATCTGCACACCCTCGTCGTGCATGGCGAGCATGATGAAACCGTGCCGCTCACATCTGTGATGGACTGGGCCCGGCCGCAGACACTGCCGGTTACGGTTGTGCCCGGTGGTGGGCATTTCTTTCACGGACAATTGCCGCTTCTCAGGGGGCTTGTGACGCGCCACCTGCAGTCCATGTCCATGCACTGATCGCGATCTCCCTCCGCCCGCTTCTTCCCATGACCGGCCGCCCCGGCCGGTTTCGTTTCCGTTCTCCGTTGTTGTTCCTGCCATGAAGTCTCTCCTGCCCCAGTTGCGATCCCTCGTCTGCGCCGCCCTGATGGCCCCCGCCATGCTCTGGGCCCAGGTGCCCCAGCCGCCCGAGATCGCCGCGCGCAACTATCTGCTGGTGGACGTGACGGCGGGCCAGGTGCTGGCCGCCAAGGACATCGACGCGCCCGTGGAGCAGGCCTCGCTCACCAAGCTCATGACCGGCTACCTGGTGTTCGACGCGCTGCGCGCCAAGAAGATCACGCTTGAGCAGAAGCTGCCTGTCTCCGAGCGCGCCTGGAAGATGCCGGGCTCGCGCATGTTCATCGACCCCAAGATGCAGGTTCCGGTCGACGATCTGCTCAAGGGCATGATCGTGCAGTCGGGCAATGACGCCACCATGGCCCTGGCCGAGGGCGTGGGCGGCACGGCCGAGAACTTCGTGCGCCTCATGAACGAGCAGGCCAAGGCCCTGGGCATGAAGGGCACGCAGTACAAGAACCCCGAGGGGCTGACCGAGCCGGGCCACACCACCACGGCGCGCGACCTGGCGACGCTGGCCACGCGGCTGATGCAGGACTTTCCGCAGTACATGCACTACTACTCCACCAAGCAGTACCGCTACGAGGGCACGCCGGCCTCCAACAGCAACAACCGCAATACGCTGCTGTTCCGCGATCCGACCGTGGACGGCCTGAAGACCGGCCACACGGCGGCCGCGGGCTACTGCCTGGTGGCCACGGCCAAGCGCGACTTCCCCAACGTGGGCCAGCGCCGCCTGCTTTCCATCGTGCTCGGCGCCGCCAGCGAGAACGCGCGCGCCAACGAAAGCCAGAAGCTGCTCAACTGGGGCTATACGGCGTTCGACTCCGTCAAGCTCTTCGACGCCGGCCAGGCCGTGGCCACGCCGCAGATCTGGAAGGGCGCGCAGGGCACGCTCAAGATCGGCCGTGACCAGGCCATCGTGATCACCGTGCCCTCGGGCAGCGCCGGCAAGCTGAGCACCGAGATCGTGCGCAAGGATCCGCTGATCGCCCCGTTCGCCAAGGGCCAGCCCGTGGGCACGCTCAAGGTCAAGCTCGGCGAGGAGCAGGTGGCCGAGCTGCCCCTGGTGGCGCTGGAGGACGTGGGTCAGGCCGGCATGCTGGGCCGCGCCTGGGACGCCATCCGCCTGTGGATCAAGTAGGCCGGGCGGGGATTTGCGTGCCCGGCTTGCCTGCGCGGGGGCATGCTGGTACATTAGAAGGCTTTTCGGAATTTCCGAAGGGATTCACGTTTTCGCTTTTCATTCACGTTTAGGGACGTATTAATGCCAACCATTAACCAACTCGTGCGTCAGGGCCGCACGGTCGAAGTTGTCAAATCCAAAAGCCCTGCCATGGAGAACTGCCCGCAGCGCCGCGGCGTGTGCACCCGCGTGTACACCACGACGCCCAAGAAGCCGAACTCCGCTCTGCGCAAGGTCGCCAAGGTGCGCCTGACCAACGGGTTCGAGGTCATCTCCTACATCGGCGGTGAAGGCCACAACCTGCAGGAGCACAGCGTGGTGCTGGTGCGCGGCGGTCGTGTGAAGGACTTGCCCGGTGTGCGCTACCACATCGTGCGTGGTTCGCTTGACCTGCAAGGCGTCAAGGACCGCAAGCAGGCCCGTTCCAAGTACGGTGCCAAGCGTCCCAAGGCCAAGTAATTCGGCTCTTGACAGATTCGGTGCTGTCCCCGCGTGGCGCGGTGGTGCAGCGTAGTGACCCCAAACGCACATGGTGTGCGCGGGTCGAGTAAGTGAGAGTCCTGTGATTGGCTCTCGCGGTGTCCGGAAACGGCGCCAACTGAAGCAAGATTGAGGTAACAAATGCCACGTCGTCGCGAAGTCCCCAAACGTGAAATCCTGCCGGATCCCAAGTTCGGCAATGTCGAGCTGTCCAAATTCATGAACGTGATCATGGAAGGCGGCAAGAAGGCGGTTGCAGAGCGCATCATCTATGGCGCCCTGGAGCTGATCGAGAAGAAGCAGCCCGAGAAGAATGCCCTGGAGGTGTTCACCACGGCCATCAACAACGTCAAGCCCATGGTGGAAGTCAAGTCCCGCCGCGTGGGTGGCGCCAACTACCAGGTGCCCGTGGAAGTGCGCCCCGTGCGCCGTCTGGCGCTGTCGATGCGCTGGATCAAGGAGGCCGCGCGCAAGCGCAGCGAGAAGTCTATGGCCCAGCGCCTGGCCAACGAGCTGATGGAAGCCACCGAAGGTCGTGGCGGCGCCATGAAGCGCCGTGACGAAGTGCACCGCATGGCCGAGGCCAACAAGGCCTTCAGCCACTTCCGCTTCTAATCCTCGCATCCCCTCGAAGGCTGGGAGCCCGCTCGTCACCTGTCTGGCGACCGGGCTCTTGGCCGTTAACGAAAGACCATTACCATGGCACGCAAAACCCCTCTTGAGCGCTACCGCAACATCGGTATCTCGGCCCACATCGACGCTGGCAAGACCACCACGTCCGAGCGCATCCTGTTCTACACCGGCGTGACCCACAAGCTGGGTGAGGTGCACGACGGCGCCGCCACGACCGACTGGATGGAGCAGGAGCAAGAGCGCGGCATCACCATCACCTCCTCGGCAGTGACCTGCTTCTGGAAGGGCATGGACCTGTCGCGTCCCGAGCACCGCATCAACATCATCGACACCCCCGGCCACGTGGACTTCACCATCGAGGTGGAGCGCTCCATGCGCGTGCTCGACGGCGCGGTGATGGTGTACTGCGCCGTGGGCGGCGTGCAGCCCCAGTCCGAGACCGTCTGGCGCCAGGCCAACAAGCACAAGGTGCCGCGTCTGGCCTTCGTGAACAAGATGGACCGCACCGGCGCCAACTTCTTCAAGGTCTATGACCAGATGAAGCTGCGCCTGAACGCCAACCCCGTGCCCATCGTCGTGCCCATCGGTGCCGAAGACAACTTCCAGGGCGTGGTCGACCTGCTCAAGATGAAGGCCATCATCTGGGACGAGGCCACCCAGGGCATGAAGTTCGAATACGGCGACATCCCCGCCAACCTGGTCGAGACCTGCAACAAGTGGCGCGAGAACATGGTCGAGGCCGCCGCCGAGGCCAGCGAAGAGCTGATGAACAAGTACCTGGAAGAAGGCGACTTGTCCGAGGCCGAGATCGTTGCCGGTCTGCGCCAGCGCACCATTGCCACCGAGATCCAGCCCATGCTGTGCGGCTCGGCCTTCAAGAACAAGGGCGTGCAGCGCATGCTCGACGCCGTGCTCGACCTGCTGCCCTCGCCAGTGGACATCCCGGACGTGGCCGGCACCGACCCCGAGGACGAAGAGAAGAAGCTCTCGCGCAAGGCCGACGACAACGAGAAGTTCTCTGCCCTGGCGTTCAAGCTCATGACCGACCCCTTCGTCGGCCAGCTGACCTTTGTGCGTGTGTATTCGGGCGTCCTGACCAAGGGCGACACGGTCTACAACGCCGTCAAGGGCAAGAAGGAACGCATTGGCCGTATCGTGCAGATGCACGCCAACGAGCGCCAGGAAATCGAAGAGATCCGCGCCGGTGACATCGCCGCCTGCGTGGGCCTGAAGGAAGTGACCACCGGCGACACGCTGTGCGACCTGGATCACCACATCATGCTCGAGAAGATGGTGTTCCCCGAGCCCGTGATCGCGCAGGCCGTGGAGCCCAAGTCCAAGGCCGACCAGGAAAAGATGGGCATCGCCCTGTCGCGCCTGGCCTCCGAGGATCCGTCCTTCCGCGTGCGCTCCGACGAAGAATCGGGCCAGACCATCATCGCCGGCATGGGCGAGCTGCACCTGGAAATCATCGTCGACCGCATGAAGCGCGAGTTCGGCGTCGAAGCCAACGTCGGCAAGCCCCAGGTGGCCTACCGCGAAACCATCCGCTCCACCGTCAAGGACGTGGACGGCAAGTTCGTGCGCCAGTCCGGCGGCAAGGGCCAGTACGGCCACGTGGTGTTCCGTCTGGAGCCCAACGAGCCGGGCAAGGGCTTCGAATTCCTGGACGAAATCAAGGGTGGCGTGGTGCCGCGCGAGTACATCCCCGCCGTGCAAAAGGGCGTGGAAGAGGCGCTGACCGCTGGCGTGCTGGCCGGCTACCCCGTGGTGGACGTCAAGGTCGCGCTGACCTTCGGTTCCTACCACGACGTGGACTCGTCCGAGCAGGCGTTCAAGATGGCCGCCATCTTCGGCTTCAAGGAAGCCGCCAAGAAGGCCAACCCCGTCATCCTCGAGCCCATGATGGCCGTGGAAGTCGAGACGCCCGAGGACTACGCCGGTACCGTCATGGGTGACCTGTCCTCCCGTCGCGGCATGGTGCAGGGCATGGACGACATGGTCGGCGGTGGCAAGGCCATCAAGGCCGAGGTGCCGCTGTCCGAGATGTTCGGCTACGCCACGCAGCTGCGCTCCATGACGCAGGGCCGCGCCACCTACACGATGGAGTTCAAGCATTACGCCGAGGCTCCGCGCAACGTGGCCGAAGCGATCATCGCCGCCCGCGCCAAGTAATTGGCAAAAATGCTGCCAACGCTTATCCAATAAGCGTTGGCAGCTATGAATTCTCAGCAAATCTTTGCAATCTGCGATCCGATGCCCTGCCGTTGCACTGTGCGGCAGGAGTCAGCAACCGGGTGCAGACGTTAAACCCTCACACAGGCATTGCTCTTTTGGAGTTTGAAAATGGCAAAAGGTAAGTTTGAGCGCACCAAGCCCCACGTGAACGTGGGCACGATCGGCCACGTGGACCATGGCAAGACGACGCTGACGGCGGCCATCGCCACGGTGCTGTCCAAGAAGTTCGGCGGCGAAGCCAAGGGCTACGACCAGATCGACAACGCGCCCGAAGAAAAGGCCCGCGGCATCACCATCAACACCTCGCACGTCGAGTACGAAACTGCCACGCGCCACTACGCCCACGTGGACTGCCCCGGCCACGCCGACTACGTGAAGAACATGATCACCGGCGCCGCCCAGATGGACGGTGCCATCCTGGTGTGCTCGGCCGCTGACGGCCCGATGCCCCAGACCCGCGAGCACATCCTGCTGGCCCGCCAGGTGGGCGTGCCCTACATCATCGTGTTCCTGAACAAGTGCGACATGGTCGACGACGAAGAGCTGCTCGAGCTCGTCGAAATGGAAGTGCGCGAACTGCTGGACAAGTACGAATTCCCCGGCGACGACACCCCCATCATCCGCGGCTCGGCCAAGCTGGCCCTCGAAGGCGACCAGTCCGACAAGGGTGAGCCCGCCATCATGCGCCTGGCAGAGGCCCTGGACAGCTACATCCCCACGCCCGAGCGCGCCGTCGACGGCACCTTCCTGATGCCCGTGGAAGACGTGTTCTCCATCTCCGGCCGCGGCACCGTGGTCACGGGTCGCGTCGAGCGCGGCATCATCAAGGTCGGCGAAGAAATCGAAATCGTCGGCATTCGTGACACGCAAAAGACCACCGTCACCGGCGTGGAAATGTTCCGCAAGCTGCTCGACCAAGGTCAGGCAGGCGACAACGTGGGTCTGCTGCTGCGCGGCACCAAGCGTGAAGAAGTCGAGCGCGGCCAGGTGCTGTGCAAGCCCGGCTCCATCAAGCCGCACACGCACTTCACGGCCGAGGTGTACGTGCTGTCCAAGGACGAAGGCGGCCGCCACACGCCGTTCTTCAACAACTACCGTCCGCAGTTCTACTTCCGCACGACCGACGTCACGGGCTCCATCGAGCTGCCCGCCGACAAGGAAATGGTCATGCCCGGCGACAACGTGTCGATCACCGTCAAGCTGATCGCCCCCATCGCCATGGAAGAAGGCCTGCGCTTCGCCATCCGTGAAGGCGGCCGTACCGTCGGCGCCGGCGTGGTGGCCAAGATCATTGAGTAATCCGGTTCCACTGCCGACAAGGAATACGCAATGTCCAAGCAAAAAATCCGCATCCGCCTCAAGGCGTTCGACTACAAGCTGATCGACCAGTCCGCAGCCGAGATCGTTGACACCGCCAAGCGCACCGGCGCCATCGTCAAGGGCCCCGTGCCCCTGCCGACGCGCATGAAGCGCTTCGACATCCTGCGCTCGCCGCACGTCAACAAGACCAGCCGCGACCAGCTCGAGATCCGCACGCACCAGCGCCTGATGGACATCGTCGATCCCACCGACAAGACCGTGGACGCGCTGATGAAGCTCGACCTGCCGGCCGGCGTCGACGTCGAGATCAAGCTGCAGTAATCCCTGCGGCATCGCTGGCGCAGACCGTGGTCTGCGCCCCACGTAACGCGGACTTGCTCGAAAGAGCAGTCCGCGTTATACTTTGCGGCTTCGCATTTTTGCGTCCCGTGATTTCCCGCGGGTGCTGCCAAGAGCGGCGCAAGAGTGCGGAGTTTTATCAACCTTCTTTCACGCACCCTGGATGGTCAGATAGTGCAAACGCCTGGGCCAATTGCAGTCGAGGCGGTGAAAGTTTTGGAGAAAACCAATGAGTCTGTGCAACTCCCTGGGGTTGCTGGGCCGCAAGGTGGGCATGATGCGTCTGTTCACCGATGACGGGGAAGCGATTCCCGTCACGGTGGTGGATGTGTCCAACAACCGCGTGACCCAGGTCAAAACCCAAGAGAACGATGGCTACGTGGCCCTGCAGGTCACGTTCGGTTCGCGCAAGGCATCGCGCGTGACCAAGCCCGAGGCCGGTCATCTCGCCAAGGCGGGTGTCGAGGCCGGTGAAATCATCCGCGAATTCCCCGTGACCGCCGAGGTCGCCGGCAAGTACGCCGCAGGCAGCGCCGTGCCTGTGGCCGACGTGTTCGCCGTGGGCCAGAAGGTGGACGTGCAAGGCACCTCCATCGGCAAGGGCTACGCCGGCACCATCAAGCGCCACAACTTCGGTTCGCAGCGCGCCTCGCACGGCAACAGCCGCTCGCACAACGTTCCTGGCTCCATCGGCATGGCGCAGGATCCGGGTCGCGTGTTTCCGGGCAAGAAGATGACGGGTCACCTCGGTGATGTCACCGTTACCACTCAAAACCTCGACGTGGTTCGCATCGACGAAGCACGTCAACTGCTCTTGATCAAGGGCGCTGTTCCGGGCTCCAAGGGTGGCTTCGTGACGGTGCGTCCCGCCATCAAGGCCAAAGCTTCCAAAGGAGCGAACTAATGCAGCTCGAACTCCTGAATGAACAGGGCCTGGCCGCATCCAAGGTGGATGTGCCCGAGACCGTGTTTGACCGCCAGTACAACGAAGATCTGATCCATCAGATCGTCGTTGCCTACCGTGCCAACGGCCGTCAGGGCACCCGTGCCCAGAAGGATCGTGAGCAGGTGCGTCACTCGACCAAGAAGCCCTTCAAGCAAAAGGGCACCGGCAACGCTCGTGCCGGTATGACCTCCTCGCCGCTGTGGCGTGGGGGCGGTCGCATCTTCCCGAATCTGCCTGACGAAAACTTCACGCAGAAGATCAACAAGAAGATGTACCGCGCCGGCATGGCGTCCATCCTGTCCCAGCTGGCCCGCGAAGGCCGTCTGGCCGTGGTGGATTCGATCAAGGTCGATTCGCCCAAGACCAAGGTGCTGGCCGACAAGTTCAAGGCCATGAACCTGCAGTCGGTGATGGTGATCGCCGACGAGGTCGATGAGAACCTGTACCTCGCTTCGCGCAACCTGAAGAACGTGTTCATCGTCGAACCGCGTTACGCAGACCCCGTGTCGCTGGTGCACTACAAGAAAGTGCTCGTCACCAAGGGCGCGATCGACAAGCTCAAGGAGATGTTCGCATGAGCACGCTCAAGTTTGACGAAGGTCGTCTGATGCAGGTGTTGGTGGCCCCCATCGTGTCCGAAAAGGCCACCATGGTCGCCGAGAAGTCCAACGCCGTGACGTTCAAGGTGCTGCAGAACGCCACCAAACCCGAGATCAAGGCCGCCGTGGAGCTGCTGTTCAAGGTCGAGGTCAAGGGCGTTTCCGTGCTCAATACCAAAGGCAAGACCAAGCGCTTTGGCAAGACCGTTGGCCGCCGCGACAACGTGCGCAAGGCCTATGTCCTGCTCAAGGAAGGTCAAGAGCTGAACCTGTCCGGGGAGGCCGCGTAAACCATGGCTGTCATCAAGATCAAACCGACTTCCCCGGGCCGTCGCGGCGCGGTGAAGATCTCGCGTGACCACCTGCACAAGGGTGCGGCGTTCGCGCCCCTGCTGGAATCCCAGTTCCAGAAGGCTGGCCGCAACAACAACGGCCACATCACCACCCGTCACAAGGGCGGTGGCCACAAGCACCACTACCGCGTGGTGGACTTCCGTCGCAACAAGGATGCCATCCCGGCCAAGGTCGAGCGCATCGAGTACGACCCGAACCGTTCGGCCCACATCGCCCTGGTGTGCTATGCCGACGGCGAGCGTCGCTACATCATCGCCCCGCGCAGCCTGGAAGTGGGCAGCTCCATCGTGAGCGGCTCCGAGGCGCCGATCCGCGTCGGCAACACCCTGCCGATCCGCAACATCCCCGTGGGCTCCACGATTCACTGCATCGAGCTCAAGCCCGGTGCCGGTGCGCAGATCGCCCGCTCGGCCGGCACGTCCGCCACGCTGCTGGCACGCGAAGGCGTGTACGCACAGGTGCGCATGCGCTCCGGCGAAGTGCGCAAGATTCACATCGAGTGCCGCGCCACCATCGGTGAAGTGGCCAACGGTGAGCACAGCCTGCGCCAGCTCGGCAAGGCCGGTGTCAAGCGCTGGATGGGTATCCGCCCGACCGTGCGCGGCGTTGCCATGAACCCGATCGACCACCCGCAGGGTGGTGGTGAGGGCCGCACCGGCGAAGGTCGCCATCCGGTTGACCCATGGGGCAACCTGACCAAGGGCTACCGCACTCGCAACAACAAGCGCACGCAGAACATGATCGTGTCGCGTCGCAAGAAGTAAGGGGTAGACAATGACTCGTTCTTTGAAAAAGGGTCCTTTCGTCGACCATCACCTGCTGGCCAAGGTCGAGAAGGCCATCGCCACCAAGGACAAGAAGCCCGTCAAGACCTGGTCGCGCCGCTCCATGGTGCTGCCCGAGTTCATCGGTCTGACGATCGCCGTGCACAACGGCAAGCAGCATGTGCCGGTGTACGTGACCGACCAGATGGTGGGCCACAAGCTGGGCGAGTTCGCCCTGACGCGTACCTTCAAGGGCCACCCCGCCGACAAGAAGGCCAAGAAGTAAGGAATGAACATGACTGAAACACGTGCTGTTCTCCGTGGCGTGCGCCTGTCGGTCGACAAGGGTCGCCTGGTCGCGGATCTGATCCGTGGCAAGAAGGTGGACCAGGCCCTGAACATCCTGACGTTCACGCAGAAAAAGGCTGCCGGCATCGTCAAGAAGGTGCTGGAGTCCGCCATCGCCAACGCCGAGCACAACGACGGCGCCGATATCGACGAGCTGAAGGTCAAGACCATCCACGTCGAGCAGGGCACCACGCTCAAGCGCTTCACGGCGCGCGCCAAGGGCCGCGGCAACCGCATCAGCAAGCCGACGTGCCACATCTACGTGACCGTGGGCAACTAAGGGCCAGAGGAAGAATATGGGACAGAAAATCCATCCTACCGGCTTTCGCCTGTCGGTGACCCGCAACTGGGCCAGCCGCTGGTACGCGAGCAACCGTGACTTCGCCGGCATGCTGGCCGAAGACATCAAGGTGCGCGAGTTCCTGAAGGCCAAGCTGAAGAACGCCGCCGTCTCGCGCATCCTGATCGAGCGCCCCGCCAAGAACGCCCGCATCACCATCTACTCGGCACGTCCGGGCGTGGTGATCGGCAAGAAGGGCGAGGACATCGAGAACCTGAAGAAGGAACTCGCCACGCGTCTGGGCGTGCCGGTGGCCGTGAACATCGAGGAAGTGCGCAAGCCCGAGATCGATGCCAAGCTGATCGCCGACTCGATCACCCAGCAGCTCGAGAAGCGCATCCAGTTCCGCCGCGCCATGAAGCGCGCCATGCAGAACGCCATGCGCCTGGGCGCCCAGGGCATCAAGATCATGTCCTCGGGCCGTCTGAACGGCATCGAAATCGCCCGTACCGAGTGGTACCGCGAAGGCCGCGTGCCGCTGCACACGCTGCGTGCCGACATCGACTACGGCACCTCCGAAGCGCACACCACCTATGGCGCCATCGGCGTGAAGGTGTGGGTGTACAAGGGCGACACGCTGGGTCGTGGTGATCTGCCTGTGGCAGAGACGCCGCGTCCGGACGAAGAGCGCCGCCCGCGTGGTCCGCGTCGCGATGGCCGCCGTGACGGCGCAGGCCGTGGTGGCCGCCGCCCCATGGGCACGAACGCAGCCCCTGCCGACGGTAGCGACAAGCCTGCCGGCGCCGGTGGCGATTCCGTTAAGCGCGTCAAGAGCGCGCCCGCTGCCGCAGCGGCGGACGGCAAAGGAGAATAAACATGCTGCAACCTGCTCGCCGCAAGTTCCGCAAGGAGCAAAAAGGCCGCAACACCGGTATCGCCACGCGTGGCAACTCGGTGGCTTTCGGAGACTTCGGTCTCAAGTGCACGGACCGTGGCCGTCTGACGGCCCGCCAGATCGAGGCCGCACGTCGTGCGATCTCGCGTCACGTCAAGCGTGGCGGTCGCATCTGGATCCGCGTGTTCCCCGACAAGCCGATCTCCACCAAGCCCGCCGAAGTGCGTATGGGTAACGGCAAGGGCAACCCCGAGTACTACGTGGCCGAAATCCAGCCCGGCAAGGTGGTGTTCGAGATCGTTGGCGTGCCCGAGGAACTGGCTCGCGAGGCGTTCCGCCTGGCCGCCGCCAAGCTGCCGCTGCGCACCACCTTTGTTGCACGTCAGATTGGCGCCTGAGGAGAATCAACATGACCAAAGCTGCTGAACTCCGTCAGAAGGACGTCGCCGGCCTGGAGGCCGAAGTCAAGTCGCTGCAAAAGGCCCATTTCGGCCTGCGCATGCAGAAGGCCACGCAACAGCTGGGCAACACCGCCACGCTGCGTGCCACGCGTCGCGACATCGCGCGCGCCAAGACCATTCTTGCTGAAAAGCAAGCCGCCAAGTGATAGGAAGCGAACATGACGGAAGCTAAACCATCCCTCAAGCGCACCTTGGTTGGCAAGGTGGTCAGCGACAAGCGTGCCAAGACCGTGACCGTGCTCGTCGAGCGCCGCGTCAAGCACCCCATCTACGACAAGATCATGATCAAGTCGAGCAAGTACCACGCCCACGACGAGAACGGCGAGTACAAGATGGGTGACACCATCGAGATCACGGAGAGCCGTCCGCTCTCCAAGACCAAGAACTGGGTGGCCACGCGTCTGGTGCAAAAGGCCGCACTGGTCTAAGCCCAATCGGCACCCGGGCAGCAATGCCCCATGAAACGACCCACAATGTGGGTCGTTTTTTTTCACCCATACAGGAGTCACTCATGATCAAGGTCGGAGACCAACTGCCCGCAACCACGCTGATGGAATATTCGGAAGTCGAGGGCAATGGCTGCAGCATCGGCCCCAATGCCGTCGATGTGCAGAAGGCCGCCGCGGGCAAGACCATTGCCCTGTTCGCCGTGCCGGGCGCCTTCACGCCGACCTGCTCGCAAAAGCATGTGCCGGGCTATGTGGAGCAGGCCGATGCGCTGAAGGCCGCCGGCGTCGACGAGATCTGGTGCCTGGCCGTCAATGACGCCTTCGTCATGGGCGCCTGGGCGCGTGACCAGCAGACGGGCGGCAAGCTGCGCATGCTCGCCGACGGCGACGCTGCCTTCGCCAAGGCCACGGGCCTGACGCTGGACCTGACGGGCAAGGGCCTGGGCCTGCGCAGCAACCGCTATTCCATGCTCGTCAAGGACGGCAAGGTGGTCACGCTGAATGTCGAAGGCCCTGGCAAGTTCGAGGTCAGCGACGCCGCCACCATGTTGGCTCAGGCCAAGGCCCAGTAAGCCCCTGGCTGCGCCATGCCGCCGGAAGGGGCATGGCGTTCACTATTGAAACAATAGCTACTGACGCTTACCCTGAAAGCGCTGAAGCCCAAAATGACATCAGATGATGTCGGCCTTCAGGTAGTGCGAACCCACGAGCGGGTTGTGATAGTAGGGTGGTATCTCCGCAAAGCCCAGCTCGGCGTACAGGGCGCGGGCCGCCTCCATGCTGTCGAGCGTGTCCAGGAGGATGCAGGCGTAGCCGGCGCGGCGCGCGGCATCCAGGATCGCCTCGGCCAGCTGGCGCCCCAGGCCGAAGCCACGGAACGCCTTGCGCACGTACAGGCGCTTCATCTCGCAGGCGTTGGCGTAGTCCACGTTGTCCAGCGGGCGCATCGCGCAGCAGCCGGCAATGCTGCCGTCGACCTCGGCCAGCAGCAGCTGGCCGCGCGGCTCGGCGTAGTCGCCGGGCAGCTGGGCGAGTTCCTCGCCAAAGCCCTGAAACTCCAGGTCGACGTCCAGGCTTTCGGCGTACTCCAGAAAGATGGCGCGCACGGCGTCCATCTCATGCGGCTGGCTGGGGGTGAACAGGCGGATGGTGGGCTGTGAATCCACTGCTGGGGCAGAAGCTGTTGGAGGGTGGCCGCCCAGTTTAGCGGCAAGTCAGACCGAGCCCAGGCCCGATACCCACCATGCGAGCGCGGAGCTCAGCGCCGCGAGCACGGCCGCGCCGGCGCGTGTCGCCGCGTCGTCGCGAGAGGCCGCCGTGGGCTGGCTCACCAGCTTGTCGCCATGGAGCATGGGGCGCACCAAGGCGTGGCGGCGCACCAGCACGTAGAAGGCGATGGCCAGAAGATGCAGGGCCACGAGGGCGATCAAGAGGTACTGGCCGACGTCGGAATGAAACCAGGTGGCCAGCCCCACGGTATCGCCGGAGACAAAGCGCGCCAGCGGCCCGGCAAAGGCAATCTCGTCGTCGCTGAGCAGGCCGCTGGCCACCTGGGCGAGCAATGCGCCGAGCAGGGCGAACACGGACAATGCCCCGAGCGGCGAGTGGCCCACGACCGGCTCGTCGGACCGGCCGCGCAGATAGCGCCAGAGCTGGGCCGGTGAATGCAGAAAGCTCGAGAAACGCGCCCAGCGCCCGCCGACCAGGCCCCAGACCAGGCGAAACAGCAGCAGGGCCAGCATGACATGGCCCAGCCACAGATGCCATTGCATGGCGTTGCCGCCGACCTTGGCGGTTGCGACCAGGGCCACCGTGGTGGCGGCCAGAAGCCAGTGAAACAGTCGGGTGGGCAGGTCCCAGACACGTACCTTGTGTTGCTGCATGTGGAGCGGAGATCAAACCGGAGACTGCGCGCATTGTGCCCACCATGCCCTGTGGGCCTGGCTGGATATCCGAGGAAACCCAGGGGTCGGACACATGGGCTTTACGTTGGCTGGGGATACTCGCGGCGGCCGCATCGCGGCCTCATTGCACAAGCCCCAAGAAGATGAAGCACATGACATTCAAGACCACCGTTGCCGCAGTTGCCGCGGCCGCATGCACCCTGCTGGCCCTGCCCGCCAGCGCCCAGTTCGCGAAGGCCGAGGAGGCCATCAAGTACCGCCAGGGCAGCCTGTTCGTGATCGGCCAGCATTTCGGCCGCATCGGCGCCATGGTCAACGGCAAGCTGCCGTTCGACGCCAAGGCGGCGCAGGACAACGCCGACATCGTCGCCGCCATGGCGGCCCTGCCCTGGGCGGGGTTCGGTCCGGGTACGGACAAGGGCGCGCCGCACAAGGCCAAGCCGGCCGTGTGGAGCGAGCAGGCCAAGTTCAACGAACATGCCCAGACCTTCCAGACCGAGGCCGGCAAGCTCGCCGCCGCCGCCAGGACGGGCAAGCTCGATCAGATCAAGGCCGCCTTCGGCCCCGCGGCGCAGTCGTGCAAGTCCTGCCACGACGCGTTCCGCAACCGCTGATCTACTGCGTTATTGATAGCTGCGCACGCTTGCTGCGCAAAGAAAAAGGCCGGTTTTCAATGAAAACCGGCCTTTTTGTCGAGGCTGCTCTGTGTCAGGCTTCGGCCAGCAGGCGCTCGATGAGCTTGTGCAGCTCGCCAAAGTCCGGCGCACCCACATAGCTCTTCACGATCTCGCCGCGCTTGTTGACGATGTACGTGGTGGGCGTGAGCTTGACGTCGCCCCAGGCTTTGGCCACGGCGCCGGTGTTGTCGATGGCGACCTTGAACGGCAGCTTGCGCGTCTCGGTGAAGTTGACCACGTAACTCGGCGGGTCGTAGCTCATGGCCACCGCCAGGGTCTCGAAGCCTTGGCCCCTGAACTTCTCGTAGGTGGCGACGATGTCGGGCATCTCGGCCACGCAGGTGGTGCAGCTGGTCGCCCAGAAGTTCACGAGCGTCACCTTGCCCCTGAGATCGGCCGTGGTCTGCTGCGAGCCATCGAGCAGCACGAAGGTCGACTGCGGCGCCTCCGACGTGCCCGAGCCCGACACAATGACTGCACCTACGGCGGCAACCGCTGCGATGGCGCCGGCCGCGAGCCACTGTCTGACTTTCATTCCTGGTTCCTTGCTGTGCGTCGATGAAGGGCGTGGCCCCGGGCGGCCATTGTGCCGCAGGCGCCGAACCACGCCGCTGTGCATGGGATTGGCCCCGCGGCGAAAAAGTTCGCGGCCGCCCGCGCCGCCCCTGGCTCCGGCGCCGGCCCACCGGGTGCGCGGCGATAATGCAGGCCATTGCCGCCACCATGAACACACGCATTCTTCTCATCGCCCATGCCCCGTTGGCCAATGCGCTGCGTGACTGCGCGCTGCATGTGTTTCCCGATTGTGCGGACGATGTGCTGGCCCTCGATGTCGTGGCCCATGAGCCGCCGGAGCAGACGCTGGCCACGGCGCGGGCGTTGCTCGCGCGCGAGGATGCGTCGCCCGTGCTGGTGCTGGCCGACGTGCTCGGCGCCACGCCGTGCAACGTGGCCCAGCGCCTGGTCGACGATGTGCATTCCTGCCTGGTCGCGGGCGTGAACCTGCCCATGCTGCTGCGCGCCGTGTGCTATCGCGCCGAGCCCCTCGAGGCGCTGGCCGCGCGCGCCCTGGCCGGCGCGACCCAGGGCGTGGTGCGCGTGGCGGCGGCCAAACCCAACACTCAGCCATGATCAAGACCACCACCACCATCACCAACAAGCTGGGCCTGCATGCCCGCGCATCGGCCAAGTTCACCAAGCTCGCCGGCGGCTACCCGTGCGAGGTGTGGATGAGCAAGGGCGAGCGCCGCATCAACGCCAAAAGCATCATGGGCGTGATGATGCTGGCCGCCGGCGTCGGCTCGCAGGTCGACATCGAAACCGATGGGCCCCAGGAGCAGGAGGCCATGGATGCCCTGCTCGCGCTGATCGAGGACAAGTTCGGCGAAGGCGAATAGGCAAGCAACGGGCGAGGCGCACATGACCTTCTCCATCCACGGACTGGCCGTCGCACGCGGCATTGCCATTGGACGCGCGGTGCTCGCCGCGTCAGGCCGCATGGAGGTCGCGCATTACTTCATCGAGCCGCACCAGGTTCAGGACGAGATTGCGCGCGTGCGCAATGGCCGCAACGCCGTCATTGACGAGCTGCAGCGCCTGCGTGACGACCTGCCGGCGGACGCGCCCGCGGAGCTCGCGGCGCTGCTGGACGTGCATCTCATGCTGCTGCAGGACGAGATGCTGGTCAGCGGCGTCAAGCACTGGATCACCGACCGTCTCTACAACGCCGAATGGGCGCTGACCACGCAGCTTGAGATCATCAGCCGGCAGTTCGACGAGATGGAGGACGACTACCTGCGCGAGCGCAAGGCCGATCTGGAGCAGGTGGTCGAGCGCATTCTGCGGCGCATGCGGGGCGTGGCCGGCCCGGTGGCGCCGCCGCCCTCGAGCCCGCGCCGCCAGGCCGAGGCCGGCGCCGAGGCCGAATACCTGCAGGGCGATGCCGCCGATGTGCCGCTGGTGCTGGTGGCGCACGATCTGTCGCCGGCCGACATGCTGCAGTTCAAGCGCAGCGTGTTCGCGGGCTTCATCACCGACGTGGGCGGCAAGACCAGCCACACGGCCATCGTCGCGCGCAGCATGGACATTCCGGCCGTCGTCGGCGCGCGCAGCGCGAGTCAGCTCGTGCGCCAGGACGACTGGATCATCGTCGACGGCGATGCGGGCGCCATCATCGTCGACCCTTCGCCCATCATCCTGGCCGAGTACCGCTTCCGCCAGCGCGAGATCGACCTTGAGCGCGAGCGGCTCACCCGGCTGCGCCACACGCCGGCCGTCACGCTCGATGCGCAGGCCATCGAACTGCAGGCCAACATCGAGCAGCCCGGCGATGTCGCGGCCGCGCTGCGTGCGGGTGCCGAGGGCATAGGCCTGTTCCGCAGCGAATTCCTGTTCATGGGGCGTGGCGGGCGCCTGCCCGACGAGGAGGAGCAATACCGCGCCTACCGCGAGGCCGTGGAGGGCATGCAGGGCCGGCCCGTCACCATACGCACCATCGACGTCGGCGCGGACAAGCCGCTGGACAAGGGCCACAAGGACAACTCGCTCAACCCCGCGCTGGGCCTGCGCGCCATCCGCTGGAGCCTGGCCGAGCCGACCATGTTCCGCACCCAGCTGCGTGCCATGCTGCGCGCGGCCGCCCATGGGCCGGTGCGAGTGCTGTTTCCCATGCTGGCCCATGTGAACGAGATCCGCCAGGTGCTGGCCCAGGTGGACCTGGCGCGCGCCGAGCTCGACGCGCGCGGCGTGGCCTATGGCCCAGTGCAGCTGGGCGCCATGATCGAGGTGCCGGCTGCGGCGCTCATGGTCGAGCAGTTCCTGCGCCATTTCGACTATCTCTCGATCGGCACCAACGACCTGATCCAGTACACCCTGGCCATCGACCGGGCCGACGAGGCCGTCGCCGAGCTGTACGACCCACTGCACCCGGCCGTGCTGCGCCTGGTTTCCGACGTGATCGCCGCGGGCGCGCGCCAAGGCAAGAGCGTGAGCGTGTGCGGCGAGATGGCCGGCGACGTCGCCATGACCCGGCTGCTGCTGGGCCTGGGCCTGCGCAGCTTCTCCATGCAGCCGGCGCAGATTCTTGCGGTCAAGCAGGAGGTGCTGCGCGCCGATGTGCGCAGGCTCGCCGACTGGGCGCAGCAGGTGCTGACGGCCGATGAGCCCGCGACGGTGATGAATCCACCGTCATAGTGTGCTATTCATTGAATAGCTTTCGACGCTTGATGGGCGGGCCGTAGAGCCGATTTAGACTTGAAAAGTGCGCCCCGTGGACAAGGCTCAAGGCGCCAGCCGCCGTGCCAGCTGCCGGCCCAGCACGGCGGCCACCTCGTCCCAGCTGCAGTGCACGCCCACCGATGCCATGTCCACGGTTTGCAGGCCCGCGTAGCCGCAGGGGTTGATGCGGGAATAGGGTTCGAGATCCATGGCCACGTTCAGGGCCAGGCCGTGGTAGGTGCAGTGGCGCGCGACCTTGATGCCAAGCGCCGCAATCTTGCCCAGGCCGGTGAACACCGGTTCGGGGCGCCGGCCCCTGTCGCCGTCATCGCCGCGCCTTTGCGGGCGCTGCGCCAGCTGCGCATGGCCGCCGGGATCGTCCAGCCGCACATAGATGCCGGGCGCGCCGTCCACACGGTGCCCCGTGAGGCCGAAATGGCCCAGGGTGCGGATGACGGCGTCCTCCATGCGAAAGACAAATTCCTTCACGTAGTAGCCCGCGCGCTGCAGATCGATGAGCGGGTAGGCCACCACCTGGCCCGGCCCGTGGTAGGTGACCTGGCCGCCGCGATTGGTCTCCACCACGGGGATGGAGCCGGGCGCAAGAATATGGGTATTTTTGCCCGCAAACCCTTGCGTATAAACCGCAGGGTGCTCGCATATCCATAGTTCATCTGGCGTGTCGCCGGCGCGCAGCTCGGTGAAGCGGCGCATGGCCTCCAGGGTCGGGACATAGTCCACGCGCCCCAGCATGCGCAGCTCAGGCGCTGCGCCCTTCACAGCACGACCTTGACCATGGGATGGGAGGTCAGCGCGCGGTAGAGCTCGTCGAGCTGCTCGCGGCTGGTGGCGGTCACGGTGATGGTCACACCCAGGTAGTTGCCGCCGCGGCTGTCGCGCAGCTCCACCGTGGAGGGGTCGAACTCCGGATCGAAGCGGCGTGCCACCTCGATCACGGCATGCACAAAGCCGTTCACGTTGGCCCCCATGACCTTGATGGGAAAGCGCGAGGGGTACTCGATCAGCGAGTCCTTGCGAGGATCGGATGCGGCGGTATCGGAGGGCGTGGTCATGAAGTTGTTGGCCGAGAGAGTTGGGGGGAAGAATGCTTGCGCGTGCGCAGGCCCGTGGGAACTGCAATACCACAGATGCCAAACGACAGACTTGCATCGTCTTTTTGGAGGGGATGCGTTGGTCGGCCACCACAGTGCGTCGCCGCTGCCTGGGAAATCACCGCCAACAATCGCCGTCAACCAAGGGCGCCATTGTGGGCCGGCCGGGTTTGTACCTATAATCAATGGCTTTGTGAGGGTCTTGGATAAGTGGCGCAGCCATCCACCCGCGAGAAAACATCCGCCTCTGAGACTGCATCTGAGGACGAAGGTTCCGACTTCAAGCCCCTGACCGCTGAAGAAGCGCAGGAATGGCGCAGTCGCCAACCGATCGTCTCTGTCTGGCGCATCGTCGGACTGCAGGCGCTGGTGGGGGTGCTGGTGGTGTTGTTGGCCTGGTTACTGACGGGGCGCTCGCAAGTGGCATGGTCCGCCGGATACGGGGCCTTGTCCGTGGTGTTGCCGGCGGCGCTTTTTGCGCGCGGCATGGCGCGCAAGCGTCACTCCGCCGGGGCGGCCATGGTTGGCCTGTTCGGCTGGGAGTTTGTGAAGATTGCTTTGACCGTCGCCATGCTGGCGGCGGCGCCCAGGCTGGTGCCGGGGCTCAGTTGGCTGGCTTTGCTGGCCGGCATGGTGGTAACGATGAAAACGTACTGGGTTGCGCTGCTGGTGCGCCCCGGTGTCCGACGAACTGATTGATATTTGAGAGAAGAGTAGTCCGATGGCAGCAGAAGCGAATGCACCCACCGCCAGTGAATACATCGTTCACCACCTGCAGCACCTGCAGAACGTCAAACAGGGTTTCATTGTTGATTTCAATGTCGTCAACATCGACTCCATCGTCGTCAGCGTCGCGCTGGGCGTGCTGATGCTGCTGATCTTCTGGTCTGCCGCGCGCAAGGCCAGTTCGGGCGTGCCGGGGCGTTTCCAGGCTGCCGTCGAGATCCTGGTCGAGATGGTGGACAATCAGGCCAAGGCCAACATCCACAACGCACAAAGCCGCAAGTTCATCGCGCCGCTGGCGCTCACCGTGTTCGTCTGGATTTTCCTGATGAATGCCATGGACATGCTGCCCGTCGATCTGCTGCCCGTGCTGTGGCAGGGCGCTACGGGCGATCACCACGCCTATCTGCGTGTCGTGCCCACGGCGGACCTGTCCACCACGCTTGGTCTGTCCTCCGCCGTGCTGCTGCTGTGCTTCTACTACAGCATCAAGATCAAGGGTCTGGGCGGCTGGATCCATGAGCTGTTCACGGCGCCGTTCGGCACCAGCAAGAATCCGCTGTTCGCAGCCATCCTCGGCGTGGTCAACCTGGCCATGCAGATCATCGAATACCTTGCCAAGACGGTTTCGCACGGCATGCGACTGTTTGGCAACATGTACGCTGGTGAGTTGGTGTTCATGCTGATCGCCCTGATGGGCGGCGCGGCTGCCATGTCGCTCTCTGGTGTGTTGCTCCCTGTGGGGCACATCATTGCGGGCTCTATCTGGGCGATCTTCCACATTCTGATCATCACCCTGCAGGCCTTCATTTTCATGATGCTGGCGCTGATTTACCTCGGCCAGGCGCATGACGCTCACTGAGCTTTCCCTTTCCTTTCCTTCAACCTTTCTTTCTTTTCAACCTAGGAGTCATCATGGAAAACATTCTCGGCCTCGTCGCTCTGGCTTGCGGTCTGATCGTTGGTCTCGGTGCCATCGGCGCTTCGATCGGTATCGCTCTGATGGGCGGCAAGTTCCTGGAATCGTCCGCTCGTCAGCCTGAGCTGATCAACGAGCTGCAAACCAAGATGTTCATTCTGGCCGGTCTGATCGACGCGGCCTTCCTGATCGGCGTGGCCATCGCCCTGCTGTTCGCTTTCGCCAACCCCTTCGTCCTGGCCTAAGCGCTCCGATCAACGCCCAGAATAGAAAGGTGTTGCCGTGAGTATCAACGCGACCCTGTTCGTTCAGGCCATTGTCTTTCTGATCCTGGTGTGGTTCACGATGACCTTCGTGTGGCCCCCGATCGCGAAGGCACTGGATGAGCGAGCCCAGAAAATCGCCGATGGTCTCGCTGCTGCCGACAAGGCCAAGACCGAGCTTGCCGCCGCCGACCAGCGCGTCAAGCAGGAACTGGCCGCCGCCAGCAACGAAACCGCCGCGCGCCTGGCCGATGCCGAGCGCCGTGCCCAGGCCATCATCGAAGAGGCCAAGGCGCGCGCCACCGACGAAGGCAACAAGATTGTCGCCGCCGCCCGTGCCGAGGCAGAGCAGCAGGCCATTGCCGCGCGTGAGGCCCTGCGTGAGCAGGTGGCCGCACTGGCGGTCAAGGGCGCCGAGCAGATTCTCCGCAAGGAAGTCAATGCTGGTGTCCATGCGGATCTGCTGAATCGCCTCAAGACCGAGCTGTAAACGTAAGGGAGCATTCATGGCTGAACTCGCCACCATTGCCCGCCCTTACGCCGAGGCTCTGTACAAGGCCTGCACCGGAAAGTCTGGTGTGGACCTGAGCGGTGTCTGCGTCTGGGTGGACGAACTGGCGGCGATTGCCGCCGACTCCCAGCTGCGCCAGCTGCTGGACAACCCCAAGGTGACCGCAGAGCAGCTGTTTGGCGTCATCACCGGTGTGGCCAAGACGGCATTGCCCGAGATGGCCAACAACTTCCTGCGCACCCTGATCGACAACGGTCGCGTGCAGGTGTTGCCCGAGATCGCGGCCCAGTTCCGCGCGCTCGTCAATCAGGGCAAGGGTGCGTCGGACGCGATCGTCTACAGCGCCTTCCCCTTGGACGACGGCGCCCTGGCAGAGTTGGCGGTCACGCTGCAAAAGCGCTTTGGCCGCACCCTCCATCTCTCCGTGCAGACGGACGAGTCCCTCATCGGCGGCGTGCGCGTGGTCGTGGGTGACGAGGTGCTCGACACATCGGTCAAGGCCCGTCTGGAACAAATGAAAGCGGCCCTCACCGCCTGATGGCGGTCGAGGTCTGGGCTTATTAAAGAAAGAAGGAAAGAGTCATGCAACTCAATCCCGCAGAAATTTCTGAACTGATCAAGAGCCGCATCGAAGGGCTGGCAGCCAGCAGCGACATCCGCAACCAGGGCACCGTGGTGTCCGTGACCGACGGTATCGTGCGCATCCATGGCCTGTCGGACGTGATGCAGGGCGAAATGCTGGAATTCCCCGCCGATGCCGAGGGTCAGCCCAGCTACGGCCTGGCGCTGAACCTCGAGCGTGACTCGGTGGGTGCGGTGATTCTGGGTGCCTATGAGCACATCTCCGAAGGCGACACCGTCAAGTGCACGGGCCGCATTCTGGAAGTGCCCGTGGGTCCCGAACTCGTGGGCCGCGTGGTCAACGCCCTGGGTCAGCCCATCGATGGCAAGGGTCCGATCAACGCCAAGATGACGGACGTGATCGAGAAGGTCGCTCCCGGCGTGATCGCACGTCAGTCCGTGGACCAGCCTCTGGCCACCGGCCAGAAGTCCATCGACTCCATGGTGCCCGTCGGCCGTGGCCAGCGTGAGCTGATCATCGGCGACCGCCAGACCGGCAAGACGGCCGTGGCCATCGATGCCATCATCGCCCAGAAGGGGCAGGGCGTGACCTGTATCTACGTTGCCATCGGTCAGAAGGCTTCGTCGATCAAGAACGTGGTGCGCGCCCTCGAGCAGGCCGGCGCCATGGAATACACCATCGTCGTGGCCGCATCGGCGTCTGAATCTGCCGCGATGCAGTACGTGTCGGCCTACTCCGGCTGCACGATGGGCGAATATTTCCGCGACCGCGGCCAGGACGCCCTGATCGTGTACGACGACCTGTCCAAGCAGGCCGTGGCCTACCGCCAGGTGTCGCTGCTGCTGCGCCGTCCGCCGGGCCGCGAAGCCTTCCCTGGCGACGTGTTCTATCTCCACAGCCGTCTGCTCGAGCGCGCTGCCCGCGTGAACGCCGACTACGTGGAAGCCTTCACCAAGGGTGAGGTCAAGGGCAAGACGGGTTCGCTGACGGCCCTGCCCGTGATCGAAACCCAGGCCGGTGACGTGTCTGCCTTCGTTCCGACCAACGTGATCTCCATCACGGACGGCCAGATCTTCCTGGAGACCAGCCTGTTCAACGCCGGTATCCGCCCCGCCATCAACGCCGGTATCTCGGTGTCGCGCGTCGGTGGTGCCGCCCAGACCAAGCTGATCAAGGGCCTGTCCGGCGGTATCCGTACCGACCTGGCGCAGTACCGTGAGCTGGCGGCTTTCGCCCAGTTCGCCTCCGACCTTGACGAAGCAACCCGCAAGCAGCTCGACCGTGGTGCGCGCGTGACCGAACTGCTCAAGCAGCCCCAGTACAGCCCGCTGCCCATCAGCCTGATGGCCGCGTCGCTGTTCGCCGTGAACAAGGGCTTCCTCGACGATGTGGATGTGAAGAAGGTGTTGCCCTTCGAATCCGGGCTGCACCAGTTCCTGAAGACCAGCCACGCCGCCCTGTTGGATCGCCTGGAAGCCAACCGCGCCTTCGACAAGGAAGGCAAGGACGAAGCCGAGTTGACGCAAGCCATCACTGCGTTCAAGAAGACCTTCGCCTAAAGCGGACGAGGAGTCATCATGGCAGCAGGCAAGGAAATACGCGGCAAGATCAAATCGGTGGAGAACACCAAGAAGATCACCAAGGCCATGGAGATGGTGGCCGCGTCCAAGATGCGCAAGGCGCAGGATCGCATGCGCGCCGCTCGTCCGTTCGCCGAGAAGGTCCGCAATATTGCGGCCCACCTCGGCCAGGCGAACCCCGAGTACGTTCACCCGTTCATGAAGACGAACGACGCGAAGGCGGCGGGGGTCATCGTGGTGACGACCGACAAGGGTCTTTGCGGTGGCATGAACACCAACGTGCTGCGTGCCGTCACGGCCAAGCTGCGCGAACTGCAGGAGCAGGGCGTGCAGACGCAGGCCGTGGCCATTGGCAACAAGGGCCTGGGGTTCCTGAACCGCGTCGGCGCGAAGGTGGTGGCTCAGTCCGTGGGGCTGGGCGACACCCCGCATCTGGACAAGCTCATCGGCCCGGTGAAGGTTCTGCTCGACGCATATGCCGAGGGCAAGATCAACGCGGTGTACCTCGCCTACACCCGCTTCATCAACACCATGAAGCAGGAGTCGGTGGTGGAGCAGTTGCTGCCCCTGTCCTCCGAGCGTATGCAGGCCGAGAAGTCGGGCCCGAGCTGGGACTACATCTATGAGCCCGATGCGCAGAGCGTGATCGACGAGTTGCTGGTGCGCTATGTCGAATCGTTGATTTACCAGGCCGTGGCAGAGAACATGGCTTCGGAGCAGTCGGCGCGCATGGTGGCCATGAAGGCCGCCACGGACAACGCGGGCAACGTCATCAACGAGCTCAAGCTGGTCTACAACAAGACGCGTCAGGCCGCGATCACGAAGGAACTTTCGGAGATCGTCGCCGGTGCGGCGGCCGTCTAAACCGGTTTTACAAATTTCTGGAGCAAACAAATGGCTCAAGTGCAAGGCAAGATTGTTCAATGTATCGGCGCCGTGGTGGACGTGGAGTTCCCGCGCGACCAGATGCCCAAGGTGTACGACGCCCTCAAGCTCGAAGGTTCGGCCCTGACGCTGGAAGTGCAGCAGCAGCTCGGCGACGGCGTGGTGCGTACTATTGCCCTCGGTTCGTCCGACGGCTTGAAGCGCGGCCTGATGGTGACCAACACCGGCAACCCCATCACCGTGCCCGTGGGCAAGGCGACCCTGGGCCGCATCATGGACGTGCTGGGCAACCCCATCGACGAGCGCGGCCCGGTCAGCCAGGAGCTCACCGCCTCGATCCACCGCAAGGCCCCGGCCTATGACGAGCTGTCGCCCTCGCAGGAACTGCTCGAGACGGGCATCAAGGTGATCGACCTGGTGTGCCCGTTCGCCAAGGGCGGCAAGGTGGGTCTGTTCGGTGGCGCCGGCGTGGGCAAGACCGTGAACATGATGGAGCTCATCAACAACATCGCCAAGGCGCACTCGGGTCTGTCCGTGTTCGCGGGCGTGGGCGAGCGTACCCGTGAGGGCAACGACTTCTACCACGAGATGAGCGACTCCAAGGTCGTGGTGCAGGAAGACCTCTCCCAATCCAAGGTGGCCATGGTCTACGGCCAGATGAACGAGCCCCCGGGCAACCGTCTGCGCGTGGCCCTGACGGGTCTGACCATTGCGGAATCGTTCCGTGACGAAGGCCGTGACGTGCTGTTCTTCGTGGACAACATCTACCGCTACACGCTGGCCGGTACCGAAGTGTCCGCCCTGCTGGGCCGTATGCCCTCCGCCGTGGGCTACCAGCCGACGCTGGCCGAGGAAATGGGGCGCCTGCAGGAGCGCATTACCTCCACCAAGGTGGGCTCGATCACCTCGATCCAGGCCGTGTACGTGCCCGCGGATGACTTGACCGACCCCTCGCCCGCAACGACCTTCGCCCACCTGGACTCCACCGTGGTGCTTTCGCGTGACATCGCCGCGCTGGGTATCTACCCCGCCGTCGATCCGCTCGACTCCACCAGCCGCCAGCTCGACCCCCATGTGGTGGGCGAGGAGCACTACAACGTGGCCCGCCAGGTGCAGGGCACGCTGCAGCGCTACAAGGAACTGCGCGACATCATCGCCATTCTGGGCATGGACGAACTGGCACCAGAAGACAAGCTGGTCGTGGCCCGCGCCCGCAAGATCCAGCGCTTCCTGTCGCAGCCCTTCCACGTGGCCGAAGTCTTCACGGGTTCGCCCGGCAAGTACGTGCCGCTGTCGGAAACCATCCGCGGCTTCAAGATGATCGTGGCCGGTGAGTGCGATCACCTGCCCGAGCAGGCCTTCTACATGGTCGGCACCATCGACGAGGCCTTCGAGAAGGCCAAGAAGCTCGCGTGATCTGAGGTTGAGCGTTGAGTGCCGGGAATTCAGCGTGACCTGCACTCAACGCCAGACGTAAAACGCTCAACCCAAGGAGTTTTCATGAACACCATCCACGTCGATGTGGTCAGCGCCGAGGAGGCCATCTTCTCCGGCGAGGCGCGCTTTGTCGCGCTCCCTGGTGAGGCGGGCGAGCTTGGTATCTATCCGCGCCATACACCGCTCATCACCCGTATCAAGCCGGGTTCGGTGCGCATCGAACTGCCCGACGGCAAGGAAGAATTCGTCTTCGTGGCCGGCGGCATTCTGGAAGTGCAGCCCAACTGCGTGACGGTGCTGTCCGACACGGCCATCCGTGGCAGTGACCTGGACGACCAGAAGGCTCAGGAGGCCAAGGCGGCCGCCGAGGAGGCCCTCAAGAACGCCAAGAGCGAGATCGATCTCGCGCGCGCACAGTCCGAGCTGGCCATCATGGCCGCGCAGATTGCCGCGCTGCGCAAGTTCCGTCAGAAGCACTGAAACGGCGGTACGCGCATGCAAAAAAAGGGACGCCATGGCGTCCCTTTTTTGCATGGATGGCGCGGGTCCGATGTGGGGCGGTCAGGGAGCGACCACTGGCGCATCGGGCAGTTCATTGCCCCGGTCAGGCGTTTCGTCGTCACCCTCATCACGGGGGAAATGTTCGACGAGCAATGCCGACACTTCCGCGAGGGCCTGGGTCAGGCCTTCCTCATAGTGACCGGCGCGAAACGCATCGGTCATATGCGCCACCATGTCACGCCATGTGGTGCCGGATACATGCCTGGTGAGGCCGCGATCGGCAACGATCTCTATGGCGTGATCGGCCAGCAGCAGGTAGATGAGGACCCCGTTATTGCATTCCGTGTCCCATACACGCAGCTTGCCGAACTGGGTGATGGCGCGCTCCCGCGCCCCGGCGCCGCGCCAGATGTAGGACAGGGGCAGGCCGCCCTCGACGCATATGCGCACCTGACCCGTGTGGCGCCGCTCGCTCGCGGCGATGCGCTGCGCCAGGCGCTCGAGCATGTCGGGTGGGAGGGCCTGGTGCAGTCCGCCGTCCGCCCAGCGGTGCGCGAGCAGACGGCGCAGGGCGCGCAGTACCGATGGAGTGGGAGATGTCGCAGCAGCAGCTTTCATGGGGGGATCGCCTTGTGTTCTCTACCAGTCGCCGGAGGCGCCGCCACCGCCGAAGTCACCTCCGCCGCCCGAGCGGAAGCCACCGCCGCCCCAGTGGCCGCCGTCCCTGCCGCCACCCACACCACCCCAGGGACCTCCAAGACCGCCAATCGGGGCGTTGCGGCCGGCAAAAATCCACGTGTAGAACAACGCCGCCAGGGCCGCCGCGACCGCGAGCGACAGGCTTGATGTGATGACGAAGGCGAGCAGGCCCGTACCGCCGCCCATCAGGACGCCGGCGAGCCGCTGTCCCACAAGACGCCTGAGCACCGGCCCGACGATCATCACGCCAAAGAACAGAAAGATTGCAAGATCCGACCAACCGGCGTCCGTGGAGTCGCGCGCACCATCTGCCGCGTCGGCGGTATCGGGCAGGGGGAGTGACTCACCCGCAATGCGTTGGCCGATCTGTTGCACGGCCGCGTTCAGGCCGCCGGCGAAATCGCCGTCGCGAAACCGGGGCTTCATGGCGCCATCGATGATGCGGGCCGCCGCAATGTCGGGAATCGCTCCCTCCAGGGCCTTGGCCACCTCGATGCGCATGCGCCGATCGTCCTTGGCCACGACGATCAGAACACCATCGCCGACCTGCTTGCGCCCGATCTTCCAGGCATTGCCTACGCGGTTGGCGAATGCCGCGATGTCCTCCGGTGCCGTACTGGGCACCATCAGCACCACAACCTGGGAGCCATGCTGCTGTTCTATGGCTGCCAGGCGCGCATCGAGGGCCTCGCGTTGGGACTCGTCGAGCGTGGCGGTCTCATCGATGACATGTGCACTCAGTGCGGGGATCTGCCGAAGCGGCTGCGCCGTTGTCGTGGAAGCGCCGAAAACTATAAAAAATATAGCTATCAGCGCTTGTATGACAAGCCTTGAAGGCATATTTCGTTACAAATCAATGTTCAAGGCTTGGTTGCGGGCGCATTGCCCGAGAAGTCGACCTTGGGCGGTGTGCTGATCTCGGCCTCGTTCTGCACGGTGAAGCTTGGCTTGGGCGCATAGCTGAAGACCATGGCCGTGATGTTCGTCGGGAAGCTGCGTGCGAGCACGTTGTACTCCTGCACGGCCTGGATGTAGCGATTGCGCGCGACGGTGATGCGGTTTTCCGTCCCCTCGAGCGTGACGCGCAAGTCCCTAAAGCCCTGGTTGGCCTGGAGTTGCGGGTAGCGCTCGGCCACCACCATCAGGCGAGACAGGGCGCTCGAGAGTTCGCCCTGGGCCTGCTGGAACTTGTTGAAGGCCTCGGGGTTGTTCAGGGTTTCGGGCGTGACCTGGATCGAGGTCGCCTTGGCGCGTGCCTCGACGACGCGGGTCAGTGTCTCCTGCTCGAACGCGGCCTCGCCCTTGACCGTGGCGACGATGTTGGGAACCAGGTCCGCACGGCGCTGGTACTGGTTGAGTACCTCGCTCCAGGCCGCCTTGGACTGCTCGTCCAGTCGTTGGAAGTCGTTGTAGCCGCATCCAGACAGAAGCAATGCGGTCATCAGGATGGCGATGATGTGTTTCATGACGTGATGGTGGCCGGAGTGGGTGGGCGGGCATACTGTCGCCGCCATTGTGCATGGATTGCGTCGGTCGATGACAAGGACGGCATGACGCCCGACAATCAAGGCCCGGTCGCAGCAACCGACGCCCTTGTTGTCTCCCATGGCCCGAACCTCTCCACGCCTCGTTCCTGCCGAAAGTCCCGATGACCTTGAGGCCGCGTTCTATGACGCCCTGCACAAGGGCGATCTGGATCGCCTCATGGCTTGTTGGGCGGATGAGGACGAAATCATGTGCGTGTTTGCCGATGGCGCCCGCCTGTTGGGTCCGGCGGCGATCCGCGCGGCCTATGCGGCCATCCTGGAGCGTGGGGGACTGTGGGTGAGGCCGACGCAGCAGATGCGCTTGCAGGGCCCGACCAGCTGCGTCCACAGCGTGGTGGAGCGGGTTTCCACCATGCTGCCCGACGGTCGACATGACGCCACCGTCCTCGCGACCCATGTGTATCAGAAGACCGGTATCGGCTGGCGCATGGTGGCACGCCATGCCAGCCTCGCGCCATGGGCCGATGCGCCCGCGGCACCGCCCGATGCCACGCTGCTGCATTGAACCGTACACGCGCATGTCGCGCTCGCAACAAGCACCCTCACACCATGGATGACATCGTCAAGCAGGCCATCGCGAAATGGCCCCATGTCCCTCACTGCTACGGCTGGTTGGGGCTCGATGCGCGCGGTCAGTGGTATTTGCGCGATGCCGCCACGCAAGCGGCGGGGCGCTTTCCCCTGTCGCGCGGCAGTCGCCTGGAGCATGCCAAGCTCGTGGAGTTCATCCATCGCAACTATGAGGCGGACTCCCGGGGATGCTGGTACTTCCAGAATGGCCCGCAGCGCGTCTATGTCGAACTGGAGGCGGCGCCGCTTGTGTGGAGGGTCGATGCCGATGGGCAGGTCATCGCCCATACCGGCGCGGCGGCCGGAGCGGTGCGCGAATGCCTGCTGGACGAGGAGGGGCGGGTGTATCTGGCGTGCGACCTGGGGCTGGGCCTGGTCCACAGCCTGGATGTGGGCTATGTCGCGCAACAGATCGAGGCCGGGCGCTGGGCGCCGCGCGAGGCAAGGTCCGCGGACCTGCCGCCGGAATATGGTTTCGTCGTCAGCCCTGAGGCCATGGCGAGCGATGGGCAGTGACAAAAAAGCCGATCAATGATCGGCTTTTTTGTGGTGTGGATCGATGCTTACTTGGCCGCGTTGACCAGGTATTCGACGGCGGCCTTGAAGTCCTCGTCCGAGGCCGTCGAGCCGCCCCTGGGCGGCATGGCGCCCTTGCCCTCGGTGGCGATCTTCAGCACCTCGTCAAAGCCAGCGGCAAGGCGAGGGCCCCAGGCACCCTTGTCACCGAACTTGGGAGCGCCGGCCACGCCGCTGGCATGGCAGGCCGCACAAGTGGCTTCGTACACCTTCTTGCCGGCATCCGCCGCTGTCCCGCCCGCCGCGGCGGCTCCGCCATCGGTGGAAGCGCCGGCTTCGCTCTTGGATGCAGCACCGGGCTCGGCGAACTTCGCACCGGCGGCGTTTGCCATGTAGGCCACGCCGCGGGCGATCTCGGTGTCATTGAACTCGCCGCCGCCCTGCGGTGCCATGGCTCCCTTGCCCTTGAGTGCCGACTCCACGAGCGCCTCGAAACCGGTCTTGATGCGCGGGCCCCAGGCTGCGGCATCGCCAAACTTGGGTGCGCCGGCGGCGCCGGTCGCGTGACATGCCGAGCATTGCGCCTTGTAGACCTCCTCGCCGCCTCGTAGGGGGCGGTTGGCATCACGAATCGCGACAGTGCCGACCTTCTGAATGCGCTGCGCAATCGCCAGCTCCGGGTTGTCCACGCCGGCATTGGGCTTGGTGCCGGAGCTCACGAAAACGACCAGACCGATGATGATGAATATCGGTACCACGAAGCCAAGAACAGTGGAGAGTAGAAACTGCTTTGGGTTTTTGATGGCGCCCGTGTGCGCTTCGTCGTGGTTGTCGCTCATGTGGTCCTCGGGTGATTTTGTTGTGCGTGGCGAATGAAAACAGGCGCCGATTATAGGAGCGGCCTCCAGTTTCGGCGCCTGCAGGGTGACCCCCCTGCGGCATCAGGAGCGCGATGCCTGCTTCGTGTCCGTCCATCCGCCGCCGAGCACCTTGTACAGCGATACCTGGTTCTGCAGTTGCTGCAGGCGCACTTGCACGAGCGCCTGCTCGGTTGCATACAGCGAGCGCTGTGCGTCCAGCAGATCGAGGTAGCTGGCCACGCCATTGCGATAGCGCAGATCCGACAGTTGCAGTCGCTTCGCATCGGCCTGCGTCTGGGCGCGCTGGGCGTCGATCTGCGCCTGCAAGGTGGCCTGCCCGGCCAGCGCGTCCGACACTTCGCGGAATGCGGTCTGGATCGACTTTTCGTACTGTGCGACGGCGATTTCGCGGCCGGCGCGCGCCGATTCGAGGCCGGCCTGATTGCGTCCGGCGTCGAAGATGGGCAGGGCGAGCTGCGGCGCCAGCGAAAAGGCCCAGCTGCCGCTCTTGAACAAGCCCGACAGCTCGTTGCTGACCGTCCCCACGGAGGCGGTCAGCGCGATGCGGGGGAAGAACGCGGCACGGGCCGCGCCGATGTTGGCGTTGGCGGCAATCAGCTGCTGTTCGGCCTGGCGTATGTCCGGGCGGCGCTGCAGCAGATCCGAAGGCAGGCCCGCGGGAAGCGACTGCATGGGCGCCGCATCGTCGAGCCGCAGCCCCGACAGGCTGGCACGTATGTCCTCGGGCAGGGGCTGGCCGACCAGCAGGGCGAGCGCGTTTTCATCGAGCAGGCGCTGGCGTTGCTGTTGCGCGTAGGTGGCGCGTGCGGCCTGCGCCAGGCTTTCGGCCTGATGGCTGTCCAGCTCGGAGCTCACGCCGTTGTCCAGGCGCAGGCGCGTCAGCCTGACGGATTCTTCACGCGTCTGCAGCGTGCGCCGCGAGATGTCCAGCAGTTCCTCGTCTGCCATGAGCGTGAGCCAGCCCGATGCGACCGCCGCCACCAGACTGATCTGCGCCGACTTGCGCGCCTCGTCCGTGGCGAGGTACTGCGCAAGCGCCTGCTCCTTGAGTGCCCCGATGCGTCCGAAGAAGTCGATCTCCCAGGCGGAAACCCCCAACCCCACCTGGAAGTTGTTGCCGTAGTGGCCCTGTGTGTCGGGCTGGCGCGTGCCGCTCGCGATGGCGTTCACCGTCGGGTACTGGCCGGCGCGCTGGATCTGAAACTGTGCGCGCGCCTGCTCCACGTTGAGCATGGCGACGCGCAGATCGCGGTTGTTGCCCAATGCGATGCCGATGAGCCGCTGCAGCCGCTGGTCGGTGAAGTAGTCGCGCCAGTCGATATCGGCGGCCGCAACGGCATTCGCCGAAGGGGCCTCGCTGCCGGCCAGCGCAAACTTTTCGGGTACCGGTGCCTGCGGACGTTCGTACTTCGGGATGAAGCTGCAGCCGGCCAGCAAGGCGGAGATCACCAGTGGTGAGAGCGTGTGGCGCGCCCCGTTGAGTGTGTGCATAAGCATGTTGTGTGGTCCTGCGAATCTGATCACGCGGTATGGTCGCCGTGGTGCACCATCGCGTGCTTGGCGTCATGCTCGCGCTGGCGCTGGCTGCCCTTGAAGAAGCTGCGCACCAACACAAAGAACACCGGCACAAAGATGACGGCCAGTACTGTGCCCGAGATCATGCCGCCGATCACGCCGGTGCCGATGGCGCGTTGGCTGGCGGAGCTTGCGCCCGTTGCCAGGTACAGCGGAATGACGCCCAGGGTGAAGGCCAGCGAGGTCATGACGATGGGGCGGAAGCGCAGATGTGCCGCCTCCAGTGCCGCCTCGACGATGCCCTTGCCGGAGGCCTGCAGGTCCTTGGCAAACTCGATGATCAGGATGGCGTTCTTGGCCGACAGCCCAATGATGGTGACCAGACCGATCTGGAAGTACACATCGTTGGAGAGGCCTCGGCCCAGTGTCGCCAGCAGCACGCCGAGCACCCCGAGTGGCACCACCAGCAGCACCGAGAACGGGATCGACCAGCTCTCATACAGGGCCGCCAGGCTCAGAAACACGGCCAGCAGTGAGAACGCGTACAGCACCATGGCCTGGGAGCCGGCGAGCTTTTCCTCGCGCGACTGCCCCGTCCATTCGAAGCCAAATCCTTCGGGAAGCTGCGCGGCCAGGCGTTCCATCTCCTGCATGGCGTCACCGGTGCTGTAACCCGGCGCGGCTCCGCCCGCAATCTTCATTGCGGGGTAGCCGTTGTAGCGCACGGTCTGCATGGCGCCCGTGATCCAGCGAGTGGAGGCGAATGTGGAGAGCGGGATCACCTGCCCCTTGTTGTTGAGGATGGGCAGGTCCAGCACATCCTCGGGCTGCATGCGGGCCGTCGCATCGGCCTGGACCACCACGCGTTGCAGGCGCCCCTGGTTCGGAAAGTCGTTCACATAGGACGAGCCCATGGCCGTGGACAGGGCGCTGCTGATGCTGTCGAACGACACGCCCAGGGCGTTGGCCTTGTCACGGTCAATGTCGATGGTCATCTGCGGTGCGTCTTCCATGCCGTCGGGGCGAACCTGCGTCAGGACCTTGCTTTGGGCAGCCATGCCCAGCAGCTGGTTGCGTGCGGCCAGCAGCGCATCGTGACCCTTGGCGCCGCGGTCCTGCAGCCGGAACGTGAAGCCCGTGGCCGTGCCCAGTTCGGGGATGGGTGGTGGGCTCAGCGCGAAGATGAACGCGTCGCGATAGCCGGAGAGCGCGCCCATGAAGCGGCCCGCGATCGCGTCGGCCGAATGCTCGACGCCGGGCCGCTCGCTCCAGTTCTTCAGGGGTATGAACGAAATACCCGCGTTCTGACCTTGTCCGGAGAACGAGAATCCCGCCACCGTGATGATGTCCTTCACCTCGGGTTGCGCCATCGCAAACTCCTCCACTGCAGTCAGCGCGGCGCGTGTGCGCTCCAGCGATGCGCCCGGAGGCAGTTGCACGTTGGCGATCAGGTAGCCCTGGTCCTCATTGGGCAGGAACGAAGTCGGAAGCCGCATGTACACGATGCCGACGGCGCCGATCAGGGCGGCGTAGATGACCATCATCCGACCGCCGCGACGCAGCATGCGCGACATGCCGGCCTCGTACCCACGCGTGGTGTTCTTGAACATCCGGTTGAACCAGCCGAAGAAGCCCTTCTTCTCATGGTGATCTTCGGACACGGGCTTGAGCAGTGTGCCGCAAAGCGCTGGCGTCAGCGATAGCGCGAGGAATGCCGAGAACGCGATCGACGTGGCCATGGTGGCCGCAAACTGGCGGTAGATGTTGCCCGTGGATCCGGCAAAGAAGGCCAGTGGCACGAAGACCGAGATCAGCACCACCGTGATGCCGACGATGGCGCCCGAGATCTGGCTCATGGCCTTTCGCGTGGCCTCGAGCGGCGGCAGTCCCTCCTCGCTCATGATGCGCTCCACGTTCTCCACCACCACGATCGCGTCGTCAACCACAATGCCGATGACCAGCACCATGCCGAACATGGTCAACACATTGATGGAGAAGCCCATGGCCAGCAAGGCGCCGAAAGTGCCCAGCAGGGCGACGGGAACGACGATGGTGGGGATGATGGTGTAGCGGAAGTTCTGCAGGAACAGAAACATCACCAGAAACACCAGCACGACCGCTTCCAGCAAGGTATGCACCACCTTCTCGATGGAGACGGCGACGAAGGTAGAGGTGTCGTAGGGAATGGAATACTTGACGCCCTGCGGGAAGAACGGGCGCAGCTGTTCCAGCTTGGCCTTGACGGCCTTGGCCGTGGCCAACGCGTTCGCCTTGGGCGTGAGCTGCACGCCCATGCCGACGGCCGGCGCACCGTTGAGCCGGGCGCTGGTTGCATAGCTTTGGGACCCGAGCTCGATACGCGCGACATCCTTCAGGCGAACGGTCGAGCCGTCGGTGTTGGCGCGCAGGACCACGTTGCCGAACTGCTCGGTGGTCGACAGCTGCCCCTGAACGACGATAGTGGCGGCCATGGTCTGGCCCGGCGTGCTGGGCAGATCGCCGAGGTTGCCGGCCGACACCTGCAGGTTCTGTGCACGAATGGCGGCGTTCACCTGATCGAGCGACAGGTTGAAACCCTTGAGCTTCGCGGGGTCGACCCAGACGCGCATTGCGCGCTCGGCGCCGAACTGGGTCACCGCGCCGACGCCGGGCAGGCGCTGCAGTTCCGGTGTGACGTTGCGTGCCGCGTAGTCATTGAGCGCCTCGATGTCGACATCCGGGTTGTCGGATGTGAGCAGCGTCATCAGCAGGAAGTTGGAGCGTGACTTCTCCACGCGCACCCCCTGTTGCGTGACGGCCGACGGCAGGCGTGGCGTGGCGCGCGACAGGCGGTTCTGTACGTCCACCTGCGCCAGATCGTCGTTGGTACCCGGCTCGAAGCTCAGCACGATGGAGCCGGTGCCATTGGCCTGGCTGGTGGTTTCCATGTATGCCAGGCCCGTTGCACCGTTCATTTCGCGCTCGATGACGGACAGCACGCTGTCTTCCAGCGTCTGGGCGGTTGCACCGGGGTAGGTCACCGAAACCTGAATCGTCGGCGGTGCCACGGTGGGGTACTGCGCAATAGGCAGTTGGGTGATCGACACTGCGCCGATCACCATGATGAAGATGGCGATCACCCACGCGAAGATGGGGCGTTCAATGAAAAACTTGGCCATGTGCCGCGCTCCTGATCCTTAAGACTTTGCAGCGGAGGCCGGGACAGACGGTTGCGCCGGCTTGGCGGCGCCGCCGCCCTGCCAGGGCACGGGCTTCACGACGATGGGTGTGCCGGGTTTGCCGCGAGGCAGCTTCTGGAAGCCATCGACCATGACCTGGTCGCCGGATTGCAGTCCCTCGAGCACCACCCAGTTCGAGCCCTGGGCCGGTCCGAGCTTGACGGTGCGTGGGCTGACCTGGTTGTCTGCGTTCACGACCATCACGGTATCCGCCCTGGCCGATCGGGTGACGGCTTGCTGCGGCAGCAAGATGGCGTTGTCCACCTGCGCCTGTTCCAGGCGAACGCGTACGTACAGGCCTGGCAGCAGGGCGAAATCGCGGTTGGGGATCTCTGCGCGCAGCGTCACCTGGCCGCTGGTGGAGTCCACGGTCAGGTCGGTGAACAGCAGGCGGCCGGCCTGCGGGTATACGCTGCCGTCTTCCAGCACCACACGCACCTGGGCGGCGCCGGATCCTGCCTGTTTGTACTTGCCGCTCGCGACCGCCGCGCGCAGCTTGAGCGCGTCGGAGGCCGATTGCGTGAAGTTGACATACAGCGGATCGATTTGCTGAATGATGGCCAGCGCGGTGGCGCTGCCTTGACCAACCAGGGCTCCCTCGGTGACGAGTGCCCGGCCAATGCGGCCGGAAATCGGAGCGGTCACGGTGGCGTAGCCCAGATTGATGCGCGCCGTGGTGACCGCCGCCTTGGCAGCCGCCACATTGGCGCGCGCCGTCTTCTCTGATGCCACGGCGTTGTCATATTCCTGCTTGCTGATGGCATTGACGGCCACCAGCGGGCGGTAGCGCTCGACCAGGGCCCGGCTTTGCGCCAGGCTGGCTTCCGCCTGAGCGACGCTGGCTTCCGCCTGGGCGAGGCTGGCCTGGTAGGGGGCGCTGTCGATCAGGAACAGTTTCTGCCCGGCCTTGACGTCGCTGCCCTCGCCGAACAGGCGCTTCTGCAGAATGCCGGCGGCGCGTGCCCGGACTTCGGCGATGCGTGATGCTTCCAGGCGGCCAGGCAGTTCGGTTACCAGTCCGATGTCTCCAGCCTGAACGGTGACGACACCCACTTCGGGCGCCTGAGGGCCCGCACCCGCCGCCGCTGCGTTCTCCTTCTTGCTGCAGGCGCCAAGGGCCAGCGCTCCAGCCAGGGCCACGGCGATCGCTGTGAAGCGGATTTGCGGCCGCGGGTTGTGGTGATTGTTGTTTGAGAAAGGCATGGCAGTCCCTTGAAAGACGATATGCGTGATTGTCCGAATCGGTGCGCGGACGATGATGGCATCGCCCGGTAAATTCCCTGTGAATACGCGTGTGTGGCTTGCGATTGTACATACATTCGTGAATGTATAATTAATGGCGTGCTCGGCTCTGGTGGCGAGCGCATGCAGGAGGTTTGCCGTCTATGGCGCGACGTACCAAGGAAGATGCCGATGCCACGCGCAGCAGTTTGCTCGACGCTGCCGAGCGCGTGTTCTATGAAAAGGGTGTTGTGCGCGCCTCACTCGGCGAGATCGCCCAGGTTGCGGGTGCGACGCGTGGTGCGATCTACTGGCACTTCAAGGACAAGGTCGACCTGTTCAATGCAATGATGGATCGCGTATCGCTTCCGTTGGAGGAAGTGTGCGCGGATGATGGGTGCGGGGATGGCGGTGCCTTGGTTCGCATGCTTGCGATGATCGACCGTGTGGTCGGTGTGGTGACCTGCGATGAGCGCACCCGGCGGGTGTTTGAGATTGCCTTCTATCGTGTCGAGTATGTGGAGGAGCTCAGGGCCGTGCGCGAGCGGCATCTGGCGGTGCAGGCGCGCTTTCATGCGATTGTGTCCCGTGACCTTGGCCTGGCTGCGAGGGAGTGCGGCCTGGTGCTGCCCATGGGGGTAGAGGTGGCGGCGGCGGGCTTGCATGCGCTGTTTGATGGCTTGTTGCATCAATGGATACTGCGCGAGGCGCGCTATGACCTGCGGTTGGTCGTTCGTTCGTCCGTGCTGATCTATCTGCGTGGCCTGGGTTTTCATGTGTAGCGGCGTGCAATAATGCTGCGTTGCGTCCGAGTCCTGTGGCCCAGTGCGGCGGGGTTCGGTTGTCGTAGCGGCTGTAGCTCAGTGGATAGAGTATTGGCCTCCGAAGCCAAGGGTCGTGGGTTCGATCCCCGCCAGCCGCGCCAGAATGCCGCTTTGCGGGGTGTGTCGACGCGAGAATTGAAAATTCCTCGGTTGCATGCGCGAGAGGTGGAATTTCTGCTAGAATCGCAAATTCTTCGGAGGGGTGCCCGAGTGGCTAAAGGGGGCAGACTGTAAATCTGTTGGCTTACGCCTACACTGGTTCGAATCCAGTCCCCTCCACCAGAATCGTGAGTCGAGGCGTCGTGTGGCGCCATGCCTTGCGGGAGTAGTTCAATGGTAGAACCCTAGCCTTCCAAGCTAATGACGCGGGTTCGATTCCCGTCTCCCGCTCCATGGTTCCGGGTTGTTGAGTTTGTGTTTTTTGATTGCCCATGTGGCTCAGTGGTAGAGCACTCCCTTGGTAAGGGAGAGGTCGCGGGTCCGATTCCCGCCATGGGCACCATATTCAATGGTGCAAGCCCGGGTGGCTGCATCAGTTTTGTCGTGTAGTTGTAGTTTTTTCGGAGTCGAAAAGATGGCAAAAGGTAAGTTTGAGCGCACCAAGCCCCACGTGAACGTGGGCACGATCGGCCACGTGGACCATGGCAAGACGACGCTGACGGCGGCCATCGCCACGGTGCTGGCCAAGAAGTTCGGCGGCGAAGCCAAGGGCTACGACCAGATCGACAACGCGCCCGAAGAAAAGGCCCGCGGCATCACCATCAACACCTCGCACGTCGAGTACGAAACCGCCACGCGCCACTACGCCCACGTGGACTGCCCCGGCCACGCCGACTACGTGAAGAACATGATCACCGGCGCCGCCCAGATGGACGGCGCCATCCTGGTGTGCTCGGCCGCTGACGGCCCGATGCCCCAGACCCGCGAGCACATCCTGCTGGCCCGCCAGGTGGGCGTGCCCTACATCATCGTGTTCCTGAACAAGTGCGACATGGTCGACGACGAAGAGCTGCTCGAGCTCGTCGAAATGGAAGTGCGCGAACTGCTGGACAAGTACGAATTCCCCGGCGACGACACCCCCATCATCCGCGGCTCGGCCAAGCTGGCCCTCGAAGGCGACCAGTCCGACAAGGGTGAGCCCGCCATCATGCGCCTGGCAGAGGCCCTGGACACCTACATCCCCACGCCCGAGCGCGCCGTCGACGGCACCTTCCTGATGCCCGTGGAAGACGTGTTCTCCATCTCCGGCCGCGGCACCGTGGTCACGGGTCGCGTCGAGCGCGGCATCATCAAGGTCGGCGAAGAAATCGAAATCGTCGGCATCCGTGACACGCAAAAGACCACCGTCACCGGCGTGGAAATGTTCCGCAAGCTGCTCGACCAAGGTCAGGCCGGCGACAACGTGGGTCTGCTGCTGCGCGGCACCAAGCGTGAAGAAGTCGAGCGCGGCCAGGTGCTGTGCAAGCCCGGCTCCATCAAGCCGCACACGCACTTCACGGCCGAGGTGTACGTGCTGTCCAAGGACGAAGGCGGCCGCCACACGCCGTTCTTCAACAACTACCGTCCGCAGTTCTACTTCCGCACGACCGACGTCACGGGCTCCATCGAGCTGCCCGCCGACAAGGAAATGGTCATGCCCGGCGACAACGTGTCGATCACCGTCAAGCTGATCGCCCCCATCGCCATGGAAGAAGGCCTGCGCTTCGCCATCCGTGAAGGCGGCCGTACCGTCGGCGCCGGCGTGGTGGCCAAGATCATTGAGTAATCAAAGCAAAGGGGTATAGCTCAATTGGCAGAGCGTCGGTCTCCAAAACCGAAGGTTGTAGGTTCGATTCCTACTGCCCCTGCCACCTGAATCGGTGGTGAACAAGCCCGCCACGATCTGGCGGGCTTCGGCGTCTTGTAAGGCGCCTGACCAAGAGCACGGAAATCTCATCTATGGCCACTTCCCAGGTTGAAACGGTCACCGGTGGTGCGGACAAGGCAAAGTTGTTCGCTGCGGTGGTTGTCGTTGTCGCTGCTGTCGCTGGGTTCTATGCCCTGAGCAAGCATGGTCCCCTGGTTCAGTGGGGTGCACTCCTGCTGGGTTTGGTGTTGGCCGTTGCGCTCGTCTTGGTTTCTGAGTATGGCCGTCAATTCATTGGTTTTTCGCGTGACGCCTCTCGTGAGGTGAAGAAGGTCGTCTGGCCTACGCGCAAGGAATCGCTGCAGATGACGGGCTATGTGTTTGCGTTCGTCGTTCTCATGGCGCTTTTCCTATGGTTCACCGACAAGACCTTGGAATGGGTGCTCTACGACTTGATCTTGGGATGGAAGAAGTAATGGTGGATGCCGCTCAAGCTGGAGGTGTTCAGTCTTCCGTGGATGCCGCGGTGAACCCCGATCTTCGCTGGTACATCGTGCACGCCTATTCCGGCATGGAAAAGGCGGTCGAGCGCAACATCCAGGAGCGCATCTCGCGCGCGGGGATGCAGCAGAAGTTCGGTCGCATCCTCGTTCCCACCGAAGAGGTCGTGGAGATGAAGAACGGCCAGCGCAAGACGACGGAACGTCGTCTGTTCCCTGGCTATGTGTTCGTCGAAATGGTGATGGATGACGACACCTGGCACCTCGTGAAGCACACCAGCAAGGTGACGGGGTTCGTCGGTGGCGCAAAGAACCGGCCGGCGCCCATCTCCGAGGACGAGGTTCAGAAGATCGTCAGTCAGATGCAGCAGGGCACGGACCGGCCGCGTCACAAGATCGAGTTCATGGTCGGCGAGCTCGTGCGCGTCAAGGAAGGCCCCTTTACCGACTTCAATGGAACGGTGGAGGAGGTCAATTACGAGAAGAACCGCCTGCGCGTCTCGGTCATGATCTTCGGGCGCTCCACGCCTGTGGAACTGGAGTTCGCCCAGGTCGAAAAGACATAGATCTACAGACATGGGTCTTCGTGTTCCGCGTCGTTCCAACTGGGCGCGGCACATCGGAGATCTTGTGAATCGCGCTTTCTGACTCGGCGCGAAGCAATGAAAACGAGTCGATAACCCCCGGGGAGCCTGTCTGACGTCAGGCGATATCACCCGCAAGGAGCAATCATGGCGAAGAAAATCGTCGGCTTCATCAAGCTGCAAGTGCCAGCTGGTAAGGCCAATCCATCCCCCCCGATCGGCCCTGCGCTCGGTCAGCGTGGCCTCAACATCATGGAGTTCTGCAAGGCATTCAATGCGCAGACCCAGGGTGTCGAGCCGGGTCTGCCGCTGCCCGTGGTGATCACGGCATTTGCCGACAAGAGCTTTACCTTCATCATCAAGACGCCGCCCGCAACGGTGCTGATCAAGAAGGCCATCAAGCTGGACAAGGGCTCCTCCAACGCCAAGTCCACCAAGGTGGGCAAGATCACGCGCGAGCAGCTCGAAGAGATCGCCAAGACCAAACTCAAGGACATGAATGCAGCCGACGTGAACGCCGCCGTGCGCACGCTGGCAGGCTCTGCCCGTTCCATGGGCGTGACGGTGGAGGGTCTCTGAAATGGCGAAGCTGACCAAGAAGCAAAAGGCCCTGCAGGGCAAGGTCGACAGCACCAAGCTGTATTCGTTTGCCGAGGCCGTGGCCCTGGTGAAGGAAGCCGCCACGGCCAAGTTCGATGAGTCCATCGACGTGGCTGTGCAGCTGGGCGTGGACGCCAAGAAGTCCGACCAGGTGGTGCGTGGCGCCGTGGTTCTGCCCAACGGTACCGGCAAGACGACGCGCGTCGCCGTGTTCGCGCAAGGCGCCAAGGCCGAAGAGGCCAAGGCTGCCGGTGCAGACATCGTCGGCATGGACGATCTGGCGGCTCAGGTCAAGGCTGGCGACATGCCCTTTGACGTGGTGATCGCTGCACCCGACGCCATGCGTGTCGTGGGTGCCCTGGGCCAGATCCTGGGCCCGCGCGGCCTGATGCCCAACCCCAAGGTGGGCACCGTGACGCCCGACGTGGCCACGGCCGTGAAGAACGCCAAGGCCGGTCAGGTGCAGTTCCGTGTCGACAAGGCCGGCATCGTGCATAGCACGATTGGTCGTCGCTCGTTCGACAACGACAAGCTGCAGGGCAACCTCGCGGCACTGATCGAGGCGCTGAACAAGGCCAAGCCTGCCACGAGCAAGGGTGTTTACCTGCGCAAGGTGGCAGTGTCGTCGACCATGGGTGTGGGCGTTCGCGTCGACACGCAATCCATCGCAGCCTGATTGCGATGAATCTTGAAGTGCCCGCGAGGGTGCTTCGGTGGTGGGCCGGTGCGGCATGCCGCATCGGGCCATCCGAGACCGTTGGTGTGCAAGTCGGTTGCACTTAAACCCAAGGGGCCAACGCAGATGGCGATCCCGCTGCAGATGGATTTTTTCCCGAAACAGTTGGTCGCTGCAAACCCCAAGAGCGCGCATGGCTGGATTCGTCCGAAATGCGCATATGAAGGAGTAGACCTTGAGTCTTAATCGCAGTGAGAAAGAAGCGGTCATCAATGAAGTGACCAGCCTCGCCGCTAAAGCTCAAACGCTCGTGATCGCGGAATACCGTGGCATCACGGTCGCCGACATGACCAAACTGCGCGTCGATGCACGCAGCAAGGGTGTGTCCCTGAGTGTTCTGAAGAACACTCTGGCACGCCGTGCTGTGGCTGGCAGCCAGTTTGACGTGGTGGCCGACCAGATGACCGGTCCCCTGATCTATGGCTTCTCCGAAGACGCTGTGGCCGCCGCCAAGGTGGTGGCCGATTTCGCGAAGACCAACGACAAGTTGGTCATTCGCGGTGGCGCCTTCGCGGGCAAGGCCCTGGACGTGAACGGCGTGAAGCAACTGGCCAACATCCCTTCCAAGGAAGTGCTGCTGGCTCAGCTGTGTGGCTTGCTGAAGTCGCCCATCTCCCGCACCGCCGTGGTGCTGGGTGCCCTGGCGGCCAAAAAAGGCGAAGGCGAGGCTGTTGCCGCCTGATGCGTGCACAGCATTTGCAACCCTCTGAAAACCAATTGTTAGGAAATCAAAATGGCATTCGATAAAGACGCATTTCTGACGGCTCTGGACAGCATGACCGTCATGGAACTCAATGACCTGGTCAAGGCCATTGAAGAGAAGTTTGGTGTGAGCGCTGCCGCCATGGCCGCTCCCGCTGCCGGCGGCGCTGCCGGCGGTGGTGCTGCCGCTGCCGAGGAAAAGACCGAGTTCAACGTGGTCCTGACCGACGCCGGCGCCAACAAGGTTGCGGTCATCAAGGCCGTGCGCGAAATCACCGGCCTGGGCCTGAAGGAAGCCAAGGACCTGGTGGACGGCGCCCCCAAGAACGTCAAGGAAGGCGTTGCCAAGGCCGACGCCGAAGCCGCCGTCAAGAAGCTGGTGGATGCCGGCGCAAAGGCCGAACTCAAGTAATTGGGTTTGTCTGCCCGGGCTGGAGGTCTTGCAAAAGGCCTCCAGCCTTTGGTGCTTATGGGTTTTGCATCCAGAACGCACCAGAAAGCTGTTTCGAGACGCACCTGTCTCGCGGTGGTTTTCTAGTGTCTTCTGTCCCGTCCGACAGCAGGAGACGCCTTGGTTCGGGCGATGTGCAACGCATCGCCGTCCGCCATGGTTGGTAGTGGCCAACCGCCAAGCCCGCAGGCCCTTGCCTCGTGGGGCAGTCGTCGAAGACCTCAATCCATGTCTTTGCCCGGAGATCTCATGGCCCAAACATCCACGTACAGCTACACCGAACGCAAGCGTATCCGCAAGAGCTTCGGCAGCCGTGACAGCGTGCTCAAAGTTCCCTACCTGCTGCAGATGCAGCGTGACGCCTACACCGCCTTCCTGCAGGCCGAGACGCCGTCGCAAAAACGTGTCAACGAAGGCCTTCAGGCGGCCTTCAATTCCGCTTTCCCCATCGTCTCGCACAACGGCTTCGTCGAGATGAAGTTCGTCGAGTACAACCTCGCCAAGCCGGCGTTCGACGTGCGCGAATGCCAGACGCGCGGCCTGACCTTCGCCTCGGCCGTGCGCGCGCGGGTGCAGCTCATCATCTACGACCGCGACTCGTCCACCGCGCAGAACAAGGTGGTCAAGGAGGTCAAGGAGCAGGAGGTCTACATGGGCGAGGTGCCCCTGATGACCGACAAGGGCTCGTTCATCATCAACGGTACCGAGCGCGTCATCGTCTCCCAGCTGCACCGTTCGCCCGGCGTGTTCTTCGAGCACGACAAGGGCAAGACGCACAGCTCGGGCAAGCTGCTGTTCTCGGCACGCATCATCCCCTACCGCGGCTCCTGGCTCGACTTCGAGTTCGACCCCAAGGACATCCTGTACTTCCGCGTCGACCGCCGTCGCAAGATGCCGGTGACAATTCTGCTCAAGGCCATCGGCCTGACGCCCGAGTCCATCCTGGCGAACTTCTTCGTCAACGACAACTTCCGCCTCATGGACAGCGGCGCGCAGCTGGAGTTCGTGCCGGAGCGCCTCAAGGGTGAGGTGGCGCGCTTTGACATCACCGACAAGTCGGGCAAGGTCGTCGTCGCCAAGGACAAGCGCATCACCGCGCGCCACACGCGCGAGCTCGAGCAGTCCGGCACCACGCACATCAGCGTGCCCGAGGACTTCCTGATCGGCCGCGTCGTGGCGCGCAACATCGTCGACCCCGACACGGGCGAGATCCTGGCCAAGGCCAACGAGGAGCTGACCGAGGCGCTGCTCAAGAAGCTGCGCTCGGCCGGCGTGCAGGAGCTGCAGGCCATCTACACCAATGAGCTCGACCAGGGTGCCTACATCTCGCAGACCCTGCGCATCGACGAGACGGTGGACGAGTTCGCCGCGCGCGTGGCCATCTATCGCATGATGCGCCCCGGCGAGCCGCCGACCGAAGACGCCGTGCAGGCGCTGTTCCAGCGCCTGTTCTACAACCCCGACACCTACGACCTGTCGCGCGTGGGTCGCATGAAGTTCAACGCCAAGATCGGCCGCAGCGAAGCGACCGGTCCCATGGTGCTGGACAACGACGACATTCTGTCGGTGGTCAAGATCCTTGTGGACCTGCGCAACGGCAAGGGCGAGGTTGACGACATCGACCACCTGGGCAACCGCCGCGTGCGCTGCGTCGGCGAACTGGCCGAGAACCAGTACCGCACCGGTCTGGCACGTATCGAGAAAGCCGTGAAGGAGCGTCTGGGTCAGGCCGAGCAAGAGCCGCTCATGCCGCACGACCTGATCAACTCCAAGCCAATTTCCGCGGCGCTCAAGGAGTTCTTCGGCGCTTCGCAGCTGTCGCAGTTCATGGACCAGACGAATCCGCTGGCCGAGATCACGCACAAGCGCCGCGTCTCGGCCCTGGGCCCGGGCGGTCTGACGCGCGAGCGTGCCGGCTTCGAGGTGCGCGATGTGCACGTCACGCACTACGGCCGCGTCTGCCCTATCGAGACGCCGGAAGGCCCGAACATCGGCCTGATCAACTCGCTGGCCCTGTACGCACGCCTGAACGAGTATGGCTTCATCGAGACACCGTACCGCCGCGTGGTCGATGGCAAGGTGACCAACGAGATCGACTACCTGTCGGCCATCGAGGAGGGCAAGTACATCATCGCCCAGGCCAATGCGACGCTGGACGCCGAGGGCCGCCTCACGGGCGACCTGGTGTCGGCGCGTGAACAGGGCGAATCCACGCTCGTGTCCGCCGAGCGCGTGCAGTACATGGACGTGTCGCCCGCGCAGATCGTGTCGGTGGCGGCCTCGCTCGTGCCCTTCCTGGAGCACGATGACGCCAACCGCGCACTGATGGGCGCCAACATGTCGCGCCAGGCCGTGCCCGTGCTGCGCCCGGAAAAGCCCATGGTGGGCACGGGCATCGAGCGCGTGGCGGCCGTGGACTCGGGCACCGTGGTCACGGCACGCCGTGGCGGTGTGGTCGATTACGTCGATGCCACCCGCATCGTGATCCGCGTGAACGACACCGAGGCCGTGGCCGGTGAGGTGGGTGTGGACATCTACAACCTCATCAAGTACCAGCGCTCCAACCAGAACACCAACATCCACCAGCGTCCCATCGTCAAGAAGGGCGATCGCCTGGCCAAGGGTGACGTGATCGCCGACGGTGCATCGACCGACCTGGGCGAGATCGCCATCGGTCAGAACATGCTGATCGCCTTCATGCCCTGGAACGGCTACAACTTCGAGGACTCGATCCTGATTTCCGAGCGCGTGGTGGCCGAGGACCGCTACACCTCGATCCACATCGAGGAGCTCGTGGTCATGGCGCGCGACACCAAGCTCGGTGCCGAGGAAATCACGCGCGACATTCCCAACCTGTCGGAGCAGCAGCTCAACCGCCTCGACGAGTCCGGCATCATCTACGTGGGTGCCGAGGTGCAGCCCGGCGACACGCTGGTCGGCAAGGTCACGCCCAAGGGCGAGACCACGCTGACGCCCGAAGAGAAGCTGCTGCGCGCCATCTTCGGCGAGAAGGCCTCCGACGTGAAGGACACCTCGCTGCGCGTGGACCAGGGCAGCTCGGGCACGGTGATCGACGTGCAGGTGTTCACGCGCGAAGGCATCCAGCGCGACAAGCGCGCGCAGCAGATCATCGACGATGAACTCAAGCGCTTCCGCCTGGACCTGAACGACCAGCTGCGCATCGTCGAGGCCGACGCCTTCGACCGTATCGAGAAGCTGCTCGTGGGCAAGGTGGCCAACGGCGGCCCGCAGAAGCTCGCCAAGGGTGCGACCATCGACAAGGAATACCTGGCCGGCGTGGAGAAGTTCCACTGGTTCGACATCCGCCCCGCCGACGAGGCCGTGGCCGCGCAGCTCGAATCCATGAAGAACGCCATGGAGCAGACTCGCCACAGCTTTGACCTGGCCTTCGAGGAAAAGCGCAAGAAGCTCACGCAGGGCGACGAGCTGCCCGCGGGCGTGCTCAAGATGGTCAAGGTGTATCTGGCCGTCAAGCGCCGCCTGCAGCCCGGCGACAAGATGGCTGGCCGCCACGGCAACAAGGGTGTGGTCTCCAAGATCGTTCCGGTCGAGGACATGCCCTACATGGCCGACGGCACGCCCGCCGACATCGTGCTCAACCCGCTGGGCGTGCCTTCGCGCATGAACATCGGCCAGGTGCTCGAGGTTCACCTGGGCTGGGCCGGCAAGGGCATGGGCCAGCGCATTGGTGACATGCTGCAGCGCGAGGCCAAGGCCGCCGAGGTGCGCCAGTTCCTCGAGGAGGTCTACAACTCGCGCGGCCGCAAGGAAGAGCTCTCGCAGTTCAGCGATGACGAGATCATGGCCATGGCGCGCGAGCTGACCACGGGCGTGCCGTTCGCCTCGCCCGTGTTCGATGGCGCCTCGGAAGCCGAGATCAAGGACATGCTCAAGATCGCCTACCCGGACGACATCCAGGCGCGCAAGGGCCTGACCGAGACGCGCACCCAGGCCTATCTGTACGACGGCCGCACGGGTGACCGCTTCGAGCGCCCGACGACCATCGGCTACATGCATTACCTGAAGCTCCACCACCTGGTGGACGACAAGATGCATGCGCGCTCCACCGGCCCGTACTCGCTCGTCACGCAGCAACCGCTGGGCGGCAAGGCCCAGTTCGGTGGCCAGCGTTTCGGTGAGATGGAAGTGTGGGCGCTGGAAGCCTACGGCGCCGCCTACGTGCTGCAGGAGATGCTGACCGTGAAGTCCGACGACGTGCAGGGCCGTACCAAGGTCTACGAAAACATCGTCAAGGGCGAACACGCCATCGAGGCAGGCATGCCCGAGTCGTTCAATGTGCTGGTCAGGGAAATCCGCTCCCTGGGCCTGGACATCGAGTTGGAACGCTCCTGATCGGGGCAGGTTTTATAGAAAAAGTGAGCTGTTCGCGCTTGCTCCTCAAGGGTTTGAAGGTGTTTTCTATCTCAAACGCCCTGCAGGCAAGCGCGAGCCACTACGATTTTTGATACAAGGGAAAGAGTCACATGAAATCGCTACTCGACCTGTTCAAGCAATTCACGCCCGACGAGCATTTCGATGCCATCAAGATCGGCATGGCATCGCCCGAGAAGATCCGTTCCTGGTCCTTCGGTGAGGTGAAGAAGCCCGAGACCATCAACTACCGCACCTTCAAGCCCGAGCGCGACGGCCTGTTCTGCGCCAAGATCTTCGGGCCCATCAAGGACTACGAGTGCCTGTGCGGCAAGTACAAGCGCCTCAAGCACCGCGGCGTGATCTGCGAGAAGTGCGGCGTGGAAGTCACGCAGACCAAAGTGCGCCGCGAGCGCATGGGCCACATCGACCTGGCCGCGCCCTGCGCGCATATCTGGTTCCTCAAGTCCCTGCCATCGCGTCTGGGCCTGGTGCTGGACATGACGCTGCGCGACATCGAGCGCGTGCTGTACTTCGAAGCCTATGTGGTCACCGACCCCGGCATGACGCCGCTCAAGAAGTTCTCCATCATGAGCGAGGACGACTACGACGCCAAGCGCAAGGAATATGGCGACGAGTTCGAGGCCAAGATGGGCGCCGAGGGCATCAAGGACCTGCTCGAGGGCATTGACATCGAGATCGAGATCGAGCGCCTGCGCGGTGATCTGACGGGCTCCGAGGTCAAGGTCAAGAAGAACGCCAAGCGCCTGAAGGTGCTCGAGGCCTTCAAGAAGTCCGGCATCAAGCCCGAGTGGATGATTCTGGACGTGCTGCCCGTGCTGCCGCCGGACCTGCGTCCGCTGGTGCCGCTCGATGGCGGCCGCTTCGCCACGTCGGACCTGAACGACCTGTACCGCCGCGTCATCAACCGCAACAGCCGTCTGCGCCGTCTGCTGGAACTCAAGGCGCCCGAAATCATCGCGCGCAACGAAAAGCGCATGCTGCAGGAGGCCGTCGACAGCCTGCTGGACAACGGCCGCCGCGGCAAGGCCATGACGGGCGCCAACAAGCGCGCGCTCAAGTCCCTGGCCGACATGATCAAGGGCAAGAGCGGCCGCTTCCGCCAGAACCTGCTGGGCAAGCGCGTGGACTACTCGGGCCGTTCGGTGATTACCGTGGGCCCGACCCTCAAGCTGCATCAGTGCGGCCTGCCCAAGCTGATGGCGCTCGAGCTCTTCAAGCCCTTCATCTTCTCGCGCCTCGAGGCCATGGGCATCGCCACGACCATCAAGGCCGCGAAGAAGGAAGTCGAGGCCGGCACGCCCGTGGTGTGGGACATCCTCGAAGAGGTCATCAAAGAGCACCCCGTGATGCTCAACCGCGCGCCCACGCTGCACCGCCTGGGCATCCAGGCCTTCGAGCCCATCCTGATCGAAGGTAAGGCCATCCAGCTGCACCCGCTGGTCTGCGCGGCCTTCAACGCCGACTTCGACGGTGACCAGATGGCCGTGCACGTGCCGCTGTCGGTCGAGGCACAGCTCGAGGCCCGCACGCTGATGCTGGCGTCGAACAACGTGCTCTTCCCGGCATCGGGCGAGCCCTCCATCGTGCCCTCGCAGGACGTGGTGCTGGGCCTGTACCACGCCACGCGCGAGAAGATCAACGGCAAGGGCGAGGGCATGGTCTTCACCGACATCGGTGAGGTTCAGCGCGCGCTCGACGCCGCTGAGGTTGAGCTCGCCAGCAAGATCAACGTGCGCCTGACCGAGTGGAACAAGAACAAGGCCACGGGCGAATTCGAGCCCGAGACCAAGCTCGTCGAGACCACCGTCGGCCGCGCCCTGCTGTCCGAGATCCTGCCCAAGGGCCTGCCCTTCAGCAACCTGAACAAGGCGCTCAAGAAGAAGGAGATCTCCAAGCTCATCAACGCCTCGTTCCGCAAGTGCGGCCTGAAGGAAACCGTGGTGTTTGCCGACAAGCTGCTGCAGAACGGCTTCCGCCTGGCCACGCGCGCCGGCATCTCCATCTGCGTGGACGACATGCTCGTGCCCGCGCAGAAGAGCGAGATCATCGGCCGCGCCGAGCGCGAGGTGAAGGAGATCGAGCAGCAGTACGTCTCCGGTCTGGTGACGGCCGGCGAGCGCTACAACAAGGTGGTGGACATCTGGGGCAAGGCCGGTGACGACATCTCCAAGGTCATGATGGACCACCTGAAGAAGGAAAAGACCATCGACCGCCACGGCAAGGAGGTCGACCAGGAGTCCTTCAACTCCATCTACATGATGGCCGACTCGGGGGCCCGCGGCTCTGCGGCCCAGATCCGTCAGCTCGCCGGCATGCGCGGCCTGATGGCCAAGCCGGACGGCTCCATCATCGAGACGCCCATCACGGCCAACTTCCGTGAAGGCCTGAACGTGCTGCAGTACTTCATCTCCACGCACGGTGCCCGAAAGGGTCTGGCCGACACGGCGCTCAAGACCGCCAACTCCGGCTACCTCACGCGCCGTCTGGTGGACGTGACGCAGGACCTGGTCGTGACCGAGGAAGACTGCGGCACCTCCAATGGCTCGCTGATGCGCGCCATCGTCGAGGGCGGTGAGGTCATCGAGTCGCTGCGCGAACGCGTGCTCGGCCGTGTGCTGGCCGAGGACGTGCTGCACCCCGAGACGCGCGACGTGCTCGTGCCCGCGGGCCGCATGCTCGACGAGGACACGATGGAGGAGATCGAGACCGCGGGCGTCGACGAGGTCAAGGTGCGCACCGCGCTGACCTGCGAGACGCGCTACGGCCTGTGCGCCAAGTGCTACGGCCGCGACCTGGGCCGTGGCGGCCTGATCAACCTCGGCGAGGCCGTGGGCGTGATCGCCGCCCAGTCCATCGGCGAGCCCGGCACGCAGCTGACCATGCGTACCTTCCACATCGGCGGTGCGGCATCGCGCGCGGCTGTGGCGTCCAGCGTCGAGGCCAAGAGCAACGGCATCATCGGCTTCAATGCCACGATGCGCTATGTGACCAACACCAAGGGCGAGCTGGTGGTGATTGCGCGTTCCGGCGAGATCATCATCCAGGACGAGCATGGCCGCGAGCGCGAGCGCCACAAGGTGCCCTATGGCGCGACGCTGACGGTGAAGGCCGACCAGCAGATCAAGGCCGGCACCATCCTCGCCAACTGGGACCCGCTGACGCGCCCCATCATCACCGAGTACGCCGGTACGGCCAAGTTCGAGAACGTCGAGGAAGGTCTGACGGTGGCCAAGCAGGTCGACGACGTGACCGGCCTGTCCACGCTCGTGGTCATCGACCCCAAGCGCCGCGGCTCGGCCAAGGTCGTGCGTCCGCTGGTCAAGCTCATCGACGGCAATGGCCAGGAGGTGAAGATCCCCGGTACCGACCATGCCGTGGCCATCGGCTTCCAGATCGGCGCGCTGATCCAGGTGCGCGACGGCCAGGAAGTGGGCCCCGGCGAGGTGCTGGCGCGCATCCCGGTCGAAGGCCAGAAGACGCGTGACATTACCGGCGGTCTGCCGCGTGTGGCCGAGCTGTTCGAGGCCCGCTCGCCCAAGGACAAGGGCATGCTGGCCGAGATGACCGGCACGATCTCCTTCGGCAAGGAAACCAAGGGCAAGGTGCGCCTGCAGATCACCGACCCGGACGGCAAGGTCTGGGACGAACTGGTCCCGAAGGAAAAGAACGTGCTCGTGCACGAAGGCCAGGTGGTCAACAAGGGCGAGCTCATCGTCGACGGCCCGGCCGATCCGCAGGACATCCTGCGCCTCCTGGGCATCGAGGAGCTGTCGCGCTACATCGTCGACGAGGTGCAGGACGTCTACCGCCTGCAGGGTGTGAAGATCAACGACAAGCACATCGAGGTCATCGTGCGCCAGATGCTGCGTCGCGTCGTGGTCGAGAACCCCGGTGAGACCGGCTACATCCAGGGTGAGCAGGTCGAGCGCAGCGAGATCCTCAACACCAACGAGGCCGTGCAGAAGGAGGGCAAGATCCCCGCGACCTACTCCAACGTGCTGCTGGGCATCACCAAGGCGTCGCTGTCGACCGACTCGTTCATCTCCGCCGCATCGTTCCAGGAGACGACGCGCGTGCTGACCGAGGCCGCCATCATGGGCAAGCGCGACGAGCTGCGTGGCCTGAAGGAGAACGTCATCGTCGGCCGCCTGATCCCCGCCGGCACGGGTCTGGCCTACCACCAGGCACGCAAGGCCAAGGACGCCATGGACGAGGCCGAGCGCCGCGCCATCGCCGAGGCCGAGGCCGCCGAGCTGGCCAGTGCCGGCACCGACGGCGCCGCGGCCGAGCTCGACGGCAGCGCCGACCTGGCGGACTGAGGTCCCGAGCCCGCGGCTCCCATGCGGGCAGTGAACGCTCCCGGCCTGCCTTCCCGGCAGGCCGGGAGTTTCTTTTTGCGGACCCCGCACGCATGACTATGTGGACTTACTCGATTGTTCTGGCCTTGCTCCTGTTCTGGGCAGTTGGTGCCTACAACCGGCTGATACGCCTGCGCTCGGCCGTGCTCCAGGCCTTTGGCGCGCTCGATGCGCAGCTCGTGCGCTGGGTGGCCCTGCTGGCCGAATACGAGGCGGCGCGCCGTCTGCCCGACGGTGAGGGCGTGCCGCGCAGCGCCGCGGACGACGCCCATGCCGCCCTGGTCGCGGCGGCCACGCAGCTCAGCGCCTCGCTGGCCGTGGCGCGCGCGCGTCCGCTGGACGAGGGCGCGGTCGCGGCCCTGGCCACCGCCGACGAGGTGCTGGAGACGGCATGGCAGGCGCTGCTGCGCGCGGCCGCACAGGCCAGCGAGGGCGTTGCGCCGCCCGCACTCGCGCCCTGGATACACCAGCGCGAGCAGCTCGCCCTGCACACGGGCGAGGCCCGGCGCCAGTACAACGTGGCCGTGCAGCACTACAACCAGGGCGTGGGCCAGTTTCCCGCGAGCCTGCTGGCCTGGCTGTTCGGCATGAAGAAGGGGCGTTCGCTGTGACCGCAGATTCCCACCCGTCATCGGCTCATGCGTCGGTGGCCTTGAGCCGACTGCTGCAGGCCACGGCCACGGCGCTGCAGGCCATACGCGCCGGACAGTCGGGCACGGCCGCGCTGGAGGCGGTGGAGCCCGCGCTGCGCCCGGGCGTGCAGGCGCTCTTGTTCCAGGTGCTGCGCAACCTGGGGCGCGCCCAGGCACTGCGCGCCCGGCTGGCCGCGCGCAAGCCGCCGCCGCGCGTGGATGCCCTGCTGTGCACGGCCCTGGCCCTGGCCTGGGACAGCGCGGCCGCGCCCTATGAACCGCACACCCTCGTCAATCAGGCGGTGGAGGCGGCCAAGCGCGACGCGGCGACGCGCCCGCAGGCATCGTTCGTCAACGCCTGCCTGCGGCGCTTTCTGCGCGAGCGCGAGGCCCTGGTCGGCGCGACGCAGCAGGACGAGCAGGCGCGCTGGAACCACCCCGCGTGGTGGATCAGGCGGTTGCGCCAGGACCACCCGGGGCAATGGCAGCAGATCCTGCAGGCGAGCAACGAGCCGGCGCCCATGGCGCTCAGGGTTTCTGCGTCAAAAACGACCCCGGCGCTTTACCAGCAAGCGTTGGAAGCTATACAAATTGAATCATTCCCGGTGGGGGAGCAAGGCCTGGTGCTGCGCCGCCCCGTGCCCGTGGGCCAGTTGCCGGGCTTTGCCGAGGGCCTGGTCTCGGTGCAGGATGCGGCCGCGCAGATGGCGGCGCCGCTGCTGCTGCAGGGGCTCGATGCCGGCCGGCCCCTGCATGTGCTCGACGCCTGCGCCGCGCCCGGCGGCAAGACGGCCCATCTGCTCGACTGCGCGCGGGCGCTGCAGGCACCCTGGCGCGTGACGGCCCTGGAGGTGGACGCGCAGCGCGCCGAGCGCATCCACGACAACCTGCGGCGCCTGGGCCTCGCGGCCCAGGTGCTCGTGGCCGATGCCGCGCGCCCCGAGGACTGGTGGCAGCAGGCGAGTGCGGGCGAGCCCTTCGACGCCATCCTGCTCGATGCGCCGTGCACGGCCTCGGGGATCGTGCGCCGTCACCCGGACGTGCGCTGGCTGCGCCGCGAGAGCGACGTGGCTCAGCTCGCCGCGCAGCAGGCGCGCCTGCTGGCCGCGCTGTGGCCGCTGCTGCGCCCCGGCGGACGCATGCTGTACTGCACCTGCTCGGTGTTCCGTGCCGAGGGCGATGCGCAGATCCAGGCGTTTCTTGCACGCAACACCGACGCGTCTTTGCTGCCCTCGCCGGGCCACTTGTGGCCCGGGAATTCGGACAAGCGCGATGGGCTCCGGGACAATGGGCCGGGTGAACACGACGGTTTCTTCTACGCCCTGCTGCACAAGACCGCCTGAGCGGCGCGCACGCCGCGGCGTGGCCCTGCGCGCGCTGCTCGCGGGCCTGCTGCTGCTCTGGCTGGCGCTGCCGGCCGCGCGTGCGCAAGGCCATGGCGGCGAGGTGAGCGAGCTGCAGCTGCAGCGCAGCCCCGAGGGGCTGTACCTCTCGGCGGCGCTGCAGCTGGAGCTGCCCGAGCTGGTGCGGGACGCGCTGCTCAAGGGCATATCGATCCACTTCACGACCGAGGCCGAGGTGCTGCGCGAGCGCTGGTACTGGTCCGACAAGGTCATGGCGCATGCCACGCGCTACCTGCGCCTGAGCTACCAGCCGCTGACCCGCCGCTGGCGCCTGATGCAGTCGCCCGTGCCGTTCGCGGCGACGGGCCTGGGCGTGTCGCTGGGCCAGAACTTCGACGAGCTGTCCGACGCGCTCGCGGCCATTCAGCGCGTCTCGCGCTGGAAGATCGCGGAGCCGGGCGTTCTCGACGACGACAGCGACTACACCGTGCGCTTCGAGTTCCGCCTGGACCTGTCCCAGCTGCCGCGGCCGCTGCAAATCGGTGCCGTGGGCGGATCGAGCTGGAACGTGGCGCTGTCGCGCAGCGTGCGCCTGCCCGCGCAGGAGGGGGCGCGATGAACGCGCCCGAGGCGCGCCCGGCGGCCTCGGCGCGGCGTGCGGCCAGCCGCGCCCGCGCCATGCGCTGGGCCCTGGGCCTGGGCGTGGGCGTGATGGCCGCCATCGGCCTGGTGCTGCTGTTCCTGCTCACCCTGGCCACCAACAACCGCGCCCTGTACGAGCGCAACTACTCCTGGCTGCTGGGCGTGAACGTGCTCGTGGCCCTGGCGCTGCTCGCGGTACTGGTCTGGGGTGCGGTGCGCCTGGGCGTGCGCCTGCGGCGCGGGCGCTTCGGCAGCCATCTGCTGATCAAGCTGGCCACCATCTTCGCCCTCGTGGGCGTGGTGCCGGGCCTGCTCGTCTACGTGGTGTCCTACCAGTTCGTCTCGCGCTCCATCGAGAGCTGGTTCGACGTCAAGGTCGAGGGGGCCCTGAACGCCGGCGTGAGCCTGGCGCGCGTCACGCTCGACACCATCGCCGACGACCTGGCCACCAAGACACGCAACGCCAGCAGCCAGCTGGCCCAGGTGCCCGATGCGGCCGCAGGCCTGGTGCTCGAGCGCATGCGCGACCAGCTCGGCGCCACCGACGTCGTGCTCTGGAATGCCTCGGGCCAGGCCGTGGCGGGCGTGGGCCAGTCGCGCTACGCCCTCAACCCCGAGCGCCCCACGGCCCAGCAGCTGCGCGTGGCGCGCCAGCAGCGCATCAGCTTCCAGATCGAAGGCCTCGATGACCTGACCGACCCGCTCGCGGCGGAGAACGCCCGCGTGCGCGTGCTCGTGCAGGTGCTCAATCAGGACGTGGGCCTGCTGGCCGAGCCGCGCTATGTGCAGGCCACCTTGCCGCTGCCCGTGGCGCTAGTGACCAATGCCATCGCCGTGCAGGAGGCCAACCGCGAGTACCAGGAGCGCGCCCTGGCGCGTGGCGGCCTGCAGCGCATGTACATCGGCACGCTCACGCTGGCGCTGTTTCTGGCCGTGTTCGGCGCCGTGCTGCTGGCCGTGGTGCTGGGCAACCAGCTGGCGCGCCCGCTGCTGGTGCTGGCCGACGGCGTGCGAGAGGTGGCGGCCGGCAACCTCGCGCCCAAGGCCGCGCTGCAGGGCAAGGACGAGCTCGGCGGCCTCACGCGCTCGTTTGCGCTCATGACCGAGCAGCTGGCCGATGCCCGCGCGGCCGTCGAGCAAAGCATGGGCGAGCTTGATGCGGCGCGCGGCAATCTGCAGACCATTCTGGACAATCTGACGGCGGGCGTGATCGTGCTCGACCAGCAGGGCACGGTGCGCTCCTCCAACCCCGGGGCCACGCGCATCCTGCGCGCGCCGCTCGCGGCCTTCGAGGGGCAGCGGCTCGCGGATGTGCCGGGCCTGGCGCATTTCGCGGCCACGGTGCAGCAGCATTTCGACCAGTTCGCGCTGGATCGCAGCTATCACGGGCTCGACCACTGGCAGCATCCCTTCGAGCTGCATGTGAGTGGCGCGGGGCTCGACGTGCAGGGCACCAGCCTCGTCGTGCGCGGCGCGGAACTGCCCAACCGCGAGCGCCTGCTGGTGTTCGACGACATTTCCGAGATCGTCTCGGCCCAGCGCGCCCAGGCCTGGGGCGAGGTCGCACGGCGCCTGGCCCATGAAATCAAGAACCCGCTCACGCCGATACAGCTGTCGGCCGAGCGCCTGGAGCTCAAGCTCGGCGGCAAGCTCCCGGATGCGGAGCAGGCCGTGCTGACGAAGTCGGTCAAGACCATCGTCGATCAGGTGGACGCCATGAAGCGTCTGGTCAACGAGTTCCGTGACTATGCCCGCCTGCCCGCCGCGGTGCTGCAGCCGCTGGACCTGAATGCGCTCGTGGCCGACGTGCTGCACCTCTACGGCCCGGAGACGGCGCAAGTGCCCGTGCAGGCCGAGCTCGACGAGCGTTGTCCGCGCATCCTGGGCGACGCCCAGCAGCTGCGCCAGGTCGTGCACAACCTGCTGCAGAACGCGCAGGACGCCACCTTGCTGCAGCCCGCGCCCGATGGCCATGCGCCCGCGCCCGTGACCATCGCCACGCGCTGGAGCGAGTCGGCGCAGCGCGTGCGCCTCACGGTCACCGACTGCGGCCCGGGCTTTCCCGCGCATATCCTTCAGCGGGCCTTCGAGCCCTATGTCACCACCAAGGCGCGCGGCACGGGCCTGGGCCTGGCCGTGGTGAAGAAGATTGCTGATGAGCATGGTGCGCGCATCGACCTCTCCAACCGCGTCGAGGGCGAGGTCGTGAGGGGCGCACAAGTGTCGCTATCATTCGCCCCTGAGAGGGTGGTGGCGCAATAACCACACCGCAGCGGGTGCAGCAAGGGTGCATTTACACACATGGCAAACATACTGGTAGTCGACGACGAACTCGGTATCCGGGATCTGTTGTCAGAAATCCTCAACGACGAGGGGCACAGCGTGGACTTGGCGGAGAACGCCTCGCAGGCGCGCAGCGCACGCCAGTCCAACCAGTACGATCTGGTGCTGCTCGACATCTGGATGCCCGACACCGATGGCGTGTCGCTGCTCAAGGAGTGGGCCATGGCCGGTACCCTGACCATGCCTGTGATCATGATGAGCGGACATGCCACGATAGACACGGCCGTGGAGGCCACGCGCATCGGAGCGTTTTCCTTTCTCGAAAAGCCCATCACCATGCAGAAGCTGCTCAAGGCGGTGGAGCAGGGCCTGGCGCGCAGCCATGGCACGCCCCAGCCGGCGGCCGCGCCCGCCGATGGCGCGACGGTGCAGCAGGCGGCCGGTGCCATGGGCCTGAACAACGCCCAGACCGCGGCGCCGGCCGTGTCTGCGGCGGACCTGCTTCCGGTGTCGCATCAGGGCTTCAATCTCGACAGACCGCTGCGCGAGGCGCGCGACGGCTTCGAGAAGGCCTATTTCGAGTTCCACCTCGCGCGCGAGGGAGGCTCCATGACCCGCGTGGCCGAAAAGACCGGCCTGGAGCGCACGCACCTCTATCGCAAGCTGCGTCAGCTGGGCGTCGACCTGGGGCGCAACAAGCGCAGCGGCTGAATCGAGAGAAATTTTCGGCTTTTGGGAAAGCCGGCATTTTTTGCGGTTAGAATCATAGGCTCAGGCCCGGTAGCTCAGTTGGTAGAGCAGAGGATTGAAAATCCTTGTGTCGGCGGTTCGATTCCGTCCCAGGCCACCAAAATTCCAGAAACCAACCACTCTCGGTTGGTTTTTTTTCGTCTGCGTTCCCCAGTGCTGGCGCGAATTCCGGGCATGGCCTCGCGAGCGTCACCGTCCGAGCCCTGCTTCAGACGTCTGCGTCTCGCTTGATGCGCAGCGCCTGCTCGTAGAGCGCATTGCGCGGCTGCCGCGTGATCTCGGCCGCGAGCCTGACGGCGGTCTTGGTGGGCAGCTCCGCCAGCAGCAGGCGCAGCACGCGCTCGGACTCGGCGCTGTTGTCCTGTTGCGCGTGCACGGGATGGAGCAGCACCACGAATTCGCCCTTGGTGCGCTCGGGAGAGCCCTGCAGCCATGCGGCGAGCTCGCTGGCCGCATGGGTGGTGATGTGCTCGAATTGCTTGGTGAGCTCGCGCGCCAGCGTCACCGGACGCTCGCCCAGGGCGGCCAGTGCATGTGCCAGATCGAGGATGCGGTGCGGCGCCTCCAGCAGCACCACGCAGCGTGGTTCGGCAGCCAGGCGCTGGACCGCGGCGGCGCGTTCGGCCCCCTTGGTGGAGAGAAAGCCCGCGAACAGAAAGCCACCGTTTTCAGGCGTGTGGGCGACGGCACCGGCGACGCTCAGGGCGCAGGTCACGCTGCTGGCGCCGGGCAGGGGCATGCAGCGCAGGCCTGCAAGCCCCACGGCGGCGACCAGGCGTGCGCCGGGGTCACTCACGCCGGGCGTGCCGGCATCGCTGACATAGGCGATGCGCTGGCCGGCCCGCAGGCGCTCTATGACGTTGTGCGCGGTCTGGGCCTCGTTGTGTTGGTGCACGGCCAGCAGCTGTCCGGCGGGCTTGTCGATGCCATAGGCGCGCAGCAGGGCCTGGGTGTGGCGCGTGTCCTCGCAGGCGACGGCGTCGGCCAGCTGCAGCACATGCAGGGCGCGCAGGCTGATGTCCGCCAGATTGCCAATGGGCGTGGCCACCACGTACAGGGCGCCCTGCGGATAATGCTGGTGTGATGCGGCGTCGTGCGCTGCACCGAGGGCGGAGGCAAAGGATGCGCTCAATGGGATTCCTTGGAAGATCGGGCAATGGCGATGCGCCTGCTGCGCACACCACGCGCTCGCTGGGACAGGCCGCGGAGGATCAGGCCTTGGCCCATCTGCGCGCCGCGGGTCTCGCGTTGGTGGAGCGCAATTATCGGACGCCAGGGCGTGGCGGCGGCGAGATCGATCTCATCATGCGCGAGCGCGACGGCACGCTGGTGTTCGTGGAGGTGCGCAGCCGCTGTGGTGCGGGCTTTGGCGGTGCGGCGGCGAGCATTGGCGCGACCAAGCGCCGGCGCATTGTTTTTGCGGCCCGGCATTACCTGCTGCGCTGGCCGGCGCCACCGCCATGCCGCTTCGACGCCGTGCTGATCGACGGTGGCCGCGTGCAATGGCTGCGTGCCGCCTTCGACGCGGGGTAGGTGAGGGCTATGCCGCTTGCTGCCAAGCCTGAAGCGCCGCCGGGTATCATTCGCGACCCATGCTCGAGCAACGCATACAACAGCATTTCATCGACAGCGCCGACCTGAAGTACCAGGCGGCACAGATCCTGGGTCAACCCATTGCCGCGGCCATTCAGGCGATCCTTGCATGCGTCACCAGTGGCGCCAAGGTGCTCGCCTGCGGAACCGGCCCATCGGCGGCGCAGGCCGAGCAGTTTGCGGCCCTGTGCGTGATGGGCTTCGAGCGCGAGCGGCCCGAGCTGGCGGCCCTCGCCCTGGTGCCCGATGCCCTGTGGGCCGCCCCATCGGTGGCGGGTGCGGACATTGCGGCCTTGGCACGCCAGGTGCGTGCGCTGGGCCAGGCCGGTGACCTGCTGCTCGTCCTCACCGCAGGCGGCGATGAACCGGCACTGCTCGATGCCGTGCAGGCCGCCCATGAGCGCGACATGACCGTGGTGGCCCTGTGTGGTCGTGATGGCGGCGCGCTGGCCACGTTGCTGCGCGAAACCGACGTGCTCATCAGTGTGCCGCACGACAGGGCGGCGCGCGTGCGCGAGGTGCATGCGCTGGTCTTGCATTGCCTGTGCGATGGCATCGATGCGCAGTTACTTGGAGAACAGGAGAACATGTTATGAAGCACCCAATGATGCGGGCCCTTTGCGCCATGCTGGCGGCGGTCACCGTCGCGGGAGGACTCGCGGCCTGCGTGCCGTTGGTGGTCGGTGGCGGGGCCGTTGTCGGCACCATGGTGGCCATCGACCGGCGCACGACGGGCACGCAGGTCGAGGATGAGGGCATAGAGCTGCGCGCAGTCAATCGTATCGGCGAGCTGTTGGGCGACCGTGCGCATGTCAATGTGACCAGCTACAACCGCCAGGTGCTGCTGACCGGCGAGGTGCCCACGGAGGCCGACAGTCAGAAGGTGGAGCAGGCCGTGCTGGCCGTGGAGAACGTGCGCTCTGTGGTCAACGACCTGGGCGTGATGGCCAACTCTTCGCTGTCTCAGCGTTCCAAGGACACCTTCATCACCGGCAAGGTACGCGCCAGCCTGGTCGATGCCAAGGACCTCACGGCCAGCGCCTTCAAGGTCGTGACCGAGCGCAACGTGGTCTATCTGATGGGACGCGTCACGCCGCGCGAGGCCAAGCGCTCGGCCGAGATCGCGCGCGGCGTCGATGGCGTGCACAAGGTGGTGCGCGTGTTCGAGGTCATCTCCGAGGAGGAGCTCGCGCGCATGACGCCTCAGCCGGCGCCCGTGACGCAGGACCCGGCGGCGACCAAGCCCTGACGGGGCGCTGCCTCAGGGCCGGGGCGGGCGCAGGCGGGTAATCAGACTGGAGGTGTCCCAGCGGTTGCCGCCCGCGCGCTGCACGTCGGCGTAGAACTGGTCGACCAGGGCCGTGACGGGCAGCAATGCGCCGTTGCGCTTGGCCTCGTCGAGCACCAGGCCCAGATCCTTGCGCATCCAGTCCACGGCAAAGCCGAAGTCGAAACGGCCCTCGACCATGGTCTTGCCGCGGTTGTCCATCTGCCAGCTCTGCGCCGCACCCTTGCCGATCACATCCAGCACCAGCGGCATGTCCAGCCCGGCCTGCATGCCGAAGGCGATGGCCTCGGAAAGGCCTTGCACCAGTCCGGCGATGCAGATCTGGTTGACCATCTTGGCGAGCTGCCCCGCGCCGCTGTCACCGATGCGCGTGAACGCGCGGGAAAAGGCCATGGCCGTGGGGCGCACGGCATCGAAGGCCGCCTGGTCGCCGCCGCACATCACCGTGAGCTGGCCGTTCTGCGCGCCGGCCTGGCCGCCCGAGACCGGCGCATCGATGAACTGCAGGCCGAGCGCGCGTGCGGCGGCATCGAGCTCGCGTGCGACCGCGGCGGAGGCAGTGGTGTGGTCCACGAAGATGGCGCCCGGCTGCATGCCGGCAAAGGCGCCATCGGCACCCAGCACCACGCTGCGCAGGTCGTCGTCGTTGCCGACGCAGCAAAAGACGATGTCTGCGCCCTGCGCGGCCTCGCGCGGCGTCTTGGCATGTTTTGTGCCGCTGGGGCCAGTGAATTCAGCGCACCAAGCTTCGGATTTTGTAGCGGTTCGGTTGTACACCGTGACCTGATGGCCGGCCGTGGCCAGATGGCCCGCCATCGGGTAGCCCATGACGCCCAGGCCCAGAAAGGCCACGCGGCGAGTGGGGGTGGGTTCGTAGCTGCGGGGGGTGATGCTGCGCATGTGTCTGATCTCCGGAAATGACAAGGCCCGCCCGCGATGGTAACGGGCGGGCCGCGGGGAAGACGCCTTCAGACGATGGCGAAATGCTCGGTGCCGGAGGCCAGGTCGGTGGTCTTGGCACGCTGGCTGGAGAGTTTGATCTGCAGGCGCAGGTCGTTGACCGAGTCGGCGTTGCGCAGGGCGTCCTCGTAGCTGACCATGCCGGCCTCGAACAGGTCGAACAGCGATTGGTCGAAGGTCTGCATGCCCAGGTTGCGGCTCTTCTTCATGATCTCCTTGATCTCGGCGACCTCGCCCTTGAAGATCAGGTCGGCGATCAGGGGGGTGTTGAGCATGATTTCCACGGCGGCCGCCCGGCCCTTGCCGTCCTGCTTGGGGATCAGGCGCTGCGAGACCATGGCGCGCAGGTTGAGCGACAGGTCCATGAGCAGCTGGGCGCGCCGCTCCTCGGGGAAGAAGTTGACGATGCGATCGAGCGCCTGGTTGGCGCTGTTGGCGTGCAGTGTCGCCAGGCACAGGTGGCCGGTCTCGGCAAAGGCCACGGCATGCTCCATGGTCTCGCGGTCGCGAATCTCGCCCATCAGGATCACGTCGGGCGCTTGGCGCAGGGTGTTCTTCAGCGCGGCTTCCCAGTTGTCGGTGTCCAGGCCCACCTCGCGCTGGGTGACCACGCAGTTCTTGTGCGGGTGCACGAATTCGATAGGGTCCTCGATGGTGATGATGTGGCCGAAGGAGTTTTCGTTGCGCCAGTCGACCATGGCTGCGAGCGTGGTGGATTTGCCCGAGCCCGTGGCGCCGACCAGAATGCACAGGCCACGCTTGGTCATGGAGACGTCCTTGAGCACCTCGGGCATGCCCAGACCGTCGATGGTCGGCAGCGTGAGGGGAATCGTGCGCAGCACCATGCCGACATGGCCCTGTTGAATGAAGGCGTTCACGCGAAACCGCCCTATGCCGGCCGGCGAGATGGCGAAATTGCATTCCTTGGTGCGCTCGAAGTCCGCGATCTGCTTGTCGCTCATGATCGAGCGCGCGAGCGTGAGCGTATGGGCAGGCGTCAGGGGCTGTGGCGAGACCTTGGTGACCTTGCCGTCCACCTTGATCGCGGGCGGAAACTCCGCGGTGATGAAAAGGTCGCTGCCCCTGCGGCTGATCATCAGCTTGAGCAGGTCGTTGATGAATTTGCTTGCCTGATCGCGTTCCATGTCTTCCTCCCTTTGTCGCGCCGGTCGGCGCTAGCCTTCACTCAGACGCGCGCTCACCACGCGCAGGCGCAGCGACAGCTTGCGCGCCAGCAGTGCCACCAGACTGGCGGCGAGCTGCGGATCCTGGGACACCATGTCGTCCAGTGACTGCGCGCTGAGCACGGCGATCTCACAGTCCGTGAGCGTGGTGCAGGTCGAGAAGCGCATGCCGCTGTCGAGCAGGGACATCTCGCCGAGGATGTCTCCGGGGCGTGTCTCGGCCAGGCGCAGCTGCTCGCCCCAGGGCTGGATGCGATCGACGGCAATGGTGCCGGTGAGCAGCACCACCATGAAGTTGCCGTACTCGTCCTGTCGGATCAGGTCGCGGTTGGATGCGACCGTGGCAAACACGAAGAAGCGGTCCATGCGCTCCATGGCGCTCTGATCCAGATGGGCCATGTGCCTGTCCCTGGCCCACAGATCCTGCAGCAGCCTGCCTCCGCGGCTCTTTGGCATGCGCCTTGCACCGACCTCCACGGCGCGGGCCTCCCAGGGCACGAGCCGTGACTCGTCCACGCCCTGGCTTGCGAACGCCGTGGTGAAGAGCGTGGAGTCGCCGGCGTCCACGTTGTGCTTGTGGCGCCTGGTGCCAAGCAGGCTCAGCATGCCTTTCATGGCGGGGCTCCGATGTGCGCGATGGGCATGGCAGCGTATCCGGTGAACGGCCTGTTTCAGCCCGGGAAGTTGTCCGGGATCTTGGCCTTGCTGCGTGCTTCCGCGGGACTGATGATGTTGCGTCGCACCAGGTCGGCCAGGTTCTGGTCCAGCGTCTGCATGCCGACGCTGTTGCTGGTCTGAATCGTGGAATACATCTGCGCCACCTTGGCTTCGCGAATCAGGTTGCGGATGGCACTGGTGCCGAGCATGATCTCGTGCGCGGCGACGCGGCCCGAGCCGTCCTTGAGCTTGCACAGGGTCTGCGAGATCACGGCCTGCAGCGACTCCGACAGCATGGCGCGCACCATCTCCTTTTCCTCGGCGGGGAAGACGTCGATGATGCGGTCTATGGTCTTGGCGGCGCTGCTGGTGTGCAGCGTGCCGAACACCAGGTGGCCGGTCTCGGCCGCGGTCATGGCCAGGCGGATGGTCTCGAGGTCGCGCATTTCGCCCACGAGGATGGCATCCGGGTCCTCGCGCAGAGCCGAGCGCAGCGCGGCGGAAAACGACAGCGTCATGGGGCCGACCTCGCGCTGGTTGACCAGGCATTTCTTGGATTCGTGCACGAACTCGATGGGATCCTCGATGGTCAGGATATGGCCATACTCGGTTTCGTTGAGGTGGTTGATCATGCCCGCCAGCGTCGTCGACTTGCCCGAACCCGTGGGGCCGGTCACCAGCACCAGGCCACGGGGCTTGAGCGCCAGATCGGCAAAAATCTTGGGGGCGTTGAGCTGCTCGAGCGTCAGGATCTTGCTCGGAATGGTGCGGAACACGGCGGCCGCGCCGCGGTTCTGGTTGAAGGCGTTGACGCGAAAGCGCGCCAGACCATCGATCTCGAAGGAGAAGTCGACCTCCAGAAACTCCTCATAGGCCTTGCGTTGTGCGTCGCTCATGATGTCGTACACCATGGCATGCACGGTCTTGTGGTCGAGCGGATCGACATTGATGCGCCGCACGTCGCCATGTACCCGGATCATGGGAGGCAGGCCCGCAGACAGATGCAGGTCCGAGGCCTTGTTCTTGACGCTGAAGGCGAGCAACTGGGTGATGTCCACAAATAATCCTTCGCACTTGATACGCTTGGCTACATATTATGACGATGATTGACAGCAACCTCCAGGGCGTGCGCGCGCGCATCGCGCGGGCCTGCCTGACGGCCGGCCGTGCGCCCGATACCGTGGCGTTGCTCGCCGTGTCCAAGACCTTCGGCCCCGAGGCCGTGCGTGAGGCCGCGCTCGTGGGCCAGCGCCTGTTCGGCGAGAACTACATCCAGGAGGCCGTGGACAAGATGGCCCGGCTGGCCACCATGGACCTGCCGCAGCCGCTGGAGTGGCACTGCATAGGCCCGATTCAGAGCAACAAGACGCGCCTGGTGGCCGAGCATTTCGACTGGGTGCACACGGTCGACAGGCTCAAGACAGCCGAGCGCCTGTCGGCGCAGCGGCCCGATGGCCTGGCGCCGCTCGAGGTGTGCATACAGGTCAATGTCGACGGCGGCGGCACCAAGTCGGGGGTGGCGCCGCAGCAGGCCCTGGAGCTCGCGCGCGCCGTCGCGCGGCTGCCCCGCCTGCGGCTGCGCGGCGTGATGAGCATTCCCGACCCTCTGCCCGATGCCGCGGCCGAGCTGGCCGTGCACCGGCGTGTGCGCGAGCTGTTCGACGAGCTGCGCACGCAGGGCGGCCCGGGCTTCGAGGCGTTCGACACCCTGTCGCTGGGCATGACCGCAGACCTTGAGGCCGCCATCGCCGCGGGCAGCACCATGGTGCGCGTGGGCTCGGGCATCTTCGGCGCGCGTGATTACGGCGCGCGACCAGCCTGAGGTGCTAAGCTGGCCCGTCACATCAATGGAAATGGAGTTGCCCTCATGCCCGGTCTGTTGCCCGACGTCGATCCCGATGGCCTGCTCGAATTCTCTGTGGTCTATACCGACCGCGCGCTCAACCACATGTCCCGGCGCTTCGTCGGCGTGATGCAGGACATTCTGGGCACGCTCAAGCAGGTCTACCACGCGCACACCGCCGTGCTCGTGCCCGGCAGCGGCACCTTTGGCATGGAGGCCGTGGCGCGTCAGTTCGCCAACCAGAAGAAGGTGCTCATCGTGCGCAATGGCTGGTTCAGCTACCGCTGGAGCCAGATCTTCGATGCCGACAAGGGCCTGGGCGGCGGGGCCGTCGTATGCAAGGCGCGCCGCCAGGGCGCGGGCGCGCAGGATCCCTGGGCGCCCTGCCCGGCCGAGGAGGTGGCAGCCGCCATCCGCGCCGAGCGGCCCGCCGTGGTCTTTGCCCCGCATGTGGAGACGGCCAGCGGCATCATGCTCTCCGACGACTACATCCGCACCGTGAGCGCGGCCGCGCACGAGGTGGGGGCGCTCTTCGTGCTCGACTGCGTGGCCTCGGGCGCCATGTGGGTGGACATGCAGGCCACGGGCGTGGATGTGCTCATCAGCGCCCCGCAGAAGGGCTGGAGCAGCTCGCCCTGCTGCGCCATGGTCATGCTCAGCGAACGCGCGCGCCAGGCCATAGAGGCCACGCAAAGCTCGAGCTTTTCCTGCGACCTGAAGAAATGGATGCAGATCGCCGAGGGCTACGAGAAGGGCCAGCATGCCTATCACACCACCATGCCCACGGACGCGTTGGTGCAGCTGCGCGACGTGATGCTGGAGACGCGTGACTATGGCTTTGCCAAGGTGCGCGCCGAGCAGATCGAGCTGGGCGCCAAGGTGCGCGCGCTGCTCGAGTCGCGCGGCTTTCCGAGCGTGGCCGCCGAGGGCTGGAAGGCGCCCGGTGTGGTCGTGAGCTACACCACCGACCCGGGCATCCAGAGCGGCAAGAAGTTTCTCGAGATCGGCCTGCAGACCGCCTCGGGCGTGCCGCTGCAGTGCGACGAGGGCGCGGACTTCCAGACCTTCCGCATCGGCCTGTTCGGGCTCGAGAAATGGCACAACGTGGAGCGCACCGTGGGCCATCTGGCGGCGGCGCTCGACAGGCTGGCCCCGGGTCGCTGATTCTGGCCGCCGGCGCGCGCCGTGGCGGCCGCCGGCACCCGCTCCATGCCCGACCCACAGCCCACCACTGACACACCCGCTGGCGCAGCCGCTGATGCGCAGGCGGGCGGCGTGCCGGAGCGCCAGGCCCAGCTCGTGCGCGCCAAGCGCCAGGCCACGGGGCTGCTCGTGGCCGTGGTCTGCGTGTTCGCGCTCACCTATCTGCTGCCGCCCGGCCTGCTGCAGGCCTGCCTGCGCGCCATGTCCGAGGCGGCCATGGTGGGCGCGCTGGCCGACTGGTTTGCCGTCTCGGCGCTGTTTCGGCGCATACCGCTGCCCGTGCTGCAGCGCCACACCGACATCATTGCGCGCAACAAGGAGCGCATAGGCGGCAATCTCGCGGGCTTTGTGCGCGACAAGTTTCTCGACGGCCCCTCGCTCGTGGCCATGATCCGCCGCCATGACCCGGCCGGCATGCTCGCGCAGTGGCTGGCCGAGCCCGCGAATGCCGGACTGCTCGGGCGCCAGGTGGGGCGTCTGGCGCTCACGGCGCTGGACACGGTGGAGGACGCGAAGATCCAGTCCTTTCTGAGCCAGGCGGCGCGCGCCCTGCTCGGGCAGATCGACCTGTCGCGCTCCATGGCCGCGGCCCTGGGCGCGCTGACCTACGAGGGGCGCCATCAGGTGCTGCTCGACGACCTGCTCGAGCGCCTGGGCACCATGGTGCGCAACGAGGAGACGCGCGCCTTCGTCGCCGACACGCTGGTGCAGTGGCTGCGGCGCGAGCACCCGCTCAAGCAAAAGCTGCTGCCCACCGACTGGCTCTCGGGCAAGGGCGCGGCCGCCATCACCCATGCCGTGGACACGCTGCTCAAGACCGTGGCCGAGGACCCGCGCCACGAGCTGCGCGAGGCGCTGGACGCCGGCGTGCAGCGCCTCATCACGCGCCTGCAGACCGACCCGGACTGGGCGCGCCGCGCGCAAGACGTGCGCGCCTACCTGCAGAACGACGAGCTGCTGGGCCGCTACGTGAGCGAGCTCTGGGCCGACATGCGCGCGCGGCTGCGCGCCGACCTGGCCAACAGGGATTCGGAGCTGTCACGCCGCGTGGCCGCCATGGGCCAGTGGCTGGGCCTGGCGCTGGCCGGTGACGCTGCCCTGCGCGTGCGCCTGAACGTGCGCCTGCAGCTGTGGGTGGCCAGCTTCTCGTCCGAGCTCGCGCAGTCCGTGGCCGAACATATCCGCACCACGGTGCAGCGCTGGGACGCCCAGGAGATGGCGCGCCTGGTGGAGCTGCACATAGGCCGCGACCTGCAGTACATCCGCATCAACGGCACGGTGGTCGGCGGCGCCATAGGGCTGCTGCTGTTCGCGCTGTCGCATGCGGGCGCCCTCTGGGCCTTGGTCACGGCAGGGTGAACTATTGATTTGATAGCTGCCGGCGCTTTATGGTTGGGCGCTGGAGCCGTTTTTTTGCCTTGAGTTTGACCTGCGGCCATCAGCCCGCGTTCATCACGCCGAGGATCAGGACGCGCGCGCCGCTCCAGATGATTTCCACGCCCACGCACAGCAGCATGAAGGCCATGAGGCGCAGGAACACGATCTGCCCGGTCTCGCCCAGGCGCTGCAGTACGCGGTTGGCATAGCGAAACGTCAGCGCCACCAGCATCCCGAGCAGCACGGCGCCCACCAGGCCGCCGGCGATGTTGACCATGGTCTCCGTCACGCTGCGCCGGGAGTGCAGGCTGGCGCCGACGGCGATGGCCACGGCGATGGAGCCGGGGCCGCAGGTCAGCGGAAAGGTCAGCGGGTAGAAGGCCTTGATGCGCACGCGGTCCTCGCTCAGGGACTGGGCCATCTGGGTCGTGTCCTCGCTGGTGCTCTGCTGCGCGTTGAGCATGCGCCAGGCGATGGAGGCGACGATCATGCCGCCGGCCACGCGCACCACGGGCAAGGACACGCCGAAGAAGTCCAGCAGGTAGGAGCCGCTGAGCATGGCGCCGGCCAGCAGCAGCGCGATGTTCTTGCCAATGCGCCGCGCCAGGGCCGCGCGCCCGCCGTCGCTCATGCCGCGCGTGAGGTCCACGAACACCGGCGCCGTCGCCAGCGGGTTGATGATGGGCAGCACGCCCGCCAGGGTGAACAGCAGGCTTTTGCCGAAGGCGAGCAGCAGGTGTGGGAGGGGCAGGTCCATGCGCGCTACTGTACGCGCGCCGCAGCGCCGCAAATGGCGATGCGGTGACTAAAAGCGCGGCAGATCCGGGTGCGCAAGGCGCCCGCCGCGTACCAGCATCTTGCCGTACTCGGCGCAGCGGTTGAGCGTGGGGATGACCTTGCCGGGGTTGAGCAGGCCGGACGGGTCGAACGCGTGCTTGAGGGCGATCATCTGCGCGTTCTCCTCGGTGGTGAACTGGGTGCACATGCTGTTGAGCTTTTCCACGCCCACGCCATGCTCGCCCGTCACGGTGCCGCCCATGGCCACGCTGGTCTCGAGGATGTCGGCGCCGAACAGCTCGCAGCGGTGCAGCTCGTCCGGGTCGTTGGCATCGAACAGGATCAGCGGGTGCAGATTGCCGTCGCCGGCATGGAACACGTTGCAGCAGCGCAGGCCGTATTTCTTCTCCATCTCCTGGATGGCGAGCAGGATGTCGGCCAGGCGTTTTCTTGGGATGGTCGAATCCATGCACATGTAGTCGGGGCTGATGCGCCCGCTGGCTGGAAAGGCGTTCTTGCGCCCGCTCCAGAAGCGCATGCGCTCGGCCTCGTCCTGGCTCACCGAGATGGCGGTGGCGCCCGCGGCGCGCAGCACCTCGCTCATGCGGCCTATCTCTTCCTCGACCTCCTCGGGCGTGCCGTCGCTCTCGCACAGCAGGATGGCCTCGGCCGTGAGGTCGTAGCCGGCCTTGACGAAGTCCTCCACGGCCGCGGTCATGGGCTTGTCCATCATCTCCAGGCCCGCGGGGATGATGCCCGCGGCGATCACCGCGGCCACGGCGTCGCCGGCCTTCCTCACATCGTCGAAGCTGGCCATGATGCAGCGCGCGAGCTGCGGGCTCGGTATCAGGCGCACCGTGACCTCCAGCGCCACGGCCAGCATGCCCTCGCTGCCGATGGCTGCGGCCAGCAGGTCGTAGCCCGGCGTGTCCAGGGCCTCGCTGCCGAAGGTCACGGGCTCGCCCTCGGCCGTGAAGCCTCGCACGCGCAGCACGTTGTGCACCGTCAGGCCGTATTTCAGGCAGTGCACGCCGCCCGAGTTCTCGGCCACGTTGCCGCCTATGGTGCAGGCGATCTGGCTGCTCGGGTCGGGCGCGTAGTACAGGCCGTGGGGGGCCGCGGCCTCGCTGATGGCCAGGTTGCGCACGCCGCATTGCACGCGCGCCGTGCGGCTCACGGGGTCGACATCGAGGATGCGGTTGAACTTGGCCAGCGACAGCGTCACGCCCATGGCGTGCGGCATGGCGCCGCCCGACAGGCCCGTGCCCGCGCCGCGTGCCACCACCGGCACCTGCAGGCGGTGGCAGGTCTTGAGCACGGCCTGCACCTGTTCCTCGGTCTCGGGCAGGCAGACGACCAGGGGGCGCTGGCGGTAGGCCGTGAGCCCGTCGCATTCATAGGGGGTGGTGTCCTCGGACTGCCACAGCAGCGCATGCTGCGGAACGCAGGCCGAGAGGGCCTGCACGACTTCTTGCTGGCGCGCGGCACGTTCGGGGGCGGAAGCGGTGGGGGAGGGGCTGCTGCTCATGGGGCGCAACTGTAGGCCAGACGGCGCGTCCATGGCGTGAGTTTTCTTGCAGAGCGGTGTGAACGGGCTTGTGCCGTTCGCTATTTTAATAATAGCTTGTAGCGCTTTATGGACGGACGCTGGAGCCTTGTTTTGCCTACATTTTCCTGTGCCGATCGGAATGGGTGCAGCCCCGGCGAGGGCGCGCAGCGGCTCGGGCGGATGTCACGCCATGGCCCGGCGCAGCCAGTCGGCAAAGGCCGCGCATTCCCAGCGGTCCATGGTGCCGGTGTGCCAGCACAGGTAATGGGCGTGGGGGCTGGGGGCGTCGATGTCGAACAGCCGCACCAGCGTGCCCTGCTCCAGCCAGGGCGCGGCGAGCTTCAGGCGCGCCGGGGCCACGCCCATGCCGGCGGCGGCGGCGTCGCACATCAGGCCCACGTCGTTGAACTGCGATCCCTCGTTGGGCTCGGCCCAGTCCAGGCCGACGACGGCAAACCAGCTGCGCCAGGGCTCGAGCGGGCTGCGCAGCAGGGGCAGTCCCTCCAGGTCCTCGGGGCGGTCGAAGGGGCCGTGCTCGCGCACGAAGGCGGGCGAGGCCAGGGGCGTGAGCACATCGCGCGAGATTTCCACATGCTCCACGTCGGCATAGTGGCCGGGGCCGTAGCGCACGACCAGGTCGGCATCCTCGGCCAGCACGTCCAGCAGCGGGATGGAGACATGCAGCGCCAGGTCGATCTCGGGGTAGGCCTCGGTGAACTGGCGCAGGCGCGGGATCAGGATGGCGCGCGCGAAGGTCGGGGTGACGGCGATCTTCAGGCGCCGCTTGCCCGGCGCTGCACCGCCGCCCGGAAAGTGCTGCAGCGCGGTCAGGCCCTCGCGCACATGGGCCAGGTAGGCGCTGCCGTCGGTGGTGAGGGAGAAGTCGGCACGCCCGAACAGGCGCGTGCCCAGGATCTGCTCGAGCTGCTTGACGCGGTGGCTCACCGCGCTGGGCGTGACGCACAGCTCGTCGGCCGTCAGCGTCACGCTGCGCAGCCGCGCCAGGGCCTCGAAGGTCAGCAGGCACTGGATGGGCGGTATGCGTCTTGCGGCGCTGGCGCTGAACGAGGCGGCCATGGCGGCGGGCGGGCTGGGGATCAGCGAAAGACCACGGTCTTGTGGCCGTTGAGCAGCACGCGGTGCTCGCTGTGCCACTTGACGGCACGCGCGAGCACCAGGCTTTCGGTGTCGCGCCCGCGTGCGGTCAGATCCTCCACGGCGTCCGTGTGATCGGCGCGCGCCACGTCTTGTTCGATAATCGGCCCCTCGTCGAGGTCGGCCGTGACGTAGTGGGCGGTGGCGCCGATGAGCTTCACGCCCCGGTCATGCGCCTGGTAATAGGGCTTGGCGCCCTTGAAGCTCGGCAGGAAGCTGTGGTGGATGTTGATCGCGCGGCCCGCCAGTTTGGTGCACAGCTCGTTGGACAGCACCTGCATGTAGCGCGCCAGCACCACCAACTCGGCGCCTTCGGATTCGATGATCTCGTACTGCCGTGCCTCGGCCTGGGCCTTGGTGGCGGCGGTGACTGGAATGTGGTGAAACGGAATGTTGTAGCTCGCGGCCAGCTGGTAGAAGTCGCGGTGGTTGCTGATGATGGCGCGAATGTCGATGGGCAGCAGGCCGCTTTTCACGCGGAACAGCAGGTCGTTGAGGCAATGGCCCTCGCGGCTGACCATGAGCACGGTGCGCATGGCCTCGGACTTGGCGTGCAGGCTCCAGCGCATGGCGTAGGGCTCGGCAAACCGCGCCAGGTGTTCCTTGAGCGTGGCGCAGTCATGCTCGGCGCAGGCGAACTGCACGCGCATGAAGAACAGGCCGGTGGCGTCGTCGTTGTACTGGGCGGCCTCTTCGATGTTGCCGCCATGCTCGAGCAGAAAGCCCGAGACGGCGTGCACCAGCCCCAGTCGGTCGGGACAGGACAGGGTAAGTATGTAGGCGGGAGTCATGGTGCGCATTGTCGCAGCAGGTTTCCGCCCTTTGCGGAGTGATGATGAAAACGATTGCGCCGGAGGGCGACCTCCGGATGGCCCCGTGGTGGGGCATGGCGCTGTATCTGGCGGCGGGCATTGTCTGGGTGTCCGTGGGTGATGCGCTGCTTGAGCACTGGGTGCGCACGCCCGAGCAGCTCGCGCGCTGGCAGACCGTCAAGGGCGGGCTCTACGTGGTCTTCACCGGCTTGCTGGCCTGGTGGCTGCTCGCGCAGATGCGCAGCGCCGAGCGCCTGCGCCATGCCGCGCTCGAGCGCAGCGAGACCATGCTGCGCCTGGCGCTCGACGGCAGCGGCAGCGGCATGTGGGACTGGGATCTGGCGCGCCGGCGCACGAGCGGATCGCCCGGCCTGTGGCGCCTGCTGCGCTGCAGCGAGCAGCGGCCGCCGCAGCGGCTGAACCTGCTGCGCCGCCTGCATCCCGAGGACCGCCCGCGTCTGCACCGCGCGGTGCTGCGCGCCATTGCCACGGGCAAGCCCTTCGACGAGAGCGCGCGCCTGCAATGCTTCGACGGCAGCTACTGCTGGTTCCAGGCGCGCGGGCAGTGCCATCGCGACGCACAGGGGCGGCCGGTGCGCTTCTCGGGCATCCTCACCGATCTCACGGACAGCCGCGCGGCCGACGAGCGTCAACGCCTGGCCAGCACCGTGGTGGACAACGCCGTCGAGGGCGTGATCGTGGCCGACGCCCAGGGCCACATTCTCTCGGTCAACCCCGCGGTCACGCGCGTGCTGGGCTATTCCGAGGGCGAGCTGCTGGGGCGCAATCCGCGCATCCTCCAGTCCGGGCGCCACGACCGCGCGTTCTACGAGGCCATGTGGGGCGCGGTGCGGCGCACGGGCCGCTGGCAGGGCGAGATCTGGAACCGGCGCAAGAACGGCGAGGTCTTTCCCGAGCACATGTCGCTGTCGGCGGTGCGTGATGCGGAAGGCGAGATCACGCACTACGTGTGCATGTTCAGCGACATCTCGCACGAGAAGGCACAGCGCCAGCGCCTGGAGTATCTGGCGCATCGCGACAGCTTGACGGGGCTGCCCAACCGCGACTGGTTCGTCGAGCAGCTGGGCGACGCCATGACCCAGTCGCTCAACCATGGCGAGCAGATGGCGCTGCTGATACTCAACGTCGATCGCTTCAAGGACGTGAACGACAGCTTTGGCCATGTCGTGGGCGACGAGGTGCTCAGGCATATCGCGCAGCAGGTGCGGCTGAGCCTGCGCCCGGGCGACCTCATGGGGCGCATGGCCGGCGACGAGCTGGCCGTGCTCGCACGCAATCTGCGCCACCGTGAAGGCGCGGCCGCCGTGGCGCGCCATCTGATCGATGCCGCCGGCAAGGCCTGGTGCACCCCGGACGGCATCGAGGTGGCGACCGGGATCAGCGTGGGCATTGCCATGTTCCCCGAGGACGCGCGCACGCCCGAGCAGCTGCTGCAAGGCGCGCATTCCGCCGTCTACGGTGCCAAGGCCAGCGGGCGCAGGGCGCACGCCTTCTTCGACGACTCGATGATCCAGGCCGCGCGCGAGCGGCTGGAGATCGAGGCGCGGCTGCGCGTGGCACTGGCCCAGGGGCATCTGGCGCTGCATTACCAGCCGCAGCTGAGCGTGACCACAGGCCGCATCGAGGGTGCCGAGGCATTGGTGCGCTGGTGCGACCCCGAGGAGGGCGTGATCTCGCCCGCGCGCTTCATTCCCATCGCCGAGACCTCGGGCGTGGTCGGGCCGCTGGGCCGCTGGGTCATGCAGGAGGCCTGCCGCCAGGCACAGGCGTGGCGGCAGGCCGGCCTGCCGGAGATCCGGGTGGCGGTGAACGTCTCGCCGCGCCAGTTCCAGATCGACGATGTGGCCGACTGCGCCGCGCTGGCGCTGAGCGTCAGCGGTCTTCCGGCCCATTGCCTGGAGCTCGAGCTCACCGAGTCGGCCCTGGCCGAGCGTCCCGAGACCATGCGCCAGGTGCTGCAGCGCCTGCGGGCCCAGGGCGTGCGCATCGCGGTGGACGACTTCGGCACGGGCTACTCATCGCTCTCGCATCTCAAGCGCTTTCCCATCGACGTGCTCAAGATCGATCAGGGCTTCATACGCGACATCCCGGCCAACACCGACGACATGGCGATCAGCGCCACCATCATCGCCATGGGGCACAGCCTGGGGCTGACGGTACTGGCCGAGGGCGTGGAGACGACCGCACAGCTGGACTTTCTGCGCGAGCGCGGCTGCGACAGCTATCAGGGCTATCTGTGCAGCCGCCCCGTGCCGGCGCAGGAGTTCGAGCGGCTGCTGCGGGCGCAGTCCGCCGCGTGACGGCGGGCTAGGGCCTGTTAACGCTACGCAAGGGGATCGCGTTGCTTCGCAAAGGGAGTGGATGCAAGGCGCCCGTGCGCAGCAAGGCGTGCGCCTTGCAAGCGCGGGCAACGCCGCAGACGGTCCCTTTGCGGCGCAACCCGAAGGGAAGCTCGGCACAGCCCTCCCCTCGGCGTTGCGCTCCTTGTGCGTACCGACGTACGCACAGCGTTGCGCGCCTTGATGGGCGTGCTGTGCCGAGCTTCGCGACCTCTTGCGTAGCGTTAACAGGCCCTAAGGCCTGGCAGGCGCCGCCCCGGGCGGGCGCGCGCGCAGCTCGGCGCAATGGTCGTGCGGCTCCAGGGCCGGCGTGAGGTGGATGTAGTCTGCCTCTGTTTTGATAGCTGCCAGCGCTTGTCCCGCCTGGGCTATTGCCACTTTTGACTCAAAATCCCGCGGCAGCCAGGTGGGCACGCCCAGGTCGCGGCGTACATGGCCCCAGCCGGCGGCCAGCAGCACGGTGCGGCCCGGCGTGCGCGCCTCGAGCAGGGCGCGGGCCATGCTGGCGTCGCGCGCGAGCTGTATGCGCACCATGGGCATGAGGCGCTCGGGCGGCAGCAGATGGCAATGGCCCTCGGCGATGGCCTCGCGCTGCAGCGCCAGCGCCTGCGGCGGCAGGTGGCCGTCGAGCGACGCGTCCTGCATGGCCGCGCGCATCTGGGCACGCGGCAGGTTGCCGCCGCGCACCGGCACGCCCGCGGCCACGGCGGCCATGACGACCTCGCGGTAACGCTCCCAGGGCCAGGCGGCCTCGTTCCAGCGCAGGGCGGCGCGCACCTGATCGGCGCCGGCATCGGCGGGCAGGCCGTCGGTGCGCGTGCCGGCCTCGGCCATCTCCAGCACCAGCGCCGCCAGGCGGCCGCGCGTGGCCAGCCAGCGCACGGTGTCGGCCTCCCAGCGCTGGTGCGCGCTCGCGTCATGCTGCTCGCCCAGCAGCAGGGCATCGGGCCTGGGCCAGCGTTCGAGCTGCGCGTGCCAGGCGGCATCGGCGCCGGCGTGCGCGGCCGGTGGCAGGGGCTGCAGCCGGGCGCAGCCCGTGAGCGCCGCCAGCAGCAGCCACGCCCACCACAGGGTGCGCAGCGAACGCAGGGGACGAAGAAGGCAAAGAGCGGGGGAGGAGGGGGACGATGGCATGCCGCAATGGTAGGCGTGGCGGCATTGCAACCAGTCGTAAATTCCACTTGCGTGCGCCCACGGGCCGTCGGTAATGAGTGGCATGGCCCATGGCCTGGGGGCCGGGTGCTACAGGAAATGTAGATCGGCCGGGCCGGGCGCGGCCTGCTGTCATGCGCCGCTGCAAGGTCTTGATGCAGGTTCACGGCATGGCCTGGCTCCCGGTGGGAGAATCGCCGATTGCCACCGCGAGGGGATTCGCGGTGTGCCCGACTGAACCCTTTCGGAGCCCCCTTCATGCAACGTGAAATCACCGACCTCGCCCCCAGCCTGTCCACCCAACCCATCAGCCTGGATGTGCTGACGGAAAAATACTTCAAGGCTGGCGAGAGCGATGTCGAGGATCTGTACCGCCGCGTGGCCCGGGCGCTGGCATCGGTGGAGCGCGAGGACATCCGCGAGGCCATGCAGGCCCGCTTCCTGGACAACCTGCGCGCCGGTGCCATCGGCGCCGGCCGCATCATGAGCGCCGCCGGCACGGACATCCAGGCCACTCTGATCAACTGCTTCGTGCAACCCGTGGGTGACTGCATCCAGGGCGTGGACGACGCCGGCTACCCCGGCATCTACGAGGCCCTGCGCGAGGCCGCCGAGACCATGCGCCGCGGCGGCGGCGTGGGCTATGACTTCTCGCGCATCCGCCCGCGCGGCGCGCGCGTCAAGGGCACGGCCTCCATGGCCTCGGGCCCGTGCAGCTACATCAACGTCTTCGACCAGTCCTGCTCCACCGTGGAGAGCGCGGGCGCGCGCCGCGGTGCGCAGATGGGCGTGCTGCGCATAGACCACCCGGACGTGCTGGACTTCATCACCGCCAAGCGCACGCCGGGCCGCTGGAACAACTTCAACGTCTCGGTGGGCGTGCCCGACGCCTTCATGCGCGCCGTCGAGCAGGATGGCGAGTGGGAACTGGTGCACCCGGCCGAGCCCGGCACCGAACTCGTCAAGGCCGGCGCCTACCGCCGCGCCGACGGCCAGTGGGTGTACCGTAAGGTGCGCGCGCGCGAGCTCTGGGACACCATCATGAAGTCGGCCTACGACTTCGCCGAGCCCGGCATCCTGTTCCTGGACCAGATCAACAACGACAACAACCTCGGCTACACCGAGGTCATCCAGGCCACCAACCCCTGCGGCGAGCAGCCGCTGCCGCCCTATGGCTGCTGCGACCTCGGGCCCATCATCCTCACGCGCTTCGTGCGCAACCCCTTCGGCCTGCACGGCGAGCCGGCGTTCGACTTCGACGCCTTCGAGAAGGCCGTCGCCACCCAGGTGCGCGCGCTCGACAACGTGCTCGATGTGACCTTCTGGCCGCTGCCCCAGCAGCAGGCCGAATCGGCCGCCAAGCGCCGCATCGGCGTGGGCTTCACGGGCATGGGCAACACCCTGGCCATGCTGTGCAAGCGCTACGACCGTCAGGACGGGCGCGACATGGCGGTGCAGATCGCCGAGCGCATGCGCAACGCCGCCTACCGCGCCTCTGTCGAGCTGGCCAAGGAAAAGGGCGCCTTCCCCAAGTTCAAGGCCGAGGGCTATCTGGCCAAGGGCACGTTTGCCAGCCGCCTGCCCGAGGACATCCAGAAGCAGATCAGGAAGCACGGCATACGCAACAGCCATCTGCTGTCCATCGCCCCCACGGGCACGGTGAGCCTGGCCTTTGCCGACAACGCCTCCAACGGCATCGAGCCGCCGTTCTCCTGGACCTACACGCGCAGGAAGCGCGAGGCCGACGGCAGCAAGAGCGAGTACGTGGTCGAGGACTACTCCTGGCGCCTGTACAAGACCCTGGGCGGCGACGTGAACAAGCTGCCCGAATACTTCGTGAGCGCCATGGACATGGCCGCCGCCGACCATGTGGCCATGATGGAGGCCGTGCAGCCCTATGTGGACACGGCCATCTCCAAGACCGTGAACGTGCCCGAGGACTATCCCTACGACGACTTCAAGGGCCTGTACATGCAGGCCTGGCACTCGCGCCTCAAGGGCCTGGCCACCTACCGCCCCAACAGCATCCTGGGCGCCGTGCTCGAGGTGCCCGCCGCCACCGAGGCCAAGCCCCAGGCCGAACCGGCGCCTGCACCGGCGCCCGTGGACCTGCAGCGCGTGGTGATCGAGAGCCGGCCCAAGGGCGGCCTGGACGCCGTGGCCGAGAAGATCGAATACTGGACCCAGGAAGGCCTCAAGCGCCTGTACCTCATCGTCTCCTTCCTGCCCGTGTCCGACGGCCGTGGCAAGACGGTGGAGCGCGCCGTCGAGTTCTTCATGCCCGTGGGCCAGAGCAGCGAGTCGCAGCAGTGGATCACCTCCAGCATGCGCCTGCTGTCGCTGGCCGCGCGCGGCGGCTTCCTCGAGCGCGCGCTGTCGGACATGCGCAAGGTGGCCTGGGACCGTGGCCCGGTGCGCCTGGGCTCGTTCACCCGCGCCGACGGCGCGCAGGTGCCGCTGTGGCATGACTCCGAGGTCGCGGCCATCGCCTACGCCATCCAGACCATTCTGGCGCGCCGCACCCAGGAGCCGCAGCAGCAGGTGCTGCCGCTCGACGAGCCCGAGGTGCAGGTGGGCATGCCGCCCACCATGGCCGGCAAGAAGTGCAACGAATGCGGCGCCCATGCCGTGATCCGCAAGGACGGCTGCGACTACTGCACGCAGTGCGGCGCCATCGGCAGCTGCGGCTGATTCGCGCTGACCTGCTGACCCAAACGCCTGCTGCGGCAGGCGTTTTTGTTGCTGGCGGGCGCGCGGCGCCGTCGTCTGCGTACACTGACAGCCATGCGCAAGAAGCTCACGCTGTCGACCAAGCTGCTGACCATGGGCACGGCATTTCTGCTCGTGGCCCTGGCATCCATAGGCTTCACGCTATGGGTGACATGGCAGCTCGAAGGCGGCGCCGCGGCCGTCAACGAGGCCGGGCGTCTGCGCATGAACATGCTGCGCATGATCCTGGCGCAGCAGAACGAGTCGCGCAGCGACTTCGTGCGTCTGGAGCAGCGCTTCGAGGACGGGCTTGAGCTGCTGCGCACGGGCGACCCGGCGCGCCCGCTGTTCGTGCCCTGGAGCGAGGAGACGCGCACGCGCTACGAGCGCCTGCGCAGCGAATGGCAGTCGATCCGCGCGCAGTGGAACGGGCCTCAGCCGCCCAGCGCCGCAGATGCCGTGGCGCGCGGTGATGCCTATGTCAGCGAGATCGACGACTTCGTCGGCGCCATCGAGGTGCAGATCATGCGCTGGACCGCGGGGCTGCACCTGTTCCAGCTGTTCCTCGTGGGCCTGACGATCGCGGCCGCCGTGGCCTTCATGGTGCTGAGCTACTGGCTGGTGCTCAACCCCGTGAACCAGCTGCGCCAGGCACTCGCGGCCATGCGCCGCGGCGAGCTCGGCACGCGCCTGGCGGTCGAGACGGATGACGAGTTCGGCCAGCTCGCCGCGGGCTTCAACCTCATGGCCCATGCGCTGCAGACCTCGCACGAGGATCTCGAGCGCAAGGTGCGCGAGAAGACGGCCAGCATCGCGGAGCAGAATCAGCGCCTGGCGGCGCTCTATACGGTGAGCGCCCTGGCGGGTGAGGCCGGCAGCCTGGAGACCCTGGCCCAGGGCTTTGCGCGCGAGATGCGGCAGGCCGCCGGGGCCGATGCGGCCGCCGTGCGCTGGTCCGACGAGGCCAACGAGCGCTATCTGCTGCTCGCCCATGACGGCCTGCCGCGCGCCATGGTCGAGGCCGAGCAATGCCTGCACGCCGGCGAATGCGACTGCGCCCCGCCCGGAGTGCAGGCGCAGATGCGCGTGATTCCGATCCAGTCCACGCCCTCGAACCGGCTGCCGCATTGCGGCCAGGAGGGCTACCAGACCGTGATCAGCGTGCCCGTGCGCCAGCACCAGCGCGTGCTCGGCGAGGTGACGCTGCTGTACCGCGGCATGCGCACCCCGTCCGACGAGATGCGCGAGCTGCTCTCCACCATGGCACAGCATCTGGCCTCCGCGCTCGAGGGCCTGCGCGCGAGCGCCCTCGAGCGCGAGGCCGCGGTGGCGCAGGAGCGCGCGCTGATCGCGCGCGAGCTGCACGACTCCATCGCCCAGTCGCTCGCGTTTCTGAAGATCCAGACCCAGCTGCTGCGCGACGCCATCGCCAAGTCCAACGTGGCCGCGCGCGACCAGAGCCTGGCCGAACTCGACACCGGCGTGCGCGAGTGCTACGCGGACGTGCGCGAGCTGCTGGTGCACTTTCGCACGCGCACGCAGGACGAGGACATCGAGGAGGCGCTGCGCGTGACGCTGTCGAAGTTCGAGCACCAGAGCGGGCTGTCGACGCAGCTGTCGATGCAGGGCCAGGGACTGCCGCTCGCGCCCGACGTGCAGATCCAGGTGCTGCACATCGTGCAGGAGGCGCTGTCCAACGTGCGCAAGCATGCAGGGGCGCGCAAGGTCTGGCTCGATGTGCAGCGCCATCCGCAATGGCGCTTCGAGGTGCGCGACGATGGCCAGGGGTTCGATCCGCGGGCCGTGCCGCCCGACTCGCTGCATGTGGGACTGGGCATCATGCGCGAGCGCGCAGAGCGCATAGGCGCCGAGCTCACGCTCGAGGCCACGCCCGGCCAGGGCACCTGCGTGACCCTGCAGCTGCCGCCCACGGCACGCGAGACGACGGGCGGCGGCGCTACCATGGCGGCCCTATGAGCGCGCCCATCACCCTGTTCCTGATCGATGACCACACCTTGCTGCGCCGCGGCCTGGTGGCGCTGCTGAGTCAGCAGGCCGACCTGCGCGTGGTGGGCGAGGCGGGCGACGCCGGCGAGGCCCTGCGCATGCTGCCGGCCCTGTGCCCGGACGTGATCCTGCTCGACAACCACCTGCCCGGCGTGCGCGGCGTCGATGCCATCGCCGGCCTGCGCGAGGCCTCGCCCGACAGTCGCGTGGTCATGCTCACCGTGAGCGAGGACGGCGCGGATCTGGCCACCGCGCTGCGCCATGGAGCGCAGGGCTATCTGCTCAAGACCATCGACGGCGACCTGCTGGCCGAGGCCGTGCGCCGCGCCGCGCGCGGCGAGCCCGTGGTCAGCCCCGAGATGATGGGCAAGCTGGTCGCGGCCTTCCAGTCCCAGGGCGCGCCCGAGCCTGAGCCCGAGCCGGAACCCGAGGCGGCGCAACCCGGGCCGCAGCTGTCGCCGCGCGAGGAGGAGGTGCTGCGCGAGATCGCCCAGGGCGCGAGCAACAAGGAGATCGCGCGCCGCCTGGACATCGCCGAGACCACGGTGAAGATCCATGTGCAGCACATCCTGCGCAAGCTCGGCCTGAGCTCGCGCGTGCAGGCCGCGGTCTACGCGTCGGACCGGCTGCGCACCGAGCAGTAGTTTTGCGACTATTGTTTTGATAGCTGTTCGCGCTTTTGGGGAAAGCGCTGCAGCCGTTTATGGCTTGAAGGCACTACGCTGCCATAGTTCTTTGGGAGTAGGCGGCCGCCGCGCCCCATAGTTCTTCTGCAGCCGGCCATCTGTCCCTCTGGGGTATGGGAAAACCCTAGGCGCTCGGCGAACATCCATGCAAACACTCAGAGAGGACTATTGCATGGCAACCGCGTCGCAACCTGCGGCCAACGACTCCCGCCGCAATCGCCAGGCCTGGTCGGTGCTCATCGTCAGCACCCTGGCCTTCACCGTCTGTTTCATGGTCTGGATGATGTTCGGCATCATCGGCATCCCGATCAAGAAGATGCTGGACCTCAACGCCACGCAGTTCGGCCTGCTCACGGCCATGCCCGTGCTCACGGGCTCGCTGGTACGCGTGCCGCTGGGCATCTGGACCGACAAGTACGGCGGCCGCATCGTCATGGCCGTGCTCATGGCCTGCACGGTGCCGGCCATCTGGCTCATGGGCTACGCCACCGAGTACTGGCATTTCCTCGTCATCGGCCTGTTCGTGGGCCTTGCCGGCGGCTCGTTCTCGGTCGGCACGCCCTATGTCGCGCGCTGGTTCCCCAAGAACCGCCAGGGCACGGCCATGGGCGTGTACGGCGCGGGCAACTCGGGCGCGGCGGTGAACAAGTTCGTGGCGCCCGTCATCCTCGTGGCCTTCGGCTGGCAGGCCGTGCCCCAGGTGTACGCGGCCATCATGCTGGGCACGCTGGTGCTGTTCTGGCTGTTCAGCCACAGCGACCCCGCGCACCTGGTGCCGAGCAACGTGAAGTTCACCGACCAGCTCAAGGCGCTCAAGGATCCCAAGGTGCTCAAGTACTGCCAGTACTACAGCATCGTGTTCGGCGGCTATGTGGCGCTGGCGCTGTGGATGGTGCAGTACTACGTGGGTGAGTACGGCCTGGACATCCGCGTGGCGGCGCTGCTCGCGGCCTGCTTCTCGCTGCCCGGCGGCGTGCTGCGCGCCATCGGCGGCGTGCTCTCCGACAAGTACGGCGCGCACAGCGTCACCTGGTGGGTGATGTGGGTGAGCTGGATCTGCCTGTTCCTGCTGTCCTATCCGCAGACGGACTTCACCATCCTGACCGTGGACGGCCCCAAGACCTTCCACCTCGGCCTGAATGTCTACATGTTCACCGCGCTGCTGGCCGTGCTGGGCGTGGCCTGGGCCTTCGGCAAGGCCAGCGTGTTCAAGTACATCAGCGACGACTACTCCGGAAACATCGGCACCATCAGCGGCATCGTGGGTCTTGCCGGCGGCCTGGGTGGCTTCATCCTGCCCATCATGTTCGGTGCGCTCATGGACTGGACGGGCATACGCTCGAGCGCCTTCATGCTCATGTATGGCGTGGTCTGGGTGTCCCTCATCTGGATGTACTGGACCGAGGTGCGCCGCACCGACCTGCTGACCGGTGCCAATGCCGCACCCGCCCAGCGCTGATTCCCGCCACTTCATCACGATCGGAATCCCATCATGGCGAGCAATGCTGTAACCCAGAACAGTGGCCGCACGGGCCGCATGCTGCACATCTGGACGCCCGAGGACAAGGCCTTCTGGGAGCGCGAGGGCGAGGCCATCGCCAAGCTCAACCTGTGGATCTCGGTGCCCGCGCTGTTCCTGGCCTTTGCCATCTGGCAGGTCTGGAGCGTGGTCGCCGTGAACCTGCCGGCGCTGGGCTTCAAGTACTCGACCAACCAGCTGTTCTGGCTGGCCGCGGCGCCCGCGCTCTCGGGCGCGACGCTGCGCATCTTCTACTCCTTCATGGTGCCGGTGTTCGGTGGCCGGCGCTGGACGGCGCTGTCCACCGCGTCGCTGCTGATACCGGCGCTGGGCATAGGCTTTGCGGTGCAGGACAACACCACCAGCTACCCGACCATGCTGATCCTGGCGCTGCTGTGCGGCCTCGGCGGCGGCAACTTCAGCTCCAGCATGGCCAACATCAGCTTCTTCTTCCCCAAGGAGCGCAAGGGCTCGGCGCTGGGCGTGAACGCGGGCCTGGGCAACCTGGGCGTGTCCGTGGTGCAGTTCCTGAGCCCGCTGGTCATCACTCTGGGCATCTTCGGCATCTTCGGCGGCGAGGCACAGGTCATGATCCGCAACGGCGAGCCCCAGCATGTCTGGGCGCAGAACGCGGCCTTCATCTGGGTGCCGTGGATCGCCATCGTCTCGCTCGCCGCCTGGTTCGGCATGCACGACATCGCCGATGCCAAGGCCAGCTTCGCGGCCCAGGCGGCGATCTTCCGCGCCAAGCACAACTGGATCATGTGCGTGCTGTACCTGGGCACGTTCGGCTCCTTCATCGGCTTTGCCGCGGGCTTTCCGCTGCTCATGAAGGCGCTGTTCCCGTCCGTCAACCCGCTGGCCTATGCCTGGATGGGGCCGCTGCTGGGCGCCGTGATCCGCCCGTTTGGCGGCTGGCTGTCGGACAAGGTGGGCGGCGGTGTGGTCACCTTCTGGAACTTCATCGTCATGGTGCTGGCCGTGTTCGGCGTGCTGTACTTCCTGCCCAAGGGCCTGAGCCCGTATTCGCTGCCGTTCGGGCCGGCCGAGGGCAGCTTCACGGGCTTCTTCCTGATGTTCCTGGTGCTGTTCTGCACCACGGGCATTGGCAACGGCTCGACCTTCCGCATGATCCCCGTGATCTTTCTGAACCAGAAACTGAGTGCCCTGCGCGGCAACGACGAGGCCGCCCAGGCCCAGGCCATCAAGGACGGCAACACCGAGGGCGCGGCCGCCGTGGGCTTTGCCGGCGCGCTTGGCGCATATGGCGGCTTCTTCATTCCCAAGAGCTACGGCAGCTCGATCGCCGCCACGGGCGGCCCCGAGTTCGCGCTGTGGATGTTCATCGTCTTCTATCTGCTGTGCGTGGCCATCACCTGGTGGTACTACGCGCGCAAGAACGCCGAGATGCCCTGCTGAGCCGCATTACTACAACGACTGCAACGATTTCCAAGGAGTCCCACGATGAGCCATTTTCTCGACCGTCTCTCGTACTTCGCGCAGCCGCGCGAGGAATTCTCGAATGGCCATGGCCAGACCAACGGTGAAGACCGCACCTGGGAGGACGCCTACCGCGACCGCTGGGCGCACGACAAGATCGTGCGCTCCACCCATGGCGTGAACTGCACGGGCTCGTGCTCGTGGAAGATCTACGTCAAGGGCGGCATCGTCACCTGGGAAACCCAGCAGACCGACTACCCGCGCACGCGCGCCGACCTGCCCAACCACGAGCCGCGCGGCTGCGCGCGCGGCGCCTCGTACTCCTGGTACCTGTACAGCGCCAACCGCGTGAAGTACCCGCTCGTGCGCGGGCGACTTCTGAAGCACTGGCGCGCGGCCCTGGCCGTGGCCAAGAACCCCGTCGAGGCCTGGGCGAACATGGTGCAGAACGAGGCCGCGCGCCGCGAATGGCAGCAGCAACGCGGTCTCGGCGGCTTTGTGCGCTCGAGCTGGGACGAGGTCAACCAGATGATCGCCGCGGCCAATGTCTACACCATCAAGCAGTACGGGCCGGACCGCATCATGGGCTTCTCGCCGATCCCGGCCATGTCCATGATCTCCTACGCCGCGGGCAGCCGCTACCTGAATCTCATCGGCGGTGTGCCCATGAGCTTCTACGACTGGTACTGCGACCTGCCGCCGTCCAGCCCGCAGGTCTGGGGCGAGCAGACCGACGTGCCCGAGTCGGCCGACTGGTACAACAGCAACTTCATCATCGCCTGGGGCTCCAACGTGCCGCAGACGCGCACGCCCGACGCCCACTTCTTCACCGAGGTGCGCTACAAGGGCGCAAAAATCGTCTCTGTCACGCCCGACTATTCCGAGGTCGCCAAGCTGGCCGACCTGTGGCTGCACCCCAAGCAGGGCACGGACGCGGCCGTGGCCATGGCCATGGGCCATGTGATCCTCAAGGAGTTCTACTTCAAGGATGGCGGCAAGGGGCGCAGCGCCTACTTCGACGACTACGCGCGCCGCTATACCGACCTGCCGCTGCTCGTCGTGCTCGAGGACAAGCGGCTGCCCGACGGCCGCACCGTCAAGGTGCCCGGCCGCTATGTGCGCGCGAGCGACTTCGCGGACAAGCTCGGCCAGACCAACCACCCGGACTGGAAGACCGTGGCCTATGACGTGGACGGCAAGGTGGCACTGCCCAATGGGTCGATCGGCTTTCGCTGGGGCAAGGAGGGGCGCGACGACCAGGGCCTGTGGAACCTCGAGGACAAGGACGCGCGCGACGGCAACACCGTCAGGCTCAAGCTCTCGGTGCTCGAGGACGGCGCCCAGGCCCATGAGGTGACCGACGTCGCCTTCCCGTACTTCGGCGGCATAGAGACGCCCAACTTCGACGCCAACGACCAGGGCGGCGATGTCGTCGTGCGCCGTGTGCCCGTGACCTACCTCGATCTGAACGGCGAGGGCGTCAGCGGCCGCGTGGCCGTGGCCACGGTGTTCGACCTGCAGGTGGCCAACTACGGCGTGCTGCGCGGCCTGGAAGGCGAGGGACAGGATGGCGGCTACGACGCCAACCAGCCCTACACCCCCGCCTGGCAGGAGAAGATCACCGGCGTTCCGCGCGATCAGGTGATCACCGTGGCGCGCCAGTTTGCCGACAACGCCGACAAGACCCAGGGCCGCTCCATGGTCATCATCGGCGCGGCCATGAACCACTGGTACCACTGCGACATGAACTACCGCGGCATCATCAACATGCTGATGATGTGCGGCTGCATAGGCCAGTCGGGCGGTGGCTGGTCGCACTACGTGGGCCAGGAGAAGCTGCGCCCGCAGACCGGCTGGACGGCGCTGGCCTTCGCACTCGACTGGATACGCCCGCCGCGCCAGCAGAACTCCACGAGCTTCTTTTACGCCCACACCGACCAGTGGCGCTACGAGAAGCTCGGCGTGGACGAGGTGCTCTCGCCGCTGGCCGACCGGTCCGCCTACCAGGGCTCGATGATCGACTTCAACGTGCGCTCCGAGCGCATGGGCTGGCTGCCGAGCGCGCCGCAGCTGCAGGCCAATCCGCTGCAGCTGGTCAAGGACGCACAGGCCCAGGGGCTGGACCCCAAGGACTATGTGGTGCAGGCGCTCAAGAACGGCTCGCTCACCATGAGCTGCGAGGACCCGGACAACCCGCTGAACTGGCCGCGCAACATGTTCGTGTGGCGCTCCAACCTGCTGGGCAGCTCGGGCAAGGGGCATGAGTACTTCTTGAAGCACCTGCTGGGCACGCAGAACGGCGTGCAGGGCAAGGACCTGGGGCAGGACGAGGCCAAACCCCTGGAGGTGAAGTGGCATGCCAGCGCGCCCGAGGGCAAGCTCGATCTGCTGGTGACGCTGGACTTCCGCATGAGCACGACCTGTCTGTACTCCGACATCGTGCTGCCCACGGCCACCTGGTACGAGAAGAACGACCTCAACACCAGCGACATGCACCCCTTCATCCACCCGCTGTCGGCGGCCGTGGACCCGGCCTGGGAGGCCAGGAGTGACTGGGAGATCTACAAGGGCTTTGCCAAGGCCTTCAGCGAGGTCTGCGTCGGCCACCTGGGTGTCGAGAAGGAGGTGGTGCTCACGCCCATCATGCACGACACCGCGGGCGAGCTCGCCCAGCCCTATGGCGTCAAGGAATGGAAGACGGGCGAGTGTGACCTGATCCCCGGCGTCACCGCGCCGCAGATCACCGTGGTCGAGCGCGACTACCCGAACACCTACGCGCGCTTCACATCGCTGGGGCCCTTGATGGACCGCATCGGCAACGGCGGCAAGGGCATCGCCTGGAACACCCAGACCGAGGTCGAGCAGCTCGGCGACCTGAACGGCCGCGTGCGCGAGGAGGGCGCGACCCAGGGCCGCCCGAGGATAGTGACCGACATCGACGCCACCGAGACCGTGATGATGCTCGCGCCCGAGACCAACGGCCATGTGGCCTGCAAGGCCTGGGAGGCGCTGTCCAAGCAGACCGGGCGCGACCATGTGCACCTGGCGCTGCACCGTGAGGACGAGAAGATCCGCTTCCGCGACATCCAGGCGCAGCCGCGCAAGATCATCTCCTCGCCCACCTGGTCGGGGCTTGAGAGCGAGAAGGTCAGCTACAACGCCGGCTACACCAATGTGCACGAGCTGATCCCATGGCGCACGCTCACGGGCCGCCAGCAGTTCTACCAGGACCACCCCTGGATGCGCGACTTCGGCGAGGGCTTCTGCGCCTACCGCCCACCCGTCAACCTCAAGGCCCTGCATGAGGTCGAGGGCAAGAAGCCCAATGGCAACCCGGAGCTGGCGCTGAACTTCATCACGCCGCACCAGAAATGGGGCATACACAGCACGTACAGCGACAACCTGCACATGCTCACGCTCAACCGCGGCGGCCCGGTGATCTGGATCAGCGAGGAGGACGCCAAGCGCGGCGGCATCGTGGACAACGACTGGGTGGAGATCTTCAACGCCAACGGCGCGATCGCCGCACGCGCGGTGGTCAGCCAGCGCGTCAAGCCCGGCATGGTGCTCAAGTACCACGCGCAGGAGAAGACCATCAACATGCCCGGCGCGGAGACCACGGGCACGCGCGGCGGCATCCACAACTCGGTCACGCGCGTGGTCTTGAAGCCCACGCACATGATCGGCGGCTACGCCCAGTACAGCTACGGCTTCAACTACTACGGGACGATTGGCACCAACCGCGACGAGTTCGTGCTGGTGCGCAAGATGCGTCGCGTGGATTGGCTCGATGAGGTGGCGGGCAGCACCACGGCCAGCACCCATGCGTAAGAACGAAGGAGAACCACGATGAAAATACGCGCACAAATCGGCATGGTGCTGAACCTGGACAAGTGCATCGGCTGCCACACCTGTTCCGTCACCTGCAAGAACGTCTGGACCAGCCGCCCCGGCATGGAATACGCCTGGTTCAACAACGTCGAGACCAAACCCGGCATCGGCTACCCCAAGGAATGGGAGAACCAGGACAAGTGGAACGGCGGCTGGGTGCGCCAGGCCGACGGCTCCATCGTCCCGCGCCAGGGCGGCAAGTGGAAGCTGCTCATGCGCATCTTCGCCAACCCCAACCTGCCGCAGATCGACGACTACTACGAGCCCTTCACCTTCGACTACGACCACCTGCAGTCGGCGCCCGAGATGAAGTCGCCGCCGACGGCGCGCCCGCGCAGCCTGATCACGGGCCAGCGCATGGAGAAGATCGAGTGGGGCCCGAACTGGGAGGAAATCCTCGGCGGCGAGTTCGCGAAGCGCTCGCGCGACGTGAACTTCGAGCAGGTGCAGAAGGACATGTACGGCCAGTTCGAGAACACCTTCATGATGTACCTGCCGCGCCTGTGTGAGCATTGCCTGAACCCGGCGTGCGTCGCATCGTGCCCCTCGGGCTCGATCTACAAGCGCGAGGAAGACGGCATCGTGCTCATCGACCAGGACAAGTGCCGCGGCTGGCGCATGTGCGTCTCGGGCTGCCCGTACAAGAAGATCTACTACAACTGGCAGACCGGCAAGGCCGAGAAATGCATCTTCTGCTATCCGCGCATCGAGGCAGGTCAACCCACGGTGTGCTCCGAGACCTGCGTGGGCCGCATCCGCTATCTGGGCGTGCTGCTCTACGACGCCGACCGCATCCAGGAGGCGGCCAGCGTGGAGCGCGACCGCGACCTGTACCAGGCGCAGCTCGACATCTTCCTCGACCCGCATGACCCCGAGGTGATCCGCCAGGCCAAGCTTGACGGCATCCCCGACAACTGGCTCGAGGCCGCGAAGAACAGCCCCGTCTACAAGATGGCCGTGGACTGGAAGATCGCGCTGCCGCTGCACCCCGAGTACCGCACGCTGCCCATGGTCTGGTATGTGCCGCCGCTCTCGCCGATTACCTCGGCGGCCAACGCCGGCCACCTGGGCGTCAACGGCCAGATCCCCGACGTGTCGCAGCTGCGCATTCCCGTGCAGTACCTGGCCAACCTGCTCACGGCCGGCGACACCGGCCCGGTGGTGCGCGCGCTCGAGCGCATGCTGGCCATGCGCGCCTACCAGCGCGGCGTGCATGTGGACAAGGTGCAGAACATGGACGTGCTCAAGCAGGTCGGCCTGACACAGCACGACGTGCAGGACATGTACCAGGTCATGGCGATTGCCAACTACGAGGACCGCTTCGTCATCCCCTCCACGCACCGCGAATACGCCGAGAACGCCTTCGACGTGCGCGGCGGCTGCGGCTTCTCGTTCGGCAACGGCTGCTCCGACGGCGCGACCGAGATCAGCATCTTCGGCAGCAAGAAGCCGCGCACCATCCCCATCAAGGCCGTGGTCTGAGGAGGCACGCAGATGTTCAAGAAGACACCCGAATCCATGCGCCTGACGCTGCGGGCCCTGGCGCGCCTGCTGGCCTATCCCGGTGCCGAGCTGCGCGCGCAGATGCCCTCGCTGATCGATGCGCTGCGCACCGAGCAGGTCCTGCCCGCGGCCCGCGTGGCCGAGCTGCAGGCCCTGGTGCAGCAGGTCTGCGCCATGGACCCGTACGAGGCCGAGGCACGCTATGTCGACACCTTCGACCGCGGGCGCCAGACCTCGCTGCACCTGTTCGAGCATATCCACGGCGACTCGCGCGAGCGCGGCCCGGCCCTCATAGACCTCACGCAGACCTATGAGCGCGCCGGCCTGTTCCTCGACGGCAAGGAGCTGCCCGACCACCTCGGCGTGGTGCTGGAGTTCGCCTCCACCCAGCCGCCGGCCGTGGCGCGCGAATTCCTGGCCGAGATGGCGCACATCCTCAACGCCCTGTTCAGCGCGCTGCAGTCCAAGGCCAGCCCCTACGCGAGCGTGGTCGCCGCCGTGCTCGAGGCCGCGGGCGAGAGGGCCCAGTCCGTGGCTATCACGCCCGAGCCCGACATGGACGAGGCCTGGGCCGAGCCCGAGGCCTTCGACGGCTGCGCCACGCGCGGCCAGAACCGCCCCGGCCAACCCCAACCCATGCAATTCGTGCGCAAGGCACGCCCCGACAACTCGCAAGGAGTCGCACCATGACCACCTGGATCGACCACTTCCTCTTCGGCCTGTACCCCTACATCTGTCTGGCCGTGTTCTTCCTGGGCAGCTGGATACGCTTCGACCGCGACCAGTACACGTGGAAGAGCGATTCCTCGCAGCTCTTGCGCACCGGCAGCCTGCGCTGGGCGAGCAACCTGTTCCACATCGGCGTGCTGTTCCTGTTCTTCGGCCATTTCGTGGGCATGCTCACGCCCCATGTGCTGTACGAGTCCTTCATCACGGCCGGGCAGAAGCAGGTGCTTGCCATGGTCTCGGGCGGCGTGGCCGGCGTGCTGGCCTTCATCGGCGTCACGCTGCTGCTGCACCGGCGCCTCACGGATCCGCGCATCCGCGCCACGAGCAAGACCAGCGACATCGCGCTCCTGTGGATCTTCTGGGTGCAGCTCGCGCTGGGCCTGGCGACCATTCCGCTGTCGGCCCAGCACCTGGACGGCTCGGTCATGATGCGCCTGGCCGAATGGGGCCAGCGCATCGTCACCTTCCGCGGCGGCGCCGTCGAGATGCTGGTGGGCACGGGCTGGATCTTCAAGGCCCACCTGTTCCTGGGCATGACGGTGTTCCTGATCTTCCCGTTCACGCGCCTCGTGCACATCTGGAGCGGCTTCGGCACGCTGGCCTATGTGCTGCGCCCCTACCAGCTCGTGCGCGCGCGGCGTCTCAACCTGCCCGCGGGGCAGAACCAGCCGCGTCGCACACTCTGAAAACAATAGCTTCTTGCCCTTGTTGCGCAAGGGCTAGAGGCCAATTTTTTGAGGAAACCACCATGACCAGTTCCTCCTGTGGATCCCATGCCTGCGGCTGCGGCGGCACTGCCGCGGCCGCGGTGGATCAAACCATCGCGCGCATCAACGGCGTCGCCCTGCACGCGAGCGGCGAACAGCTGCCCGCCGAGCTGCTGCGCCAGCGCGCCTGCACCGAACTGCTGCGCCAGCAGGCGCAGCAGGAGGGCCTGCTGGCCGCGGACGACGCGCCGGGCCTCGATGGAGCCACGAGCGAGGCCGCCACGCGCGCCATCGAGGCGCTGCTCGAGCAGGCCCTGCAGGTGCCCGAGCCCTCCGACGAGGCCTGCCGCCGCTACCACGCGGCCCACCCGGCCTTTGGCGGCCAGGGCGAGCGCGCGCACCTGCGCCATGTGCTGTTCGCCGTCACCCCGGGTGTCGACGTGGGCCAGCTGCGCCAGCGCGCCGAGGCCCTGCTGCTCGAGCTGCGCTGCGCCGACGACGGCGGCCCGGCCTTTGCCGATGCCGCGCGCCAATGGTCCAACTGCCCCAGCGGTGCCGAGGGTGGCGACCTGGGCTGGCTCACGCCCGAGGACTGCGCGCCCGAGTTCGCGCGCGAGGTCTTCGGCTCGCAGGAGGTCGGCGTGCTCGCGCGCCTGGTGCACAGCCGCTTCGGCCTGCATGTGGTGCAGGTCTGCGGCCGCAAGGCCGCGCAGCCCACGGCCTACGACGACGTGCGCGCCAGCATCGCGCTGCTGCTGCGCCAGCAGGCCTGGGTCAACGCGCTGCGCCAATACCTGCAGCTGCTCGCGGGCCGGGCGCAGGTCGAGGGCGTGGAGCTCGACGCCGCGGACAGCCCCCTCGTGCAGTAGGCGCCCATGCCCGAGGACGAACTGCTCGCGCGCCTGCGCAGCTTCCACCACGACGCGTTTCCGCTCTACCGCGAGCGCTTCGAGGAACTGGTGGCGCGCGGCCAGCGCCCGACGACGCTGTTCATAGGCTGCTCCGACTCGCGCCTCGTGCCCTATCTGCTCACCGGCGCGGGCCCGGGCGAGCTGTTCCTGGTGCGCAACGTCGGCGCCTTCGTGCCGCCCTACGACGGCTCCCACGGCCACCATGGCACGGCTGCGGCCATAGAGTTCGCCGTGCTCAGCCTGGCGGTGCGGCGCATCGTCGTCTGTGGTCACAGCCATTGCGGCGCCATCAAGGCGCTCTATGGCGAAACGCCCGAGGAGGCGCAAAACCTCAAGCGCTGGCTGGACCTGGGGCGCGACGCCCTGCTGCCCATGCAGCCCTGCGCCGAGGTGCTGCGGCGCACCGAGCAGCGCGCCGTGGTGCTGCAGCTCGAGCGGCTCATGGACTACCCCATGGTGCGCCGGCGCGTGGAGCAGGGCGAGCTCACGCTCCATGGCTGGCATTTCGTGATCGAGGACGGCGAGGTTCATGTGTTCGACGTGGACAGCGGCGGTTTTGTCCCGGCCTCCAAGGCGCAGACGAGCGGCACCGGCCCCTATCCCCCCTATGTGGAGCATGATGGGCAGGTGCTCGTGGATTGATGCATCGATGGACAGACCTCTCGCCCCCGCCTTGCAGCCGCCGCCCGCCGGCGATCATGTGAGTCACCATGTCCTGCCCCATGTCCTGCCCGATGGGCTGGCCGCGCTGCTGCGCGCGCGCCAGACCGTCCTGCCCAAGCGCCTGGGCGCGCCCGGGCCCGACGCAGCACAGCTGCAGTCCATCCTGGCCGCCGCGGCCCATGCGCCCGACCATGGCTGCCTGCTGCCCTGGCGCTTTGTGCTCGTGCCGCAGGACGCACGCCCGGCCCTGGGCGACGTCTTCGTCCAGGCCCTGTGCGAGCGCGACGCCGCGGCCACGCCCGAGCAGCAGGCGCAGGCGCGCGAGAAGGCCTTTCGCGCGCCCGTGCTGCTGCTGGTGGTGGTGGACGAGCTCTCGGGCGATGGCATCGTGCCGCCGGCCGAGCGCATTTTCTCGGCCGGCTGCGCGGTGCAGAATCTGCTGCTCATGGCCACCGCGCAGGGCTTTGGCTCGGCACTCACGAGCGGCAAGGCCCTGCAGTCGCAGGCGCTGCGCGCGCTGTTTGGCCTGCAAGGCGGCGAGCGCGCGCTGTGCTTCATCAGCCTGGGCACGGTGCTCTCGCGCAAGCCTGCGCGCGTGCGGCCCCTGCCGGCGCAGTATCTGGGCACGCTGGTGCCGGGCCGGGGCGTGCAGCCCTGGCACATGCAAGAGGAATGAATGAGCGTGACAACCGAGATCAACCACTTTGACGACCTGCTGCGCGCCGCGCGCAGCCAGCGCGAGCGCCAGCGCCTCCTGTTCGTGTTCGCCGGCTCCGAACTGCCCGAGGACGCCACGCCCGCGCAGCGCGAGCGCTTTGCGCGCGGCGAGGGCGGGGCGCTGGTGCCGCTGATGTGTGTGGACAAGCTGCCCGAGGAGCTGGACTCGTTCGCCGCCCTGGTGAGCGAATCCCGTCAGTTCGACAACCCGGCCCAGCCCTGGCGCCTGGTGTTCGCCGCTGCGCTCTCGGGCACACCGGCCCGGCCGCCGAGCGAGGAGGATGCCGACCCCGTGCTGCGCCGCATGGTCGAGGCCATCAAGACCGGGGGCTTCGGTGCCTACCTGCCGTTCAACCGCGAGGGCCAGCCCGTGCGGCTGGGCTGAAGGATGAGCACCCGCGTGTCACTGCCGGGCATGCGCAGCCCGGGCGCGGGCTTTGACCAGCCCTTCGAGATGCTCGACGCCTGCCACGACCGCGTGCGCCGCTCGCTCGATCTGCTCGCGCGCCTGCGCGCCTACCTGCGAGACAAGGGCTGCGACGACTCCGCACGCCAGGCCGCGCGCGACGTGCTGCGCTACTTCGACATCGCGGCGCCCCTGCACCACGAGGACGAGGAGCTGCATGTCTTCCCGCCGCTGCTGGCTGCGGGAGACGCGGAGATCGCGACGCTGGTGCGCGCCCTGCAGCAGGACCATGTGCGCATGGCCGAGCGCTGGGCCCAGGCGCGCGGTGCGCTGCAGGACATGGCCGAGGCGCGCATCGCGGCCTTCGCGCCCACGCAGGAGGCGGCCCTGGACCGCTTCATCGACTGCTACGCCGACCACCTGCGCCACGAGGACGAGCGCATCTACCCCGCGGCCCGCGCCCTGCTCGATGTGACGACTCAGCAGGCCATGGGCGAGGAGATGGCGGCGCGCCGCGGCGTGCGCCGGAGTGCTTCATAAAGCATAGCTGTCGGCGCTTGGTGCATGGGGGCTGAAGGCGAATTTTGTGATCATGCGGTGCGCGCATGGCCGCATCATGTGTCCCCCAAAACGAAGGCGCCGTGGCGGGGAGCCACGGCGCGCTGTGCCCCTTGGCGGGGCGGCGGCCTGCCGGCGGCGGGCCGCTAAGGGGCCAAGGCCCCTGAAACTCAATGCACTACGACAGGATTCTGCGCCAATCCCGTGTAACTGTCGAGCGTGTCCTCGACCTCCTCCTGCGTGGGCGTCTCGCGCTGCCAGGCCAGGATCTGCTGCTGGAACATCTCGGCCCAGGAGCCGTCCAGGTACACCTCCTTGCCAGAGCGCTTGTCCACGATCTCGAAGCCGTGGCGCGCCAGCTGGGGTGGTTGGGGGGTGTCGGCGTCCGTGCCGCTGCGGCCGGCGTCCGGCAGCATGTGGACCACCACAAAGGAGTCGGAGTCGTAGAGCATGTGCATGGCGTGGTTCCCCCTGTCGGTATGCCGCTCAGATGGCAGCGCGGGGCGGAAGTTCAAGCCCCCCGCCAAGGACGGCGCCACCGAGGCCAGTATTCCATGAATCGCAGAACTGCGTGCGCGAGCGGAATTGGAACTTGACAACCAACCCGCGTTCTGTGTCACGATGGGCAGGCATTCCACCCGCGGCATGGGGCCAGCGACCGCGGATCGAACGGGCCGGTCGTCCGAGCGGCCCGCACCCGCCCTGCGGGGCGCAACCTGACCGAGGAGTGTTTCCATGAACAATGAACTGCCCCTCCAGCTCTACAAGGCCAATGCCGAGTTGCAGCTGCAGATCAACCGCCTGCTGCAGGAGAGCGGCCGCCACTGGCTCGATGCCATGCAGCAGATCAACACGAGCCGCGTGCTCGAGAGCGGCATGCGTATCCAGGGCCTGCAGCAGGCCGCCGACTGGCAGGCGCTTGCGACCTTGCCGGCCGAGCTGTTCTGGCGCATGTGCCAGGGTCAGGTCGGCGATGGCCGCGAACTTGGCGAGGCGGCGGCAAAGACCCAGGCCGCCTTTGCCGACGGCCTGCGCGAGGCGCTGCTGGCCTGGCAGCAGTCCGTGTCCGAGGCCTTCGGCGCGAGCGGCGACCCGGCCTCCGCTGCACGCATCTACCAGCAGTGGATGCAGCCCTGGGCGGGGCTGGCTGCCGGCCCCCAGGATGATGGCAAGAAGCAAGGAGGCCGGTCATGACGAATCCCCAACGCACGGCCCTGGTCACGGGTGGCGGCCGCGGGCTGGGCGCCGCCATTGCACGCGCCCTGCACGACGGCGGCCACCGCGTGCTCGTCACACACACGCCGGGCAACACCGCAATGGCCCAGTGGCTGCAGGCGCAGGCCGCGCAGGGCTACCAGTTTGCCGCCTACGCCGTCGATGTGTCCGACTACGACTCGGCGCAGGACCTGGCGCGGCGCGTCCATGGCGACGGCCATCAGGTCGACATACTGGTCAACAACGCCGGCATCACCCGCGACGCCACGCTGCGCAAGCTCGACAAGGCGGGCTGGGACGCCGTGCTGCGCACCAATCTCGACTCCCTGTTCAACGTCACCAAGCCGTTCATCGACCCGATGACGGAGCGTGGCTGGGGGCGCATCGTCAACATCTCGTCGGTCAACGGGACCAAGGGCCAGTTCGGGCAGACGAACTATTCGGCCGCGAAGGCCGGGGTCCATGGCTTCACCAAGGCCCTGGCGCAGGAGGTGGCGCGCAAGGGCGTGACCGTGAACACGGTCTCGCCCGGCTACCTGGCCACCGAGATGGTGATGGCGGTGCCGCCCGAGGTGCGCCAGAAGATCATCGACACCATCCCCGTGGGCCGCCTGGGCCGGCCCGAGGAGGTCGCCGCGCTGGTGGCGTTCATCACCAGCGAGGAGGCGGGCTTCATGACGGGCAGCAACCTGGCAATGAATGGCGGCCAGCACATGTACTGAGCCGCGCGCGGCCCTCGCGGGACAGGTGATGGGTCACGGGGGCTCGTGGCCGGACAGCTGCAGGTCGACGAAGTCGCCGTTGGCCTGGCTCAGACGGATGCGCACCGGCAGATAGCCGAGCTGCGTGCCCAGCCACAGCTCGGCCTTCTGCTCGTAATGCTGATCCGCGCGCGGCACGCGCTGCAGCTTGAGCGCGGGCGTGCTGCCCGCGGGCAGCTCCAGGGTTTCGGGGCCATCCACGGTGAAGGTCCAGCGGTCGGCGCGGCGCGGGCCCACGGTGGTCAGCGTGATCTGCGTGCCGACGGGGTAGCGCTCGGGCGCGGCCGCGAGCATGGCGCCGAGCTGGATGAAGACGCTGAGCCTGTCCTGCGCGCCCTCGCCAATGGTGGCGCGCGGGGTGTTGGCGCTGAAGATGACCTCGTGCCGGTCGAAGTCGAAATGCGCTGCGCGCTCGCTGCGCGCCTTGTCGCCGAAGCGCTCGGGCCTGAGCCCCTGGGGCGTGATCTGCCCCACGCTGGTCTGCGAGCGCGAGCCGAGCAGAAAGGCCTTGATCTGCTGGCGCGCCTCGTAGCGCTCGCCCTCCTGGCGCCACACCAGCTCGGCGCCGGCGCTGTAGTGAAAGCGCTTGACCTCGCCGGTGGCGTCGAAGGTCAGGCGTGTCGACGGCGGCAGGCGCACGGGCGGGGGCGTGGTGTCGGCCACGGCGCCGGCCGCGCCGGGCGGGCGTATCTCCACGCCCGCGCTCTCGCTCGGCGGCGCATCGGCCGGTGGTGGCGCGGCGGCCTCGGGCGCTGCAGGGGCTGCGGTGGCGGGTTCGGGGGCAGGCTCCGGCGTGGTGGCATCGGCCTGCGCTGTGGCCGCGTCGGGGGCGGCCACATCCGGTGAAGGCTCGGCGGTGTCGGCAGTCGTGTCCGTCGGCTCGGGCGGGGATGCGTCACCCGCCATCGCCGCAGGTGCGGGTGGCAGTGGCTGCGGCTCGGGCTGCGGCTCGGGCTGTGGCTTGGGGGCCTCGGGCGGCGGGGCAGGGCGGGGCCTGGGCCGCGACTTGCGCGCCGGCCGTGGCGGGGGGGCGGGCCTGGCCGTGACCTCGGGTGCCGGCTCCGGCGCGGGTGCGGGTGGTGGTGGCTCCACCATGCGCGTGTGAAATGCCAAGGTCTGCGCCCTGCCACGATCCTGGTCGCCCAGCGGCAGGCCCACCAGGATCAGCCCATGCAGGCCCAGCACCAGGGCGGCGAGCAGAAGCAGGACATGGCGCGGCATAGAATTTTTGGATAGGAAACCAACCCCGCATGGAGGGCATGCCCGATGAAGCTGGCAACGTACAAGGACGGGTCGCGCGACGGCCAACTGGTGGTCGTCTCGCGCGACCTGGGGCAGGCGCATTATGCGACCGGCATTGCCAGCCGCCTGCAGCAGGTGCTGGATGACTGGAACTTCATGGCGCCGCAGCTGCAGGACCTGTACGACCAGCTCAACGCCGGGCGCGCGCGCCATGCGTTCGCGTTCGACGCGCAGCAATGCATGGCGCCGCTGCCGCGCGCCTACCAGTGGGCCGACGGATCGGCCTACCTCAACCATGTGGAGCTGGTGCGCCGCGCGCGCGGCGCCGAGGTGCCGGAGAGTTTCTACACCGACCCGCTGATTTACCAGGGCGGCAGCGACGACTTCCTCGGCCCCTGTGACGACATCGTCGTGCCCAGCGAGGCCATGGGCATAGACTTCGAGGCCGAGATCGCCGTCATCACGGGCGACGTGAAGATGGGCGCGAGCGCCGATCAGGCGCTCGACGGCGTGCGCCTCCTGATGCTGGCCAACGACGTGAGCCTGCGCAACCTGATTCCGGCCGAGCTCGCCAAGGGCTTCGGCTTCTTCCAGTCCAAGCCCGCCACGGCCTTCAGCCCCGTGGCCGTGACGCCCGACGAGCTCGGCGCGGCCTGGAAGGGCGGGCGCGTGCACCTGACGCTGCAGTCCACCTGGAACGGCCGCAGGGTCGGCATGTGCGAGGCCGGGCCCGAGATGACGTTCCACTTCGGCCAGCTTATCGCCCACATCGCCCGCACGCGCAACGTGCGCGCCGGCTCCATCGTCGGCAGCGGCACGGTGAGCAACAAGGACTGGACCCGGGGCTACAGCTGCATCGCCGAGAAGCGCTGCATAGAGGCCATAGAGAACGGCCAGCCGAGCACGGAATACATGCAGTACGGCGACACCATACGCATCGAAATGAAGGGCCTGGATGGGCAGAGCCTGTTTGGCGCCATCGAACAGGGCATCGCGGCGCCGCGCTGAGCCGCGATTCCACTTGGCTGGCGCGCTGGCAGGCGGACATCCCGGCGCGCCCGGCAACGTCATCCCCGCGAAGGCGGGGATCCACGCGCTCTGCACGGCGGTGGTAGCGCCGGGCCATGGATTCCCGCGTTCGCGGGAATGACGGGGAAATGCCGATTTTCCATTGTGGTGCAAGCGCCAACAGCTATCGAATGAATAGCTAAACGGCTTCCACCTGCACGCGGCAGTCGTAAAACGTCGGCCCCGCGCCCAGGTCCGTCAGCGCCTGGCTCGTGAGCTCGTTGACGTTGCTGCCGTTGTGGCCCAGCTTGCGCCACCACACGCCCAGGCCGTTGACCACACCGGGGCGCGCGCGGCCGTTGAGTGCGGCGTGGCATTCGTAGCTGCCGCGTGCGTTGAACACGCGCACCAGGGCGCCGTCGGCAATGCCGCGCGCGTGGGCGTCTGCGGGGTGCATCTCCAGCAGCGGCCGGCCCTCGATGTCGCGCAGGCTTTGCAGGTTCACGAAGCTCGAATTGAGGAAGCTGCGCGCCGGCGGCGAGATCATGGCCAGCGGGTAGTCGGCCGAGCCCTCGGCCACCTCGTGGTTGGGCACATGGCCGGGCAGCGGGTCCAGGCCCTGGTCGGCCAGGCGCTGGCTGAAGAACTCGCAGCGCCCGGACGGCGTGGGAAAGCCGCCCTCGGCAAATGGCGCCTCGGGCAGGGCCAGGGGCGCAAAGCCCTGGTCCAGCAACAGTGCAAAGTCCACCTGGCTGCCATAGGCCTGGCGGCAGAGCCGCTCGTCGCTGTCGGCAAAGCAGGGCTCGTCAAAGCCCATGTGCGCCGCGAGGTCGCGAAAGATCTGCGCGTTGCTGCGCGCGAGGCCCTGGGGCGCAATCGCCGGGCGGTTGAGCAGCACGTCGGTGTGGCCGTAGGCCAGGTGCACGTCCCAATGCTCGAGCTGGGTGGTGGCGGGCAGTATGTAGTCCGCCCAGTCCGCGGTGTCGGTCTGGAAATGCTCGAGCACCACGGTGAACAGGTCGTCCCGCGCAAAGCCCTGCACCACCTGGGGCGAGTCGGGCGCCACGGCCACGGGGTTGCTGTTGTAGACCACCAGGGCCTCGATCCTGGGGCCGAAGTCGGGCGAGGCCTCGCGCAGCAGGTCGTCGCCAATCGTCACCATGTTGATGGTGCGCGGGCGGCGGCCGGCGAGCAGGTCCGGGCGCTGCAGGGCCGCGCGGTCCACCGGGAAGGCGCCCGAGCTCGACAGCAGCAGGCCGCCCGCGCGATGGCGCCAGGCGCCCGTGAGCGCGGGCAGGCAGGCCACGGCGCGCACCGCATTGCCGCCGCCATGCACGCGCTGCACGCCGTAGTTCAGGCGTATGGCGGCGGGCTGCGTCGTGCCCCAGTCGCGCGCCAGGCGGCGGATCTGCTCCACGTCCAACCCGCAGACCGCGGCCGCGCGCTCGGGCGGCCACTCGAGGGCGCGTGCGCGCAGCTGCTCCCAGCCCAGGGTGTGGCGCGCGATGTAGTCATGGTCCAGCCAGTCGTGGGCGATCAGCTCGTGCATCAGCGCCAGGGCCAGGGCGGCGTCGGTGCCGGGGCGCAGCTGCAGATGCTCGTGGCATTTCTCGGCGGTCTCGCTCCTGCGCGGGTCTATGCACACCAGGCGCGCGCCGCTGCGCTTGGCCTGCTGGGCGATGCGCCAGAAATGCAGATTGCTGCCGATGGAGTTGCTGCCCCAGATCAGGATCAGCCTGGACTCGGCAAAGAATTCCACCCGCATGCCGATCTTGGCGCCCAGCGTGTGCACCAGGGCCTCGCCGCCCGCCGTGGAGCAGATGCTGCGGTGCAGCAGCGAGGCGCCCAGGCGGTGGAAGAAGCGCCTGTCCATGCTCTCGCCCTGCACCAGGCCCATGGTGCCGGCGTAGCTGTAGGGCAATATGGCCTCGGGGTCGCGTGCGGCGATGGTGCCCAGGCGCTGGGCGATGTCGGTCAGCGCCTCGTCCCAGGACACGGGCGCAAACCGGCCGCTGCCCTTGGGGCCGGTGCGCTTCAGGGGCGTGAGGATGCGCTCCGGGTGGTGCGTGCGCTCGGCATAGCGCGAGACCTTGGCGCAGAGCACGCCGCCCGTGTGCGGGTGATCGGGGTTGCCCTGCACGCGCAGGGCGCGGCCGTTCTCCACCGTGGTGATGAGCGCGCAGGTGTCGGGGCAATCGTGCGGGCACGCGCCGCGGACGGTGGTGGTGGGCATGGTCGCGGGGAGGGATGGTGGGGAAGGTGGTGGGGCGGTCGGATATTGCACCACGATGCCCTGCTCGGGCTGGGCGCGGGGTTTCTTGGCCCGGTTTGGCAGGCCTGCCGCGCGGGGCTAGATGTAGTTTCTCACCACGTTGTTTCCATCGAAGCCGAGGCGTGTGATGGGCGGTTTGCCGGAAGTAGCAGAGTGTGGCCGGTTGAAGTTGTAGTGGTACATCCAAGGAGCCAACTCACGGGCGCGCAGCTCTGAGCTGGGATAGACGAACGCATAGGCCCATTCGCGCAGCAGAGTCTGGATGAAGCGCTCAGCCTTGCCGTTGGTGCGTGGCGTGTACGGGCGGGTGCGGATATGCCGGATGCCCAGGCGGCGCAGCAGTTTGGCAAAGCGGCGCGAGTTGTAGGCCGAGCCGTTGTCCGTCATCACCTGCTCGATCTTCACGCCCAGGCTCTTGTAGTAGCGCAGCGCCGCCAGCACGAAGGTGCACGCACTCTTGGCCGTCTCATCGGCCAGCACCAGGCTGAAGCCCACACGCGAGTGATCGTCGATGGCCACATGCAGCGCTTGCCAGCCCGCATGTGGCGTGTTCTGGGTGCGGTCACCCGTGACGCGGTGCCCCGGTCTGTCGAAACGAGCGAGTTTCTTGGTGTCCAGATGCAGCAGCTCACCAGGCGCTGCGCGCTCGTAGCGCCGCACAGGCACCGCCTGCTGCAGGGCAGGCAGATGGGTAACGCCGGCAGCCTTGCAGGCACGCGCCACCGTGCTGCGCGACAAGCCCACGCGCTCGGCAATGCGCTCATAGGTCAATCGCTGGATTCGTCGCAGCGCCACGGCACGCTCGAGCTTGCTCGCCAGGCTGCGTCGGGGGCTGCGCCGGGGCCGCGAGCTACGATCGATCAGACCGGCAGCGCCCTCGGCCGCGTAGCGACGTAGCCACTTGCGGGCCGTGTGCGTGCTGATGCCGGCGGCCGCGGCCGCCGGCATCAGGCCAATGCGATCGATCTCTTGCATCAAGTGTGCTCGCCCTTTGGGCGTCAATGAGGCATTCTTGTGGATGTTCATCCGGGGAGTCCTGAAGAAAGCTGGTTGGCGTGAGAACCGCCATCTTCCTTCACCTCGGGTGAACAACCTCTTGGGAAACGACAGCTAGACTGCTCGGTTCCAAGCCAACAAGCTCCGAGTCGATCATGAAAATACTGGACGCCATTGCAGCCGCCGCCCCCGCCATCGCCACCGTGCGCCGCGACATCCATGCCCACCCCGAGCTGTGCTTCAAGGAAGAGCGCACGGCCGACGTGATTGCCGCCAAGCTCACCGAATGGGGCATTCCCATCCACCGCGGCCTGGGCACCACGGGCGTGGTCGGCATCGTCCATGGCCGCGACGGCGGCGCCTGCGGCCGCGCCGTGGGCCTGCGTGCCGACATCGATGCTCTGCCCATGCAGGAGTTCAACACCTTCGCCCATGCCAGCAAGCACGCGGGCAAGATGCACGCCTGCGGCCATGACGGCCACACGGCCATGCTGCTGGCCGCGGCGCAGTATTTCGCCCAGCACCGCGACTTCGACGGCACGGTGTACCTGATCTTCCAGCCGGCCGAGGAGGGCGGCGGCGGCGCGCGCGAGATGATCAAGGACGGCCTGTTCGAGAAGTTCCCCATGCAGGCCGTGTTCGGCATGCACAACTGGCCCGGCATGGCCGCGGGCAGCTTTGCCGTGAGCCCGGGGCCGGTGATGGCCTCCTCCAACGAGTTCAAGATCACCATCCATGGCAAGGGCAGCCACGGCGCCATGCCGCACCTGGGCATAGACCCCGTGCCCGTGGCCTGCCAGATGGTGCAGGCCTTCCAGACCATCATCAGCCGCAACAAGAAGCCCATCGAGGCCGGCGTGATCTCGGTCACCATGATCCAGGCCGGCGAGGCCACCAACGTCGTGCCCGACTTCTGCGTGCTGCAGGGCACGGTGCGCACCTTCTCCATCGAACTGCTGGACATGATCGAGCGGCGCATGCGCCAGGTGGCCGAGCACACCTGCGCGGCCTTCGAGGCGCGCTGCGAGTTCGAGTTTGTGCGCAACTACCCGCCCACGATCAACACCGAGGCCGAGGCGGAGTTCGCGCGCCGCGTCATGGTCGGCATCGTGGGCGAGGAGAAGGTGCTGGCGCAGGAGCCCACGGGCGGCGCCGAGGATTTTTCCTTCATGCTCCAGGCCAAGCCCGGCGCCTATGTGTTCATCGCCAACGGCGACGGCGACCACCGCGACATGGGCCATGGCGGCGGCCCCTGCACGCTGCACAACCCGAGCTATGACTTCAACGACGCGCTGATTCCGCTGGGCGGCACCTACTGGGTGGAGCTGGCGCGCCAGTGGCTCGCGGCGCCCACGGCGTGACGGCATAAAAAAGAACGACCGTTCGCGTATTGGCTACACTGTGGGTTTTCATCACAGGGAGACCCACATGTCCGACCTCAACGCCGCCTTCGAGGCCGCCGTCGCCAATTCCAAGCTGCTGAGCGAGCGGCCCGACAATCCGACGCTGCTCAAGATCTATTCGCTGTACAAGCAGGCCACCGAGGGCGACAACGCCGAGAAAAAGCCCAGCTTCTCCGACATCGTGGGCCGCGCCAAGTGGGACGCCTGGGAGAAGCTCAAGGGCACGGCCTCCGATGCGGCCAAGCAGCAGTACATCGACCTGATCGAATCCCTGCGCGGCTGATTCTTTACCCGCTGCTGCCCGCCGCGGGCGCGGGCAGCAGCGCCTGCAGCGCGGCCGCGCGCTCGGACTGCGCCTGTTCGGCCAGCGCGCGCACGGCCGCATGAAAACGCGGCCAGTCGCGGCCCTCGCGCTCGAACAGGGCCACAAAGGCCGGCACCAGATCGTCATAGGCGCCCTGGGCGGCAAAGCTGGCGTTGTTGGCCTCGCGCACCCACAGGTCCAGGGCCGCGAGCCTTGAGGGCGGCATGTGCTCGGCCAGCCAGCGCGTGCGCAGCGCGGCGTAGGCGTCGCGAAAGCGCTGCATTGCTTCTGATTTCATAGCTGCTTTCGCTTGTTGGTCCGGCGCTGTGGCCATATTTGATGCATAAATCTGTGCCAGCCGCGCACGCGTGGCCTGCGTGAGGGCGCGAAACTGCGCGCGGTGGCGCTCGCTGGCCTCGAACTGCGCGCGCGCCGCGGGCGTGCCGTGCACGTTGAGCCAGCGGCGCACGCCCAGGCGCTCCACGGCCGTGGCGTAGGACTCGTTGAAGGCCGTGTCGCCCGCGGCATAGACCTGCTGGTGCGCGAGCTCGTGAAACAGCAGGCGCACGAAGTCGCCCTCGGGCCAGGCGATGAAGGTCGACAGCAGCGGGTCGCCGCCGAGCCAGTTGCTGTAGCCCAGCGTCGAGTAGGCGGGCACGCCGTAGACGCTCACCTCCAGGCCCGTGGCGGCCAGGCGCCGGCCCTCGGCGCGCGCCTCGGCCTCGTCGAAGTAGCCGCGGTAGCCGATGCAGCCCGCGATCGGAAAGCACCAGCGGTAGAGCTCGAGCGAATAGGGCCCGGCCGCCACCACGTTCCATACGGCGGCCTTGCGCTCCAGGCGCGCGTAGCGGCGGTAGCTGGCGTTGTCGGGCAGGGCGAGCTCGCTCACGGCGAAGTCGCGCGCCTTCTGCGCCAGCGCCAGGCGCGCGCGCAGCGGCTCGGGGGTGCCCGGCTCGCCGGTCCAGTCCTGCACCGGGCGCGCCGCCTGCAGGATGGCCAGATGCCCGCGCAGCGACTGCCAGTAATAGCCCGGCTGCGCGCAGCCGGCAAGCAGCAGCGCGGCGGCTAGCAGCAGGGGGTGAAGCAGGATGTCAGTACGGATCGAGCGTGGCATCGGCCCAGCATAACAAGCGCCATGGCCTCACAATGCCGCCATGCCCGACGCCAGCAATCCCCTCGACACCGAAGGCCTGTTCACGGACGAGGTCGGCCATGCGCGCTGCTTCTGGTGCCGCGCGTCGCCCCTCTACCGCGCGTACCACGACCATGAATGGGGCTTTCCCGTGACGGACGAGCGCCGGCTGTTCGAAAAGCTCTGCCTCGAGGGCTTTCAGGCGGGCCTGTCCTGGATCACCATCCTCAACAAGCGCGAGGCCTTTCGCGCCGCGATGGCCAACTTCGAGGCCGACGACCTGGCGCGCTTCGGCCCGGCCGAGGTCGAGCGCCTGATGGGCAATGCGGCCATCGTGCGCCACCGCGGCAAGATCGAGTCGGCCATCAACAACGCGCGCCGTGTGCTGGAGCTGCGCGCCGAGTTCGGCTCGCTCGCCGCCTATGTCTGGCGCCATGCGCCGCTGGCCGCGCGGGACCGGCCCGCGCGCATGACGGCGACGGCCGTGCGTGCGCTCACGACCAGCGCGGCGTCGGTCGCGCTGTCCAAGGACTTGAAGAAGCGCGGCTTCAGCTTTGTCGGGCCCACGACCATGTACGCCTTCATGCAGGCCATGGGCCTGGTCAACGACCATATCGAGGGCTGCAGCGCGCGCGCCGCGGCCGAGGCGGCACGCGCCGCGTTTGTGCCACCCCAATGACAACAGCCCTCCGTGGAGGGCTGTTCGCGGTGCTGGCGTCGGGGAAGAATCAGCCGTGGCGCTTGCCGGGGTTCTTCTTGCTACGCTTGTGCGAGCCACGCTCCAGGCTCACGCGCTGGCCGCGGCCGTGCGTGGCCACGGGCATGCCGGGCATGGGGGTGGGACGGGGACTGCGCTTGCGATCTGCTTCGGTAACGATTTTGTTGCCCATGATGGCTCCTGCGATGAAAAAGCGGTGAAAACCCGCTATTAGGCCATATTCGTGATGACCAAGATAGCCATGGGGCAGCCGGGCGCGGGAACAACGGCCGGCGATGCCCGTTGTTACTATAAATAACGTAGCTGTTTGCGCCGTATTTACGGGGGCTGTTGCCTGATTTGGCTTGTTCCTGGGTCTTGTCCTCCCGGGCTGGCGCATGCATGGGTGGGCCTCAGTCCTCGTGGTTTCCGGACAGGAAGGGCAATGCCATGAAGCATTTACTGGGATCGTTGGAGACCCGGCTGGCCCGCCTGCCGGTCGGCCTGGCCGTGGTGCTGCCGGGAGGCCGGCGCGTGGGCCCGGCCCAGGCGGATCTGTGCCTGCAGCTGCACGACCGCATGGCCCTCGTGGCCCTGGCCATGGGCGAGATCGGCAATGTGGGCGCGGCCATCGTCGAGGGCCGCGTCGAGCTGCAGGGCGGCATGCGCCCGCTCATGGCGGCGGCCGCGGCCCTGCTGCACCATGACCCGGCGCGCGACGAGCAGGTGAACTGGTGGCGGCGTGTGCTGCTGCGTGCGCGCTCGCGCGCACAGCACACGCGCGGGCGCGACGCCCAGCATATCGAGAGCCACTACGACCTGTCCGACGACTTCTACGCGCTGTGGCTCGATCCGCGGCGCGTCTATTCCTGCGCCTATTTCCGCAGCGCCGACATGACGCTGGCCCAGGCCCAGGAGGCCAAGCTCGACCATATCTGCCGCAAGCTCATGCTGCGCCCCGGCGAGCGCTTTCTGGACATTGGCGCGGGCTGGGGCGGCCTGCTGCTGTGGGCCGCAGAGCATTACGGCGTGGACGCCACCGGCATCACGCTGTCGCGCCACCAGCATGCCCATGTGCAGCGGCTCATCGAGGAGCGCGGCCTGGGCGGTCGGGTGCGCATGCAGCTGCTCGACTACCGCGCGCTGCAGGTCGAGCGGCCCTTCGACAAGATTGCCTCGGTGGGCATGTTCGAGCATGTCGGCCATGCGCAGATGGGGCAATACTTCGCAACCGTGCTCCGGTTGCTGCGCCCCGGTGGCCTGTTCATGAACCATGGCATCACGGCCGGCGGGCTGGACAATGCCGCGGGCCTGGGCGCGGGCATGGGCGACTTCATAGCGCGCTACATCTTCCCCGGCGGGGAGCTCATGCACGTGAGCCGCGCGCTGCAGGAGATGGCGCGTGCCGGGCTGGAGATGGTGGACACGGAAAACCTGCGCCCGCACTACGCGCGCACGCTCTGGGCCTGGTCGGATGCGCTGGAGGCGCAGCTGGACGACGCGCGCCGCATCCTCGTCGAGCAGCATGGGGCCGAGCGCGGCGAGAAGGCCCTGCGCGCCTACCGCCTGTATCTGGCAGGCTGTGCGCTGGCCTTCGAGCATGGCTGGATTGCGCTGCATCAGATGCTGGCCGTGCGCCCCACGGGCGATGTGGAGCATGGGCCGCTGCGGGGCGCACAGTCGGACTATGCTTTCAACCGCAGCTACATGTACAACGACGGGGCCTCGGGGCCTGCGCCCTGACGCCTTGATTCCGGAACCACAACCATGCTCTACAAGTTCAAATCCCGCGCCACCGCCGATCTCATCATGCTCGAGCCCAACGGGCGCCAGCTGCTGGAGATCATCGGCAAGACGCCCGACGCCCACGGCATCGTGACCGCGGCGCAGATACCTGCAGCCATTGCCGCACTCGAGGCCGCCGTGCGCGCCGACGATGCCGCGCGCGGCCCGCAGGCCGACGACGACCAGGAGACGCCCGAGGACGATGCCGCGCCGCAGCACGACACCGTGAGCCTGCGCCGGCGCGCCGCGCCCTTCATCGACATGCTGCGCCGCAGCGCCGCCGAAGGCCACGACGTGGTCTGGTGACGCCTGCCGCTGCCCGCTGGCGCCGGCTGCACCGCCCAAGGTCTGCAACCGGCGCTGCATCATGAGATGAAAAAAAGCCCGGTGCCTGGGCACCGGGCTCGGGGCGTTGCGCCTGCGGGAGATCAGTCTGCGTAGGCGTTGGCGGCCTTGATCACGGCGCCCCACTTGTCGATCTCGGACTGCACGAACTTCTTGTGTTCGGCCGGCAGTACGCGCTTGTCGGCCACGACGACGGCGCCCAGGCCTTCCTGCTTCTTGATGAAATCGGGGTCCTTGACGGCCACCTGCAGGGCCTCGTTGATGCGCGTGAGCACCGCTACGGGCGTCCCCTTGGGCGCGTACAGGCCATGCCAGACCGAGACGCTGAAGTCCTTGAGGCCGCTCTCCTGCAGCGTCGGCAGATCCTTGAGCGCGGGCATGGTCAGGCGCTGGGCGGTGGTGACGGCAAAGGCCTTGACCTTCTTGCCCTCGATCTGCGACGTGGTGTTGGTCGTCTGGTCGCACATCAGGTCGATCTGGCCGCCGATCAGGTCGGTGATGGCCGGCGCAGCGCCCTTGTAGGCCACGGGCGTCATGTGCGACTGCAGCGCGCTCTGGAACATCAGGCCGCACAGATGGCCGGCCGAGCCCAGGCCCGAATGGCCCAGGTTGACCTTCTCCTTGTTCTGGGAGATCCAGGCCGACAGCTCCTTGAAGTTCTTCGCCTCCAGGGTCGGGCGCGAGATGATGGTCATGGGCACATCGTTGACGATGCCCAGGTACTCGAAGTCGTTCAGCACGTTGAACGACAGCTTGCGGTACAGCGAGGGGATGGTGGCCATGCCGATGTGCGTCAGCAGCAGGGTGTAGCCATCGGGCTGGGCGCGCGCGACCTTGGCCACGCCGATGGTGCTGCCGGCGCCGGCGGCGTTGTCGATGACGACGGTGGCGCCGCCCAGGGGCTTGCGCAGGGCCTCGGCCAGGTCACGTGCCACGCGGTCGGTGGGGCCACCGGCCGAGAACGGCACGACGATGGTGACGGACTTGCCTGCGGCCGGGAAGGTCTGGGCCGATGCGCAGAACGCGGCCAGGATGGCGGCGGTGGCCAAGGAAATGTTGAAAGCAATTTTCATGAGACTAGCTGAGGAAGTTGTGCAGGAGAGGCGGGGCGACAGCTTGGTTGAAGGCGTTGAACTCATTCCGGTCGTTGGCGTGCGGCCACGCGTGTTTCCAATGCTGCAGGTGTGTAGGATGGACTGAAGCTGCAGCCAGCGCCGAACTGCGCCTCGAACTCGATACAGGCGGATGCAATCTCAGCCGGAGTTGGTTTGGTGCCGGTTGCAACCCAGTGCAATAACGCCTTCATAAGCGTTGGATAGGTGGGGTCGCTGATGTAGCTGTGCGTGCCCTCGTTGGTGAACGTTTGTACCAATCGCCCTGCGCTGCCGCCTCGCTGCATCAACGAGCGAAAGTATGCGTCCAGTTCTACGAATGCGGTCGGATCGCTGATCCATTTGACCGTGAGCACGGGCACGGGAATCTTGCCGGTTGGATCCATGTCGTCGGCGAGCTTGCGATAGGCCGTGGGGTCGGCTCGGTAGCGCAGCACGCCTGCATTGAGTGCGACATCATCAGACGAACCCGTGTAGATGGCCCCTTCATTGCCAAATGGACTGACGCCACCGGTGCGCTTGCTGGATATGTCCTGAAAGTGCAGCGTTCCCCAGTTCAGATGCGACAGGATTTGACTTTCCGGAATCCGTATCACGTTCACCAGTGTTTGCACTTTTGCCTGCTGCTCTGCCGTACGTTGTGATGCAGGTTTATTGAGCGCTAGGCATTCGTTGGCACGGCTGGCGATATCTGCCTGTTTCATGCTTGTGCCTGCGGGCAAGCCCAGGTTGAGAGCGTACTGAGGCTCGCTGGGGCGTGGGTGGTTCCCGCATAGGTATTGATACACAACGCGCAGGTCGGTCCGGAAATCGTATGAGCGCGTACCGCCACCGAGCACGCCACTGGACAGTAGCACGCCGTCATACGGCTGCTCGCCTACTGTTTCCTGGGTGAAGGTTTCCGCAGCCTTGACGGCCACAGCCGCGCCCCACGATTGGCCATGCAAGATGGTGCGCTCGGGCTTGCCCACATGCGAGCGGAAGATTCCGCGTAGGCGCTCGGTATCCTCAGCCGCCGCACGGGCCTCAACCCCTCCCTGGCGGAACGTGGATCCGGCCCAGGCGTAACCTGCCTTGACCATGATGGCCCAGCGCGTCAGATCCTCTTCGGCTCGTTCGATGGTAGGCGCACTCAACGAAGGGCCTCCATGTGCATGCAGAACCAGAGTGCCGTTCCAGTTGGCTGGCTTGGCAATCAGGTAGTACGCGCCCTTAGAGTCAACTCCCGACAGGCATGAGGCCGTGGCTGGAACTGCAGTGGGGCAGGTCGTGGCTTGAGGTGCCTTTTCAATGGAGCTGGCTGGTCCGCTGAGCGTCACTGAGCCGCCACCACAGCCGGCAACGCCCGAAAGAACGAGAAGAGTGGCGCCGCCGAGGCGCAATGAACGATGCATGGATGTCTCCTTGGGTGGGGGTGTTGTGCTAGGGCTGTTGTTAGCGCCTGCTGGTGATTCTGGGAGGACTTGTTTAATATTTCAAAGATTTTTAATGTATGAGTTGAATACGTTGTTCATATGGAATTGCGCCATCTTCGCTATTTCCTTGCCGTGGCAGAGGCAGGGCACATAACCCGGGCCGCCGAGCACCTGGGAATACAGCAGCCTCCGCTGTCACATCAGATTCGCGCGCTGGAAGCAGAGCTGGGCACAGAACTTTTTGTTCGACATGCCAAGGGTGTGGACCTCACGCATGCGGGTTGTCAGCTGCGTGCCGAAGCCATGCGACTGATGAATGATTTCGAGTCCATGACCGGTCGCATGCAGGCATTCGTGCGTGGTGAGCATGGGCGCATCGAAGTGGGCTTCACGAGTTCGGCGGCGGCCCATGCGTTCACTCCCGAGGTGCTGCGTTTATGTCGTCGGCGCTACCCCGGCATCGCACTGAACGTGCGTGAAAACAATGCCGCAGAAATCACCGAGGCGCTGGCCGGAGGCCAACTGCATTGCGGTTTTTTGCGCTTGCCTGTGTCACAGCCAGAAGGAGTGGTCTTTGAGCCTCTGCTTGACGAAGACGCGGTGCTGGCAATTCCCAAGGACCACAGGTTGGCGCGAGCGCGCTCGCGGCCGGTTGCTCTCAAAGAACTGCACGGTGAGCGCTTGGTGCTGGTCCGTCGGCCCGGCGCGCCGGGGCTCTACGCCAACCTGCTGGCTCTTTGTGCGCAACACGCAGTGCATGTGGAACTTGCCGCCGAGGTGGAGCGGATGATGACCAATGTGAACCTGGTGGCTGCTGGCGTGGGGCTGTCTATCGTACCGGAGTCCGTGCGCGGGATGCATCCACATGCCGTTGTGTATCGCGTGTTTGAGCCCTCGGTGCGCTTAAGCGCACCGCTTACCCTTGCGTATCGGCGGAACGATTGCGCGGGCCCGATAGGCGGGTTTGTCGCCTTGGCGCGTGAGCTTGCGCAGCGACACGTTCAGAGGGCGTGTTGAAACTCAGCATGTAAACGGACCACGCAATGCTGTCGCGTCGTGGCTTGCTTCGGGCCATCTGCCTTTCTGTCTATTGGTCATCGGAGGTTGTGCCGCGTGCAGTGGCGCAGCAGGCCTGGCCTTGTCAGGCCGTCAGGCTGCTGGTGGCTTACCCGCCCGGTGGTGTGAGCGACATGATGGCCCGGGTACTGGCGGAACAATTGTCTGCCACATGGGGGGTGCAAGTTCGTGTGGAGAACAGGCCCGGAGCCAGTGGCACCCTTGCCTTGCGTTCGCTGTTACGCAGTGCGCCCGATGGGCACACCCTGGCTTTTGCCGCGGTGACTGCTGTGGCATTGCTGGACGAGGCTTGGAACGATACGCCGCGGCTGAGCGTCGTACCCGTGGCTGGAGTGATGCGCACGCCTATGTTGCTGGTAGGCACACCAGCGCTGAAGGCAAGCACCTTTGCGGAGATGTTGGTCGAGGCACGACAGGTCCCCGGAGGTCTGCGCTGGGCAACGACAGGGACGGGGACGACGGGTCACTCGGTGTTGCAACGCATTGCCAGTGCCACGGGAATACGATTCGTTCATGTGCCTTACAAAGGGGGAGGGCAACAGATTACGGATGCGCTGGGCGGGCACTTTGAACTCTTGTCTACGAACGTGGCGTCGCGCCAGCTTGAAGCGCTGCACAGGAGAAAACTCAGGGCGCTGGCTGTGGGTGCTCCGCAGCGTTTGCCCGTGTTGCCGCAGGTGCCAACGTTTGCGGAGCTGGGATACGCACAGGCAAATCTGGACTCCTTGTTCGGCCTGTTTGCTCCACCACATACACCCGAGTCTTTGGTCGAACGCGTACATGACGGCGTGGCGCACGCATTGAGAGAGCCATCCATCCGCGAGAAGCTGCTCGCCGCCAACAATCAACCTTTCGATGGTTCCGTCGTAGATTTCTCACGTGAGGTGTTGCAGAAGGCTGAGCGCTAGGCCACTTGCCGTTTGAGCTGTATGCATTCTCCTGTGCACGGTGAGGAAGGCACCATTTGCAGGCGCGTTGGCGTGCCGTCGGCCCGCAGGATTACCCGCAATCGGCGCACAAAAAAGCCCGGTGCCTGGGCACCGGGCTCGGGGCGTTGCGCCTGCGGGAGATCAGTCTGCGTAGGCGTTGGCGGCCTTGATCACGGCGCCCCACTTGTCGATCTCGGACTGCACGAACTTCTTGTGTTCGGCCGGCAGTACGCGCTTGTCGGCCACGACGACGGCGCCCAGGCCTTCCTGCTTCTTGATGAAATCGGGGTCCTTGACGGCCACCTGCAGGGCCTCGTTGATGCGCGTGAGCACCGCTACGGGCGTCCCCTTGGGCGCGTACAGGCCATGCCAGACCGAGACGCTGAAGTCCTTGAGGCCGCTCTCCTGCAGCGTCGGCAGATCCTTGAGCGCGGGCATGGTCAGGCGCTGGGCGGTGGTGACGGCAAAGGCCTTGACCTTCTTGCCCTCGATCTGCGACGTGGTGTTGGTCGTCTGGTCGCACATCAGGTCGATCTGGCCGCCGATCAGGTCGGTGATGGCCGGCGCAGCGCCCTTGTAGGCCACGGGCGTCATGTGCGACTGCAGCGCGCTCTGGAACATCAGGCCGCACAGATGGCCGGCCGAGCCCAGGCCCGAATGGCCCAGGTTGACCTTCTCCTTGTTCTGGGAGATCCAGGCCGACAGCTCCTTGAAGTTCTTCGCCTCCAGGGTCGGGCGCGAGATGATGGTCATGGGCACATCGTTGACGATGCCCAGGTACTCGAAGTCGTTCAGCACGTTGAACGACAGCTTGCGGTACAGCGAGGGGATGGTGGCCATGCCGATGTGCGTCAGCAGCAGGGTGTAGCCATCGGGCTGGGCGCGCGCGACCTTGGCCACGCCGATGGTGCTGCCGGCGCCGGCGGCGTTGTCGATGACGACGGTGGCGCCGCCCAGGGGCTTGCGCAGGGCCTCGGCCAGGTCACGTGCCACGCGGTCGGTGGGGCCACCGGCCGAGAACGGCACGACGATGGTGACGGACTTGCCTGCGGCCGGGAAGGTCTGGGCCGATGCGCAGAACGCGGCCAGGATGGCGGCGGTGGCCAGTGTGAGCTTGAAGGGGTGGTTCATGATGCTCCTTTGATTGAAACGCGCAATGATAGGGCGCGAATTGCGTGGCGCCAGCCCCTCGGTGCCGGTGTCGGTGCTGTGTCAGCGATAGCTGCGTGCGTCCTCGATCACCTTGCCGTCGTTGGGCAGGCTGCCCGGGGGCAGCATCTGCACCTCGCCGCGCAGCTTGGTGACCTCGCGCAGCGCATCCTGCAGCAGATCGGCCAGGCCGGGCGCGGTCTCCTGGGTCTCGACCTGCAACACCATCTGGTCATTGGCCATCTCGCCGCTGACCACCAGGCGGGCCTTGGTGATCTGCGGGAAGCGCTTGACGACCTGCGCCACCTGACCCGGGTGCACGAACATGCCGCGCACCTTGGTGGTCTGGTCGGCGCGCCCCAGCCAGCCCTTGATGCGGGTGTTGGTGCGCCCCGTGGGGCAGGCGCCGGGCAGCACGGCCGAGAGGTCGCCGGTGCCGAAGCGGATCAGCGGGTAGTCGGGGTTGAGCGTGGTGACCACCAGTTCGCCGACCTCGCCCTCGGGCACGGGGTCGCCCGTGCCGGGGCGCACGATCTCCACGATCACGCCCTCGTCGAGCACCAGTCCCTCGCGTGCGCTGGTCTCGTAGGCGATCAGGCCCAGGTCGGCCGTGCCATAGCACTGGTAGCCGGCGACGCCCTGCTGGGCGAACCAGTCGCGCAGCGAGGGCGGGAAGGCCTCGGCCGAGAGCAGGGCCTTGGTCAGGCTGGGGAGCTCGACGCCCATCTCGGCGGCCTTCTCGAGAATGATCTTCAGAAAGCTCGGCGTGCCGATGTAGCCCGCGGGCCGGAGGTCGGCCATGGCCTGCACCTGCTGCTCGGTCTGGCCCGTGCCGCCCGGAAACACCGTGCAGCCGAGCGCGTGGGCGCCGCTTTCCATCATCGAGCCCGCGGGCACGAAGTGGTAGGAGAAGCAGTTGTGCGCGAGCTCGCCCGCGCGAAAACCCGCGGCGTACAGCGCGCGCGCCATGCGCCAGTAGTCGGAGCGCGCGCCCTCGGGCTCGTAGATCGGACCGGGGCTGGCGAACACGCGCGGCATGGCGGCGCCGAAGCCCGTGGTCGCAAAGCCGCCGAAGGCGTTGTCCGCGCGCTGGGCCTGCTGGCGCTCGTGCAGTTCGTACTTGCGTGTCACGGGCAGCTGGGCCAGCGCCGCGCGGCTGGTGACGGCCCGGGCATCGACGCCGGCCAGGATGCTCGCGAATGCGCTGCTGGACTTTTGCGCGTGCGCAATCTGCTGCGGCAGGGCAGCCATCAGCGCGGCTTCGCGCTCCTCGGGACTGCGGGTTTCCAGCGCGTCGTAAAACGGATTCATGGCCATGCTTTCCTGTGCGGGTGGACTATGGGTAAAAATGGCCGCCAACGCTTGCCAGTAAAGCGCGAGCAGCTATGAAAATTGCGGTCATGCGAGCCAGCGCTTGCGCCGCTTGTAGCTCTTCACGTCCTTGAAGCTCTTGCGCTCGCCGCCGCCGACTCCGAGGTAGAACTCCTTGACGTCCTCGTTGTTGGCGAGTTCCTGGGCCGGGCCGTCCATGACGATGCGGCCGCTCTCCATGATGTAGCCGTAGTCGGCGTACTTGAGGGCCATGTTGGTGTTCTGCTCGGCGAGCACGAAGGTGACCTTTTCCTTGCTGTTGAGGTCCTTGACGATGTGGAACACCTCGTCGACGATCTGCGGCGCCAGGCCCATGGAGGGCTCGTCGAGCAGCACGATGCTGGGGTTGCACATCAGCGCGCGGCCGATGGCGCACATCTGCTGCTCGCCGCCCGAGGTGTAGGCCGCCTGGCTCGTGCGCCGGGTCTTCAGGCGCGGGAAGTAGTTGTAGACCTTCTCCAGGTTGCGCGCGATCTCGGCCTTGTCGGTGCGCGTGTAGGAGCCGGTCATGAGGTTCTCCTCGATCGTCAGGTGGGCGAAGCAGTGGCGCCCCTCCATCACCTGGACCACGCCGCGCTTGACCAGGTCCGCGGGCGAGAGGTTCTCGATGCGCTCGCCGCGCAGTTCGATGCTGCCCTTGGTGACCTCGCCGCGCTCGGCCTTGAGCAGGTTGGAGATGGCACGCAGCGTGGTCGTCTTGCCCGCGCCGTTGCCGCCCAGGATGGCGACGATGCTGCCCTCGGGCACCGCGAGCGAGACGCCCTTGAGCACCAGGATCACATGGTTGTAGATGACCTCGATGCCGTTGACGCTCAGAACGATGTTTTTGCTGTCCATGGTGTTGCCTTCGCTTTGCCAATCGGGAGGGCTGCGCTCGCAACCCTCTCGATTGGCGGCTGCCGGCCGGCAGCCGCCGTGCAAGGGCCGCCGCGACGAGCCGCCGCATCGGGCGGCAGCTCTCGCGCGCGGCGCCTCAGGACGATGCCTGCCCCGGGGACTGGCAGTCCTTCACGTCGCGGCGCTGCATCTTCTTGTCGGCCAGGTACTTGTCCGCGCCGGTCTTCACCATGGGCTTGATGATCTGCTCGTCAGCCTGGTACCAGTCGCTGCTCATCTTCCAGTTCTTGCCGTCCCAGGTATGCACGCGCGCCCAGGTCGATCCCATGTGGTCGGAGCAGCTCGTGGAGATGGGGCGGATCACGTCGTTGAAGCCCAGCGCGTCCAGCCTCTTCTGGTCGAGCGCCAGGTTCTCCAGGCCCCAGCGCACCTGCTCGCCCGTCATGACCTTGCCCTTGCCGAAGTGCTCCTGCGCGCGGCGCACGGCCTCCACGCTCAGCATCTGGATGATGACGCCGCGCGTGTACAGCACCGAGCCCACCTCGTCCTTCGGACCTGTGCCCTGGCCCTTGTCGTGCACGTACTTCAGGATGTCCTGCATCACCTTGGACTGCGTGCCATGGCCGTTGAGCGCCAGCGCGTGGTAGCCCTTGGCGCCATCGCCCACGTCGCGCACATCGGGCTCGGCACCGGCCCACCACACGCCATACATCTTGTCGCGCGGGTAACCCGTGGCCTGGGCCTCCTTGAGGGCGGTGGAGTTCATCACGCCCCAGCCCCACAGCAGCACATAGTCGGGCCTGTCCTTGCGCACCTGCAGCCAGGTGGCCTTCTGCTCCACGCCGGGGGCCGTCACGGGCAGCAGCTGCAGCTCGAAGCCGTGCATCTTGGCGCGCTCCTGCAGGAGCGGGATGGGCTCCTTGCCGAACGGGCTGTCGTGGTAGACGAGGGTGATCTTCTTGCCCTTGAGCTTGTCCAGGCCGCCGGCGTTCTTGCCGATGTGCTGGATCAGGATGTCGGCACCCGTCCAGTAGCTGCCCATGAGCGGGAAGTTCCACTTGAAGGCCATGCCGTCCTGCGAGACGGACAGGCCGTAGCCCAGCGTCATCAGCGGAATCTTGTCCACGGGCGCCTTCTCGGTCAGCGCAAAGGTGATGCCGGTGGCCTGAGGGTCGAACACCGTCACGCCGGGGCGGCTCTTGAGGCGCTCGTAGCATTCGACGCCGCGGTCCGTCATGTAGCCGGTCTCGCATTCCTCGAACGTGAGCTTGACGCCGTTGATGCCGCCGTCGCGCGCGTTGATCATCTTGATGTAGTCCTGCTTGCCGTTGGCCCAGGGCGTGCCGTTGGGAGCGTAGGGACCGGTGCGGTAGGACAGCAGCGGGAAGAACTGTTCCTTGGCCTGCGCGAAGGCGTTGGTGGCCACGCCGGCGGCGCCTGCGGCCACTACGGCGGTTGCGATCACGATCTTCGATAGCTTCATGGTTGTCTCCTAGTTAGAGGTGGTTGGAAGCAGGGGGGAGTCAATGCGGGAAGGGCCACACGCGCAGCTTCTGCTTGGCGGTGGACCAGAGCTTGGCCAGGCCATGCGGCTCGACGATGAGGAACCAGACGATGAGCGCGCCAAAGATCATGAGTTCCGCGTGGGACAGCCCGGCGGTGGAGATCTCGATGCCGAACAGATCCAGGAATCCGGGCAGGAACTGGTTGAGGAAGATGGGCAGCACGACGATGAAGGCAGCGCCGAAGAAGCTGCCCATGATGGAGCCCAGGCCGCCGATGATGACCATGAACAGCAGCTTGAAGGACACCTCGACCGAGAACGCGGCCGGCTCCCACGAGCCTAGGTGGACGAAGGCCCACAGGGCGCCCGCCATGCCAATGATGAAGCTGCTGACCGCGAAGGCCGATAGCTTGGCGAACATGGGGCGGATGCCTATCACCGCAGCGGCCACGTCCATGTCGCGAATCGCCATCCACTCGCGGCCTATGGCGCCGCGTACCAGGTTCTTGGCCAGTAGGGCCACGACCACGAGCAGCGCCAGGCAGAACAGGTACTTGCTCATCGCGCTTTCTATGGGCATGCCCAGCACCTGCAGATCGTTCACCGACACCGAGCCGGAGTCGGAGTTGTTCGTGAGCCACTTGATGCGCAGAAACATCCAGTCGCTGAAGAACTGCGCCGCCAGGGTGGCCACCGCCAGGTACAGGCCGCGCACGCGCAGGCTGGGCAGGCCGAACAGGATGCCGAAGAACGTGGCGCACAGACCGCCAAGGATCAGCGCGGGAACCAGCGGCATGCCCGGAAAGCGCACGAAGAAGTTGAACGCACCGTAGGCGCCCACGGCCATGAAGGCGCCCGAGCCCAGCGAGATCTGCCCGCAATAGCCCACCAGGATGTTCACGCCCAGCGCCGCCATCGACATGATGACCAGCGGAATCAGGATGGCGCGGTAGAAGTAGTCGCTGGCCAGCATGGGGACCAGCACGAAGGCCGCGGCCACCAGGGCCAGGACGACGATGCGATCCTGAGCGATGGGGAAGATCTGCTGATCTGCGCGGTAGCTGGTCTTGAACTGGCCGTTTTCTCTGTAGAACATTCTCGGCTCCCCCCTTAGACGCGATCGATGATTTTTTCCCCAAAGAGCCCCTGGGGTCTGAACAAGAGAAACACCAGGGCCAGCACATAGGCAAACCAGATCTCGATGCCACCGCCCACGAAGGGGCCGAGGTAGACCTCGGAGAGCTTCTCTCCCACGCCGATGATCAGGCCGCCGATGATGGCGCCAGGCACGCTGGTCAGCCCCCCCAGGATCACCACCGGCAGCGCGCGCAGCGCCACCGTGGTCAGCGAGAACTGCACGCCGAGCTTGCTGCCCCAGATCATCCCGGCCACCAGGGCCACGACACCGGCCACGCACCAGACGATGACCCAGATGCGGTTGAGCGGAATGCCGATGGACTGTGCCGCCTGGTGGTCGTCGGCCACGGCGCGCAGCGCGCGGCCCGTGCCAGTCTTCTGGAAGAACAGGCTCAGCAGCACCACGAGCGCGGCGGCGATGGCGGCGGCGATCACGTCTTCCTTGTTCACCAGCACGCCGCCCTCGAACACCGACTCCAGCAGGAACGTGGGGTCCTTGGGCATGCCCACGTCGATCTTGTAGATGTCGCTGCCGAACAGCGTCTGGCCCAGGCCTTCCATGAAGTAGGTGATGCCCAGCGTGGCCATCAGCAGCGTGGCGCCTTCCTGGTTCACCAGGTGGCGCAGCACCAGCCGCTCGATGATCCAGGCGCAGACGAACATGATGGCACCCGCGATGATGAAGGCCGCGAGGTTGGCCAGCACCATGTTCTCGATGCCGGTCCACGCCGGGATCCATTCCGCGAAGCGCGCCATGGCCAGGGCCGCGAACAGCACCATCGCGCCCTGCGCGAAGTTGAACACGCCCGAGGCCTTGAAGATCAGCACGAAGCCCAGCGCCACCAGCGAGTACAGCATGCCCGCCATCAGGCCGCCGATGAGGGTTTCCAAAAAGAATGCCATGGTTGCTCTCCTGCCTTGCCCTCAGTGCCCGGCGCCCAGGTAGGCGCGGATCACGTCCTCGTTGTTGCGCACTTCATCGGGCGCGCCGTCGCCGATCTTCTTGCCGTAGTCCAGCACCACGACGCGGTCGGAGATGTCCATCACCACACCCATGTCATGCTCGATGAGGACGATGGTGGTGCCGAACTCGTCGTTCACGTCGAGGATGAAGCGGCACATGTCCTGCTTTTCCTCGACGTTCATGCCGGCCATGGGCTCGTCGAGCAGCAGCACCTGCGGCTCCATGGCGAGCGCCCGTCCCAGGTCGACGCGCTTTTGCAGGCCGTAGGGCAGCTGGCCCACGGGGGTCTTGCGGTACGCCTGTATCTCCAGGAAGTCGATGATGTGCTCGACGAACTCGCGGTGTGCGATCTCTTCGCGCGCGGCCGGGCCTATGCGCAGCGCCTGCATGAGCAGGTTGCTTTTGATCTTCAGGTTGCGCCCGGACATGATGTTGTCGATCACGCTCATTCCCTTGAACAACGCCAGGTTCTGGAAGGTGCGCGCCACGCCCATCTCGGCCACCTGGCGGCTGTTCATGTGGTCGAAGGTCTTGCCACGGAAGGTGATGGAGCCCTCGCTCGGCGTGTAGACACCGTTGATGCAGTTGAGCATCGAGCTCTTGCCCGCGCCGTTGGGGCCGATGATGGAGCGGATCTCGTGTTCCTTGACGTTGAACGAGATGTCCGTGAGCGCCTTCACGCCGCCAAAGCGCAGGCTGATGTTCTTGATGTCCAGGATGACATCGCCGATCTTCTTGCTGGTCATTGCGTGTTCCTCAGGCGGCGGCGCGGGCCGGGTGGGTCTTGGCGTCGACGATCTTGAGCGTGGCGCTCACACTGCCCTTGCGCCCGTCCTCGAACTTCACCTGGGTCTCGATGAACTGCTCGCTCTTGCCCGCATACAGCGCATCGATGAGCACGCCGTACTTGTCGGCGATGAAGTTGCGCCGCACCTTGCGCGTGCGCGTGAGCTCGTCGTCGTCGGGGTCGAGCTCCTTGTGCAGCACGAGAAAGCGCGCCACCTGGGTGTCGGCCATGCCGGTCTCGCCCGCGAGGTCGGCATTCACCCGGGCCACGCAGTCGGCGACCAGCTCCAGCACCTTGGCCTTGGAGGCCAGGTCCACATAGCCCGCGTAGGGCAGGTTCTGGCGCTCGGCCCAGTTGCCCACGGCGTCGAAGTCGATGTTGATGAAGGCGCAGACCTGATCCTTGTCATGGCCGAAGCACACGGCCTCCTTGATGTGCGGGAAGAACTTGAGCTTGTTCTCGATGTAGTTGGGCGCGAACATCGCGCCTCCGGCGAGCTTGCCCACGTCCTTGGCGCGGTCGATGATGCGCAGCTGGCCGCGCGCGTCGATCACGCCGGCGTCGCCCGTGTGAAACCACCCGTTGGCGTCGATCACCTCGGCCGTGGCGTCGGGACGCTTGTAGTACTCCTTGAGCACCGACACGCCCTTGACCAGCACCTCGCCGTTGTCGGCGAGCTTGAGCTCTATGCCCGGCGCGGCCTGGCCCACGGTGTTCAGATCCACCTGGCCGTCGCGCTGCAGGCAGACATAGGCGCAGGTCTCGGTCTGGCCGTAGAACTGCTTCAGGTTGATGCCTATGGAGCGGAAGAAGCGAAACAGCTCGGGCCCGATGGCCGCGCCCGCCGTATAGGCCACGCGGATGCGCGACAGGCCCATGGCGTTGCGCAGCGGCCCGTACACGGCGAAATCGGCCAGGCGGTACTTGAGCCGGTCGAGCGCACCCACGGGCCGGCCGTCCAGAATGTCCGAGCCCACGCGGCGCGCGAGCTGCATGGCCTTTTCATACATGCGGCGCTTGAAGGGCGCGGCGTCCTCCATGCGGATCTGGATCGAGGTCAGCATGCCCTCGAACACGCGCGGCGGCGCGAAGTAGTACGTGGGGCCGATCTCGCGCATGTCTATGCTCACGGTGCTGGCAGACTCCGGGCAGTTGATGGTGTAGCCCGCCACCAGCCACTGCGCGAGCGAGAACAGGTGGTCGCCCACCCAGGCGGGCGGCAGGTAGGAAATGATGCTGTCGCTCGGGCCCAGCCTGTCCACCTCGGCCGCGCCGCTGGCCGCGCCGATGAAGGATGCATGCGTCTGGCACACGCCCTTGGGCTTGCCCGTGGTGCCCGAGGTGTAGAGGATGACCGACACGTCCTGGGCGCCGATCTGGCCGAGCATGGCCTCCCAGACGCCGGGATGCTCGTCGTCCCACTTGCGGCCGCGGGCCACGAGGTCGGCCCGGCTGATCAGGCCGGGCTGGTCGTAGTTGCGCAGGCCGCGCGGGTCGTCGTAGATGATGTGGGTCAGGCCCGAGGTGGACTCGCGCACCTCGAGCAGCTTGTCCACCTGCTCCTGGTTTTCGGCGAAGGCGAAGTGGATGTCGGCGTCCTCGATGACGAAGCTCATCTCGCTGGCCACGGCATCCTGGTAGAGCGGAATCGGCACCCCGCCTATGCTCTGCACCGCGACGAAGCCCATGTACACATGGGGGCGGTTGTCGCTGATCAAGGCCAGGTTCTGCCCCTTGGCAAAGCCCAGCGACAGCAGGCCGCAGGCCATGGCGCGCACCTCGGCGGCGGCGGCCTTCCAGCTCCAGGTCTGCCAGATGCCATATTCTTTTTCGCGCAGCGCCGGGGCGTCCGGGCGCTGGGCGGCGTGCTGCAGCAGCAAATGGGGGAATGTGGTCGTCATTCCGGTTCCTATGGGACTCTGTGAAACGGGTGGACAGGCACCGGCGGGGGCCATGCCATCGCAGAATTGCGGGCATGGTAGGGAATACTTTGACGCCATAGTGTCTTTCTGACGACAATCTTCGGGTAAATCCTAGAAGGTCAAACCCTGTTTTCGCTGGTTCGAGCCGGTGCGCGGCCATGCGGGCGGCCGCCGATGCGCGGGGGCGCTATCCTCCCCGCCCATGTACGTCCCGTTCTTCGGCCTTGCGCATGCGCCGTTTTCCATCGCTCCCGACCCGCGCTACCTGTTCATGAGCGCGCGCCACCGCGAGGCGCTGGCGCATCTGCTCTACGGGCTCGAGGCGGGCGGCGGCTTCGTGCTGCTCACGGGCGAGATCGGCACCGGCAAGACCACCGTGTGCCGCTGCTTTCTGGAGCAGATTCCGGCGCACTGCAACGTGGCCTACATCTTCAATCCACGGCTCACGGTGCCGGAGCTGCTGCGCTCCATCTGCGACGAGTTCGGCGTGGCGCACCGCGCCGCGGCGGCGGGGGGCGAAACCGTCAAGGACTGCCTGGACCCGCTCAACGCGTTCCTGCTCGCGCAGCATGCGGCCGGGCGCAACAACGTGCTCATCATCGACGAGGCGCAGAACCTTGCGCCCGACGTGCTCGAGCAGCTGCGCCTGCTCACCAACCTCGAGACCAGCGAGCGCAAGCTGTTGCAGATCATCCTCATAGGCCAGCCCGAGCTGCGCACCATGGTCGCCGCGCCCGAGCTCGAGCAGCTCGCGCAGCGTGTGATCGCGCGCTACCACCTCGACGCACTGAGCGCCGAGGAGTCGCAGCAGTACATCGCCCATCGCCTGGCCGTCGCGGGATGGCAGGGGCCGCCGCCGTTCGCGCGCCGGGCGCTCGCGCGCGTGCATGCGCTCACGCAGGGCGTGCCGCGGCGCATCAATCTGCTGTGCGACCGGGCCCTGCTCGGCGCCTATGCCGCGGGAGCGCGCGAGGTCACCGACGCCATGGTGCGCCAGGCGGCGCGCGAGGTGTTCGGCGCGCCCGCCGCGCGCACCGCGCCACGCCGCTGGGGGCTGGCCGCGGCGGCCGCGCTGGCCGGCGCGGTCGCGGCCGGTGCCATTGGCTGGGGCATGGGCTGGCGGCCCATGCAGGCGGGCGAAAAGGCGCAGTCCGTCGCCGCGACGCCGGCCCCAGCCGGGGCCGGCGCGCAGGAGGCTGCGCCGACCCCGAGCACCGGCCCGCGCCAGGGCGATGGTGAGCTGGCGTCGTTTCTTGCGCGCCAGCCCGCGGCGGACGCGCCCGCGGGCTGGCAGTGGCTTGCCCGGGCCTGGCAGGCGCAGGGGCCGCTCGCCGCGGGCGACCCCTGCGCGCAGCTCGCGCAGCAGGGGCTGCGCTGCCATCGCCAGCGCCGCGCCAGCCTGAGCCTGCTGCGCCTGCTCGACCGGCCGGTGCTGCTCACCCTGCATCCATCGCCCGCGCCCGAGGCCGGGCCGCAGGCCGTCGTGGTGATGCTGCGCCGGCTCGACGGCGACATGGCCACGCTCGAGGGCGAGGGCGGCGCACGCCAACAGGTGCCGGTGGCCGATCTGGCGCCCCTGTGGCGCGGCGAGATCGCCACCCTGTGGAAGGCACCCGCCAACCTGCCGCCCGGCGAGAGCGTGACGACGAGCGCCGCGGGCGCCGCCTGGCTCGAGCGGCGCCTGACCGCGGCCGGCACTCCAGCAGCCGATGCGCGCGGCCAGAAGCCCGAACAGCGGCTGCGTGCCCGCATTCATGCCTTCCAGCTGAGCCAGGGCCTGACGCCCGACGGCCAGGCTGGCCCCTTGACGCTGATGATGCTCAACCGCGCCGCCGGCGTGCAGGAGCCCCGTCTGCGCAGCAATGATTGATTGCCATGTCCTACATTCTTGATGCCCTGCAGCGCGCCCAGGCCGAACGCGGCCGGGGCGAGGTTCCCGGCCTGCACACGCCGCCACCGCCGGCCTTGCGCGCGCAGGCCGCACCATCGGCCCCGGCGCGCCTGGCCTGGCTGGCCGCCGCGTTGCTGGTCGGCGCGGGCCTGACGGGCGCCGCCTGGTGGCTCTGGCCCCGGCCGCCGGCACCTGCTGCCCTGGCGCCCCAGGCTCCCGTGCCTGCCACGGTGTCGGCCGCGCCGCCCGCACCGGCCGAACCCGCGGCGGTGCCGCAGGCACCTGCCGAGCGGCCTGCCGCATCGAGGCCGGTTGAGAGGCCAGCGGAAAAACGGGCCGAGAAACCCGCCGGGAAATCCGCGGAGAAGGCCGCGCAGAAACCCACGGAAAAGGCGGCAGACAGGGCCGCAGACCGGCCCGCGCGCAAGCCCGTGGAGAAGGCCGCCGCGGCACCGGAGCGCAGGCCTGCGGCGCCGCCGGCCGCCGCGCCCGGTCGCCCGGCCGCCCCGGAATCCAACGCCTCGGCCCCGGTGTTTGCCCAGGCCGATCTGCCCCCGGCCGTGCGCGAGCAGCTGCCCCGGCTGCAGCTCGCGGGTGTGACCTATTCGTCCAACCCGCTGTACCGCATGGTCATCGTCAATGGCCAGGTGCTGCACGAGGGCGATCAGGCGGCCCCGGGGCTGGTGCTCGAGCGCATAGAGCCCGGGCGCACGGTCTGGGCGTTTCGCGGCTATCGCTATGCGCTGCCCTCGCAGTGACTTGGAGTTTGAACGAAATTGGGCCCTAGCCCTTTATTGACAAGCGCAAGCAGCTATCGAAACAATAGTTTGCCGCCGGGCTTCGTGGTATTCCCGCTGCCCCCGGTGGCGCTTTGGCGCGATGCTCGCGGCCATGAGCCAAGAACTGTCCCTGCACCAGCGCCGCCGCCCGCCCACCGTGCAGGAGCTCGACGGCATTCCCTGGCTGGTGCGGCTGCTTCCCGCCGAGCGCGAGCGCGCCGTGGCCGCCGTGGTCGTGGGTGACGCCAACCCCGGCGACTATGTCTGCCGCGTGGGCCGGCCCGTGACCTACTGGTTTGGCGTCGTGCAGGGGCTGCTCAAGATGAACACCGACAACGCCGACGGCGCCAGCATGACCCTGGCCGGCCTGCCGCCGGGCGGCTGGTTTGGCGAGGGCACGGCCGTCAAGCGCGAGCCCTACCGCTACAACGTGCAGGCGCTGCGCAAGAGCCTGGTGGCCGGTCTGCCCATAGACACCTTCCACTGGCTGCTCGACCATTCCATTGGCTTCAACCGTTTCGTCATGAGCCAGCTCAACGAGCGCCTGGGCCAGTTCATCGCCGTGCGCGAGATCGACCGCCTCACCAACCCCGACCTGCGCGTGGCGCGCAACCTCGCGGCGCTGTTCAATCCCGTGCTCTACCCCGGCGTGGGCGAGGTGCTGCGCATCACCCAGCAGGAGCTCGCCTACCTCGTGGGCCTGTCGCGCCAGCGCGTCAACGAGGCCCTGGCCGTGCTGCAGGACCAGGGCGCGATCCGCGTGGAATATGGCGGCCTGCGCGTGCTCGACCTGCAGGCGCTGCGCGTCGGCCAGTTTCTGCGCTGAGCGCCGCCGTCTCCCGGGCCCTTGAAGCGGGCGTTTTCGCCCCCAGATGCGGTGGCGTTCCGGCGTTGCCGGAAATCACGCCTACGTCATAGATCGATCCGATTCAGAAAACGCCCATGAGCAAGCACACCCATTCGTTCCAGGCCGAAGTCGCACAGCTGCTGCACCTGGTCACGCATTCGCTGTACTCCAACAAGGAAATCTTTCTGCGCGAGCTGGTCTCCAACGCCAGCGACGCCTGCGACAAGCTGCGCTTCGAGGCGCTCAACGACGCCACGCTGTTCGAGGACGCGCCCAACCTGGAGGTGCGCCTGTCCTTCGACAAGGCCGCGCGCACCCTCACCATCACCGACAACGGCATCGGCATGAGCACGCAGGAGGCGATAGACCACCTGGGCACCATCGCCAAGAGCGGCACCAAGGACTTCATGAGCCGCCTCACGGGCGACCAGAAGCAGACTGCGAGCGAACAGGGCCAGCTCATCGGCCAGTTCGGCGTGGGCTTCTACTCGGGCTTCATCGTCGCCGACCGCATCACCGTGGAGAGCCGCCGCGCGGGCCTGAAGGCCAGCGAGGGCGTGCGCTGGGCCAGCAGCGGCGCGGGCGACTTCGAGGTCGAGCAGATCGAGCGCGCGGCGCGCGGCACCAGCGTCATCCTGCACCTGCGGGGCGATGCCGAGGAATACCTCAACGCCTGGCAGCTCAAGCAGATCATCGGCAAATACTCCGACCACATCAGCCTGCCCATCCTCATGGAAAAGGAGGAATGGAAGGAGGGCGAGAAGGAGGGCGAGCCCGGCAGCATGGTCAAGACCGGCGAGTGGGAGACCGTGAACAAGGCCAGCGCCCTGTGGTCGCGCCCCAAGAAGGACATCACGCCCGAGCAGTACCAGGACTTCTACAAGTCCATCAGCCATGACTTCGAGGCGCCGCTGACCTGGAGCCACAACCGCGTCGAGGGCAATACCGAGTACACGCAGCTCCTGTACATCCCGGCCAAGGCCCCGTTCGATCTGTGGAACCGCGACAAGAAGGCGGGCGTGAAGCTGTATGTCAAGCGCGTCTTCATCATGGACGACGCCGAGGCGCTGATGCCGCAGTACCTGCGCTTCGTCAAGGGCGTGATCGACTCCGCCGACCTGCCGCTCAACGTGAGCCGCGAGCTGCTGCAGGAGTCGCGCGACGTGCGCCTGATCCGCGACGGATCGGTCAAGCGCGTGCTCTCCATGCTCGAAGACCTGGCCAAGCACGACAGGCATGAGGCCGCGGCCGAAGGCGCCGACGGTGTCACCGATGTGGTGAGCGAGGAGGACAAGGCCAAGGAGGGCAAGTACACGCAGTTCTATGCCGAGTTCGGCGCCGTGCTCAAGGAGGGCCTGGGCGAGGACTTCGCCAACCGCGAGCGCCTGGCCAAGCTGCTGCGCTTTGCCTCCACGAGCAGCGACGCCGTCACCGTGTCCCTGGCGGACTACAAGGCGCGCATGAAGGAGGGCCAGGAGGCCATCTACTACATCACCGCCGACACCCTGGCCGCGGCCAAGCACAGCCCGCAGCTCGAGGTCTTCAGGAAGAAGGGCATCGAGGTGTTGCTCATGACCGACCGCGTGGACGAGTGGGCGCTGAACTACCTGCACGACTTCGACGGCACGCCGCTGCAGTCCGTGGCCAAGGGCGCGGTGGACCTGGGCAAGCTGCAGGACGAGGCCGAGAAGAAGGCGGCGGAGGAAGCCGCCGAGTCCTTCAAGCCCGTGCTGGCCAGGCTCAAGGAGGCGCTCAAGGACAAGGCCGAGGACGTGCGCGTGACCACGCGCCTCGTCGATTCGCCCGCCTGCCTCGTGGTGCAGGACGGCGGCATGAGCACGCAGCTCGCGCGCATGCTCAAGCAGGCCGGCCAGAGCGCGCCCGAGACCAAGCCCGTGCTCGAGGTCAACCCCGAGCATGCCCTCGTCAAGAAGCTCGACGGCAGCGTGCATTTCCACGACCTGGCGCATATCCTGTTCGACCAGGCGCTGCTCGCCGAAGGCGGCCTGCCCGACGACCCGGCGGCCTACGTCAAGCGCGTGAACGCGCTGCTCGCGTAACCCATCCCACATGAGGACCTGAACCCATGCGCCATCGATTCCCTGCACGATGGAGCGCCACCCTGGCACCGAGGCTGGCGATCGCCGGCCTGCTTGCGGGCCTGCTCGCGGGCTGTGGCTCGGTGGGCGGCGGCGTGGGCGTTGGCATCCCCGTGGGCCCGGTCTCCATTGGCGTGGGGCTGGGCACGGGCGGCGTCAGCGCCGGCGTGGGTGTGGGCGCCGGGCCGGTGGGCGTGGGCGTCGGGGTGAACCAGCGCGGCCAGGTGCTGGGCGGCGCCGGCGTGGGCGTCTCCACCGGCGTGGGTGGAGCCCGCGTGGGTGCGGGCGTGGGCAGCTCGACGGTGCTGCATGACCCGGCACGCAACGATGCCGCGCCGGCTCAAACCGAAACGCCGGCACCGGCCGGCGACGCAGTCGAGTGGCGCGATTCCAGCGGCCGGGTCGTGCCGGCCTGCAGGGTCGAGGGGGGCTGCTGAGCCTGCGGGCTCAGGCTTCGCGCACCAGCATCTCGCCCGAGATGTCGGCCACGCGGGCCACGCTGGTCAGCGTCATGGCCACGCGCATTTCCTTCTCCAGCAGCTCCAGCAGCTGCTTGACGCCGGCCTCGCCGGCGGCGGCCAGCGCATAGATGTAGGCGCGGCCTATCATGGCGCAGTCCGCGCCCAGGGCCAGGGCGCGCACGACATCCAGGCCATTGCGCACGCCCGAGTCGAGCAGGATCTTGATCTGCCCCTTGACCGCGTCGGCGATCGCCGGCAGCGCGCGCGCCGAGGACAGCACGCCGTCGAGCTGGCGCCCGCCATGGTTGGAGACGATGATGCCGTCGGCGCCAAAGCGCACGGCGTCCTTGGCGTCCTCGGGGTCGAGGATGCCCTTGATGACCATGGGTCCCTTCCAGAACGCACGAATCCACTCCAGGTCCTTCCAGGAGATGGAGGGGTCGAAGTTCGCACCCAGGTAGCCCATGTAGTCCTCCAGGCCCGTGGGGCGGCCGCGGTAGGCCGAGATGTTGCCCAGGTCGTGCGGACGCCCCAGCAGCCCCACATCCAGCGCCCAGCGCGGGTGCAGCACGGCCTGCAGGTAGCGGCGCATGGCGGCGTTGGGGCCGCTCATGCCCGAATGCGCGTCGCGGTAGCGTGCGCCGGGCACGGGCATGTCCACGGTGAACACCAGGGTCGAGCAGCCGGCCGCCTGGGCGCGCTCGAGCGCGTTCTGCATGAAGCCGCGGTCCTTGAGCACGTAGAGCTGGAACCACATGGGGCGGCGGATCTGCGGCACGACCTCCTCAATGGGGCAGACCGAGACACTGGACATGGTGAACGGAATGCCGTGCGCGTCGGCCGCGCGCGCGGCCTGCACCTCGCCGCGGCGGCGGTACATGCCGGTCAGGCCCACGGGCGACAGCGCCACGGGAATGCTGAGCTTCTCGCCGAACAGCTCGGTGCTGGTGTCGAGCTGACTCATGTCCTTGAGCACGCGCTGGCGCAGCGCCACGGCCGACAGGTCGTCGACGTTGCGCCTGAGCGTCTGCTCGGCATAGGCGCCGCCGTCGATGTAGTGGAACAGAAAGGGCGGCAGGAACTTCTCTGCGGCGGCGCGGTAGTCGGCGCTGGAGGAAATGATCATGGCAGGGTTCTCAGGCAAGAGGGTTGGTGGTGGTCAGCAGCGGCGGCACCAGGTCCGGTGTCAGGCGCATGGAGCGCTCGCGCCGTGCGCGGTCTTCGTCGAGGCGCTGTATGGTCGTGCGCACATGCTCGAGGTGCTCGCCCATGCATTCGCGCGCGCGCTGGGCATCGCCGTCGAGGATGGCCTGCAAGAGCGCCTGGTGCTGCGCCGTCAGCGCCTGCACCGTCGTCGGCGTGTTCTGGTGGAACATCTCGTGGCGGTTGCATTCCACGGTGGACAGCACCAGGGTGAACAGGCTGTGCATGACCTGCACCAGCACCAGGTTGTGCGAGGCCTCGGCGATCGCGAGGTGAAACTGCGCGTCGGCACGCGCGGCCAGTTCGGCGTGGCCGCCCTGCTGGTGCGCGAGCATCACGTCGAAGCAGCGCCGGATGCGCTCCTTGTCCTGCTCTGTGGCGCGCTGCGCGGCCAGCCAGGCGGTGCTGGTCTCGAGCGCATGGCGCGCCTCGAGCACGTCGTAGCGGTAATGCGGGTCGGCATTGATCAGGCCCGCCAGCGGCTGCATGGCCTGCTGCAGCCAGTCGGCCGTGGGGCGCGGCTGCAGATAGGTGCCGTCGCCACGGCGCGCCGAGAGCACGCCCTGGCTGGTCAGTTTCTGTATGGCCTCGCGCACCGAGGTGCGCGAGACGCCGAGTTCCTCGGCCAGCAGCCGCTCCGCGGGCAGGCGCTGGCCGGCCTGCAGGCCGCGGGCCTGGATCAGGGCCAGAAGCTGTTCGACGACGTGATCGGCAAGACGCATGGGGGCAATCGTGGGTGGTTTCAGTGACCCGGAATCATCCACGGCAGCACATAGGCCTGCAACGTCGTCATCAGGCCGATGATCACCGCGAAGATCAGGCTGTGCTTGACCGTGAAGCGGAACAGGTCCGACTCCTTGCCCGCCAGACCCACGGCCGCGCAGGCGATGGCAATCGACTGCGGCGAGATCATCTTGCCCGTCACGCCGCCCGTGGTGTTGGCCGCCACGGTGAGCACCTGGGGCAGGCCGAGCTGCTGCGCCGTGGTGGCCTGCAGCGCGCCAAACAGCGCGTTGGCCGAGGTGTCCGAGCCCGTGAGGAACACGCCAATCCAGCCCAGGAAGGGCGAGAAGAAGGTGAACGCCTGGCCCGTGTGCGCCAGCGCCAGGGCCAGCGTGGCCGACAGGCCCGAGTAGTTGGCAATGAAGGCGAACGCCAGCACCATGCCGATGGAATAGATCGGCACCAGCAGCTCCCTGAAGGTCTCACCCAGCGTGGCCACGGCCTTGGCCGGAGACAGCCGCGAGAAGACGATGGTGATGATGGCGCCGATCATGATGGCCGTACCCGTGGCCAGCAGCCAGTTGAAGCTGTAGACCGCGCCGTAGGGCGTGGCGCCGGCCACCACGGGCGGCATCTTGGCCACCAGGTTGTGCAGCATGGGCACGGGGATGTTGATGACCGTGGAGGCCAGCGGGCCGCCCGCGGCAAACAGGGCCTTGAAGGGCTTGACGCTCCAGATCGTCACCATGGCCGTGAGGATGATGAAGGGCGACCAGGCCTTGAGGATGGTGACTGTGGTCAGCGGCGGGTGGGTGTCGGCCGGGCGGGCGGCCTTGACATCGTGCGCGCCCTGCGCGCCACCCTCGGTCTCGAAGCGGAAGATGCGCTTGGGCTGCCAGACCTTGAGGAAGGCCGTGAGCGCCACCAGCGAGACGATGGCCGAGGTGATGTCGGGCAGCTCGGGGCCGATGTAGTTGGCCGTGAGGAACTGCATCAGCGCGAACGATCCGCCGCCGACGAGCACGGCGGGCCAGGTCTCCTTGACGCCGCGCCAGCCGTCCATGATGGCCATGAGCCAGAACAGCACGATCACGGTCATGAACGGCAGCTGGCGCCCGGCCATCTGGCCGATGGCGAACGCGTCCACGCCCGACACCTGGCCGGCCACGATGATGGGGATGCCCATGGCGCCGAAGGCCACGGGCGCCGTGTTGCCGATCAGGCACAGGCCGGCCGCGTACAGCGGCTTGAAGCCCAGGCCCACGAGCAGCGCCGCCGTGATCGCAACGGGCGCGCCAAAGCCCGCCGCGCCCTCGAGGAAGGCGCCGAAGCAAAAGCCCACCAGGATCAGCTGCAGCCGCTGGTCCGGCGTGACCGACAGGATGGACGAGCGGATCACGTCGAACTGCCCCGTCTTGACCGAAATCTTGTAGAGGAACACCGCCGCCACGATGATCCAGGCGATGGGCCACAGGCCGTAGAAGAAGCCGTACACGGCCGAGGCCAGCGCCGCGCTGGCCGGCATCCGGTAGAACAGCAGCGCCACGCCCAGGGCCAGCAGCACCGTGATCGTGCCGGCCTGGTAGCCCTTGAGGCGCAGCCGGGTCAGCGCGAGAAAGAAGAAGACGATGGGGATGAGGGCAACCAGGGCCGAGATCCAGATGTTCCCGGCAGGGTCGTAGTTCTGTTGCCAGAGGGTTTGCATGGGCGAAAAGCGTTGGTGCGGGCCGCAAGGGCCTGCGGTTGTCAGTCGCCCCCGTCTGCCGCCCGCGGACGGGGGCAAGGGGAGGCTTGCATGCCTCGTGCCACGGCATGGGCCGGGAGTGGTCTGCAAATTGGTATAACCAATATGGTCTGTGGCGCGGAGTGCGGCGATTTTCGTGCCGTAGGCAAATCCTTGGTTATAGGGTTAGTACCTAGAAACATAACCAATTCTGCATTTTCTGATTATTGGTCGTACCAATATCCGTCGTCGATCGCCTGCAAGGCCCGCCCGGTTCGCGCTCGTCGCACGCACGGGAATCGACGGATTGCCTCTGTTTTGATAGCTGTCTGCGCTTGTCAGCAAAGGGCTGGAGGCCAATTTGAGCCAAATTCTGGGCGCCTGCATGCGACAGCGCGGCGCCGGGCTTGCAGGGATTCCCTAGTGCGGAGCGCGGGCCCGCGCCCGCATCATCGATGCCCCATTTCGACCATTACCAGGAGACAACGCATGGGAATCAAGACCGTACTGGCCACCGTGGCCCTGGCTCTGGGCTGCGCGGCCACTGCCCAGGCGCAGACCGGCAACTACCCCAGCCGCCCCATCACCCTGGTGGTGCCGGCCGGCGCCGGCGGCGGCACGGACGTGGTGGCGCGCGTGCTGGCCGACGAGCTGGGCAAGCGCCTGGGACAGGCCGTGGTGGTGGACAACAAGACCGGCGCATCGGGCATGCTCGGCACCCAGGCCGTGGCGCGCGCCGCCCCCGACGGCCACACGCTGCTCGTGGCCTATTCCACGCCCGTGTTCTACGCGCACCACATCTTCGCCAAGGTGCCCTACGACATCCGCAAGGACTTTGCCTTCATCACCCAACTGGCGGCCACCAGCCTGGTGATGATGGTCAACGCCAATGTGCCCGTGACGAACATGAAGGAATTCATGGCCTGGGCGCAGCAGAACAAGGGCAAGATCAACTACGGCTCCTACGGCCAGGGCTCGGCCGGCCACCTGATGAGTGCCTACCTGAGTGACTCGCGCAAGCTCGACATGACCCATGTGGCCTACAAGAGCGAGGCGCCGCACATCCAGGACCTGGCCGGCGGCGTGGTCTCCTGGGGCCTGGGCACGATCGCCGCGGCCCAGGGCGTGATCAAGGACCATCGCATCCGCCCCATCGCCATCTTCGGCCCGAGGCGCCTGGCCGAGCTGCCCGATGTGCCCACCATGGCCGAGCAGGGCTTTGCCGACCCCGAGTTCAACACCGTCGCCTGGTTCACGCTGCTCGCGCCCGCGGGCACGCCCAAGCCCATCCTGCAGCGCCTGGAGAAGGAGTCCGTGGAGATCATCCACTCCACGCCCATGAAGGCGCGCTTCCAGGTCTTCGGCCTGGAGTCCGTGCCGGGCGGCTCGGCGCAGTTCCACAAGGATTTCGATGCCGTCGATCCGGTGATCGCGAAGCTCGTGAAGATCTCCGGCGTCAAGGCCGAATGAATCCGCTGCCGGAGGCGGTCCCGGCTGGGTTCAATGACATCGAGGGTCAACGGCAACGCTGAGCAAGTCGTGCCTCTTGATCTTTCGCAAGGCAGCGTTACCCTGCCGAAGCAGACTGCCCAGGTTCATGGAGGCAAGGCCCACGATGCTCACCCGACGCGAGTTCGCGATGACGGCGCCTCTGCTGCTCGGTGCCTGCGCTCCGGATGGCGAGAGCTACGACGCTGCGGTAGCGCGTACCTGGCGGCTGGACGCCTCACCGGGCCTTGACGGTCTGGCGCTGCTGCACGAGCTGGTTCGCTGTGCCACCTTGGCGCCGTCGAGCCACAACACGCAGTGCTGGAAGTTCGCGCTGCAGGACGGGGCCATCACGATCCGGCCCGACATGACGCGCCGCTGCCCGGTCGTTGATCCCGACGATCACCACATGTTCGTCTCGCTCGGTTGCGCCGCCGAAAACCTGGCGCAGGCCGCACTCGCTCACGGCCTGGCGGCGCAGGCGCGCTTCGACGCGGTCGGCGACCGGCTGCACGTTGAGCTGACGCCGACGGCCGCGATGGCATCGCCATTGTTCCGGGCGATCCCGCAGCGCCAGTCCACCCGGGCCGAGTACGACGGCAAGCCCCTGTCCCCTGAGGATCTGCGCCTGCTCGAGCGCGCCGCTGCCAGCGACGCCGTGCAGCTCGTGCTGCTGACCGGGAGGGCGGCGCTGGAGGCTGCGCTCGAGTTCATCGTGCAGGCCAACACCATCCAGATGAATGACAAGGCCTTTGTCGACGAACTGAAGGCGTGGATTCGATTCTCCAGCAGCGACGCGGTGCGCCTTGGCGACGGGCTGTACGCAGCGTCCTCCGGTAACCCAACGCTGCCTGCCTGGCTCGGAAACGCGATCTTCAGTCACGTCGTCACGGCCAGGGGCGAGAACGACAAGTACGCCGCGCAGGTGCGCAGCTCTGCGGGCATCGCGGTATTCGTCGGATCTTCGAACGACAAGGCAGGCTGGATCGAAGTGGGTCGCGCCTATGAGCGCTTCGCCTTGCAGGCCACTGCGCTGGGCGTGCGCACCGCACATCTGAACCAGCCGATCGAGGTCGCATCCATGCGCCCGCAGTTTGCGGACTTCCTGGGCATGCCGGGGATGCGGCCGGATCTGGTACTGCGCTTCGGCCGCGGACCGACGCTGCCGCCTTCGCTGCGGCGCCCGCTGCAGGCCGTGCTGGCCTAGGGCGTGTTAACACTAATTGTTTTTGCGCCCGCCATGGCACAGACTGGCAGCCATGGAGATAACGCCAGAACAATTCGCCAAGATCGAGCACTGCCTTCCCACGCAGCGAGGAAACGTCAGCCTGAGCAACTTGCAGGTCGTCAACGCCATCCTCTACGTAGCCGAGCATGGCTGCAAGTGGCGTGGACTGCCCAAGCGCTTCGGTAACTGGCACACGATCTACACGCGCATGAACCGCTGGACCAAGGCTGGGGTCCTCGACAGAATGTTCGAGGAACTGCAGAAGGCTCAGGTTGTGCGCATCAAGATCGAGGCGGTGTCACTGGACTCCACAAGCATCAAGGTGCACCCAGACGGCACGGGCGCGCTAAAAAAAACGGCCCCCAATCCATCGGCAAGTCTCGAGGTGGATGGACAACCAAGATTCATATGGTTGCCGCGGATGCTCGAACGGCCATAACGTTCTCACTGTCGCCGGGCCAGGCCGGCGATGCCCCACAAGGGCGCGAACTGCTCGCCAGCCTGGGCGCCCCGAACCGGCCGCTGCACCTGCTCATGGACAAGGCCTACGAGGGCAACGAGACGCGCCAGTTGGCGCTCGATTTGGGCTACATCCCCGTCGTGCCACCGCTGCGTACCCGCGTCGAGCCTTGGGAGTACGACCGCGAGATGTACAAGCGCCGCAACGAGGTTGAGCGTCTATTCCGCCGCCTCAAGGGCTTCCGGCGCATCTTCACGCGGTTCGAGAAACTCGACATCATGTTCCTCGGCTTCATCAGCTTTGTACTCGTCGCTGATGGGCTTCGGATGTGTTAACAGGCCCTAGCAGCCCGCTTCGGGACGGGACCGTGCTCGATCGGGCCTTCATCATTTCGTGGGGCGCGCTCCTGCGTCAGCGTGGCGTGGCTGCTTGGCTGGTTGCCGCAGCGACGTCGGCCGCGGCCCAGGCAGGCCCGCCGCCGCAGGACGCTGCCGTCCTTCACCGCATCGACGCGTTCGTCGCCGAACAAGCGGCCGACTCGGGCATTCCGGGCGTGGCAATCGCGGTGCTTCAAGACGGCCGGGCATCCCATGTGCGCGGCTTCGGTCATGACGGACATGGCAACCCGATCACCGGCGACACCCCGTTTCCCATCGGTTCGCTGACCAAGTCCTTTACCGCGCTGCTCGTGCGGCAGGCCATTGACGCCGGGCAGCTTGACGCCGACGCACCCGTACAGCGCTATCTGCCCTGGTTTCGTGTCGCGGATGCGCAGGCCTCGCCACGCATCACCCTGCGCCATCTGCTCCATCAGACCAGTGGCTTCTCACGCGCCGACGGCATCGCGCCGCTGCTGCAGGGCAGCCACGCCAGCGTCGGGGAGCTCGCGCGCGGCATGGCAACCACGGCATTGAACCGCCCCGTAGGTGAGCGCTTCGAATACAGCAACCTGAACTACGTCTTGCTCGGCGCGGTGCTGCAGGCCGTGACGGGCAAGCCCTGGGATGCGTTGATGCGCGAACGCGTGCTGCAACCCCTGGCGATGACACACAGCCACACCGACCACGCCAGCGCCCGGCGTGATGGCATGACTGCGCTGCACCGCATGTGGTTCGGCGTACCGGTGGCGCATGACACACCGTTGCTGCCGGGTTTTGCTCCCACCGGAAGCCTGGTCGCAAGCGCGGCCGACATGGCGCGCTACCTGCAGATGATGCTGTCCGGCGGTGCCGCGCCTGGCGGGCGCGTGGTGTCGGCCGGGGCGGTGACGCAACTGCTTGAGCCGGCTTCGCCGCCCAGCCGATCGACGCTGATGTCCTCGGACTTCCGCTTTCGGTACGGTGAAGGATGGTTTGTCGGCCCTTTTGGCGCGGCCACCGATGCGCGCTGGCATCTGGGCAACCTGGCGTCGTTTGCTGCCTGGATGGTGCTGCTGCCCGATACCAAGCAGGCCGTCGTGGTGTTGATCAACGCCAACAGCGAGCTGCCGTTCGGCGAGGTCAATGCGGTGATGAGCCGCCTGCCGATAGGCGTGGTGAATCTGCTGCGTGGCCAGCCTGCGCCGCAGGGTCCGAGCCTGCGCCGATCCTACGTGCCGTTTAACGCGGCGGCGGTGCTCGCCGTCGCCGCGGGCGTGGCGCTGGCCTGGCGGGCCGGGCGTGCTCGGCTTGCGCGCTGGTCGCTGCTGTTGGCATTGCTGGCCGTCGCCGCTGCCCTGGTGCTGCGTGTCGTGGGGTTGACGGCGGCCATGCTCGCGGCGTCTGCGCCCGACCTCGCGCTGGTATTGGCCGTCTTGGGCAGCGTGCTGTGTCTGCCGGCGCTGTGGCGTGCCTGGTCGTGGGCCTGGCATGCACGGCGCCATCGCGGTCGGATATCGCAGCCGTGAAGCGCTCGATCATCCTTGCCCTGACCGCTGGCGCCTTTGCGGTCGTCTTGGCCGCAGCAGTGGTGATTAGGCCGCGCTTCGATCGCGATCTGGCAGCGGCCACCGAGCGCGCCGCGCAGGGCGGCGTGCTGCTGGCCACGCGCTGCGGCCCCATCGAGGTGCAGCAAGCCGGTCAAGGCATCCCGCTGCTGGTGATTCACGGCAGCGGCGGCGGCCATGACCAGGGGATGGCCTGGGCGCAACCGCTGGTGCGGCGAGGCGTGCGCGTGATCGCCATGTCGCGCTTCGGCTACCTGCGGACACCTCGTCCGGCCGACGCCTCGCCCGAGGCGCAAGCCGATGCCCATGTCTGTCTGCTCGATGCACTGGGTGTCACCCGGGCCGGCGTGGTGGGGATCTCTGCCGGCGGGCCCTCGGCCATGCAGACCGCCATCCGCCACCCGGCTCGCGTCAGAGCCCTGGCGCTCGTCGTCCCCATTGCCTACAAGCCGGGCGCGGTGGCCGATTCCGCGCCACCGGCACCGGACGCGAGGGACAGGATGCTGCTGCATCTGCTCGGTTCGGACTTCCTGTTCTGGACGGCCTTGCACGTGGCCAGGGATCAGGTCATCCGTCATGTGCTGGCCACAGCGCCCGAGCTCGTCGCAGGCGCCAGTGCGGCGGAACGGGCACGGGTCAACGACATGGCCGAGCGCATCCTGCCCGTGTCCGCGCGCGCCGCGGGGCTGCGTGACGACACCGGCCTGGGCAAGCGTCTCGGACCCTATGCGCTGGAGTCTATTCGCGCGCCGGCCCTGGTGATCAGCGCGCGCGACGATGGCTTTGGCACCTACGCCACGGCGCATTACACGGCCAGTCGCATACCCGGCGCGAGGTTCATGGGCTTCGACCGCGGTGGCCATTTGCTTGTGGGCCACGATGAGGCGGTGCACGCGGCGATCATCGACTTGCTGCGGGAGCGCGTCGCGCCATGAAGCCCCGTGGCCGGCAGGCTTGTCATGGTCTTTCGGTCAGCAGAATCCCGCGCCGACACCGCACCATTCACCCCACCAGCGGCTCCTCGCGCATGGCCTCTATCTGTTCGCGCAGCAGGTCCACCTGGCCGCGCCAATAGGCGCTGCCGCCGAACCAGGGGAAGTTGTGCGGAAAGGTCGGGTCGCCCCAGCGCCGCGCGAGCCAGGCGCTGTAGTGGATCAGGCGCAGCGTGCGCAGCGGCTCGATGAGCGCGAGCTCGCGCCGGTCGAAGGCGCGCAGCTGCTCGTAGCCCTCGAGCAGCGTCGACAGCTGCAGCGAGCGCTGGCGCCGGTCGCCCGACAGCAGCATCCACAGGTCCTGCACCGCAGGGCCCATGCGCGCGTCGTCCAGGTCCACGAAATGCGGGCCGCCCTGGCCCGCGTCATCCACGGGCGTCCACAGCACATTGCCGGGGTGGCAGTCGCCGTGCAGGCGGATGGCCTCTGCATCCTTGAGGCCAAATTGGCCTGCAGCGCCCGGTGGGAAAGCGCTGGAAGCTATCAATTCAAGAGCTTCGTCGCAGGCGCTGCGCCATGCCGCCTGCTGGTCCAGCGGGATGATCCGCGTCGCCAGCAGCCAGTCGCGCGGCTCCTGGCCAAAGCTCTGCAGATCGAGTCGCGGGCGCTCCACGAAGGGCCGCTCTGCGCCCACGTTGTGGATGCGCGCGAGGTACCGGCCCAGCCATTCGAGCACCTCGTAGTCGTCGAGCTCGGGCATGCGCCCGCCGCGCCAGGGGCTGATGGAGAAGTCAAAGCCCGCGTGCCGGTGCAGGCTGCGGCCCTGCAGGATCAGCGGCGCCACCACGGGCACCTCGGCCGCGGCCAGCTCCTGGGCGAAGTCGTGTTCCTCCTGGATCTGCGCCTGGCTCCAGCGGCCGGGGCGGTAGAACTTGGCGACGACGCGGCTGCCGTCCTCCAGCGTCACCTGGTAGACGCGGTTCTCGTAGGAGCCCAGCGCCATCAGCCGGCCGTCGCCGTTCAGCCCCAGGCCCGCGAGGGCGTCGAGCACCAGGTCGGGCGTGAGGCTGGCGTAGGGGTGGGGGCTGTCGTCGGGCGTGCGCATGCGGCGATTGTCGCGCGTCGCTGGCCGGCTCGCATGCCGGGCTACATGCGGGGTCACATGCGGGGTTACATGCCCAGTGCGCCGAACGGCAGCTGCTGCTTGACGAGGATGACGGTGCAGGGCGCGTCGCGCGCCACGCGTATGGGCACGGTGTCGATGAAGCGCTGCAGCTGCAGCCCATGCGTGGCCGCGCCCAGGATCATCATGCTCACGCGGTTGGCCTCGGCAAAGCGCACCAGGGCCTGGGCCACGTCGCCGGCCTCGAGCACGTGGTAGCTGGCGCTGTGCTGCGACAGGTCGAGGCCGCCGGCCCATTGCTTGAGGCGCGCCAGATGCTGGCGCTGCAGCGTGGTCTCGCTGCGCGTGCTGTCCGAGGTGCTGCTCGCCGACGACTTGATCACCGACACGCAGGCCAGGCGCGCGCCCGGGCGTATGCCGAGCGAGCGCGCGGCGGCCTCGCGCAGCGAATACAGCGTCGCGTCCTGCACGTCCTCGTGCGGCACGGCCACCATGAGGATGGGCACCTCCGCGATCTGGCGCGTGGGCAGGGGGCTGGGCTGGTAGTGCATGCCCGCGGCCTTGATCCAGCGCTTGAAATGGGTCCCGAGGCCCGGCCCGCGCAGGCGCCGCCCGCGCTCGGTGATGGGCACCTGATCGGGGTTGGCCAGGTCGAAGGCCAGGTGCGCGGCCGAGGGGTAGCGCTGCGCGGCCTCGGGCTCCAGGCAGCGCAGGATCACCTCCTGCAGCCATTCGGGCAGGTCGGGGCGGTGCTGGCGCGGCGGTGCGGGCGTCATCCACAGGCGCTGGCGCAGGCCGGCCTGGGTGGTGGGCGAGCCGAACGGCAGCTCGCCCGTGGCCATCTCGTAGAGCATGACGCCGATGGCGAAGATGTCGCTGCGCAGGTCGCCGCGCACGCCCACCACCTGCTCGGGCGCGATCCAGGTGGGCGAGCCCACGGCCTTGCGCATCTCCTCGGCCAGCAGGTCGGGGTAATGCGCGTGGCAGGACAGGCCGAAGTCCAGCAGCACCACGCCGCCGTCGCCACGCAGCAGCACGTTGGCGGGTTTCAGATCCAGGTGGCAGACGTTCTGCTGGTGGATGCTGTGCGCGGCCATGGCGGTGGCGCTGCCTATGCGCGCGATGGCCTCGAAGCTGCGCGCGGCGTGGTCCTCGGGCCCATGCCGGTCCAGCCAGTGCTGCAGCGTGTCGCCCGGCACATATTCCATGACCAGATAGGGCAGGCGCATGAGGTCGCCCGCGGCCACGAAGCGCGGCGTGTGCGGGCCGGTCAGCGTGGGCAATATGGTCAGCTCGACCTCGAAGCTCACGATGTTCTCGGCCCCGTCGCTCGCTGTCATGCGCGGGATCTTCATGGCCAGGTCAAAGCCCGGATTGCGCGCGGCGTTGGCATAGCCGACGCGGTAGATATGGGCCATGCCGCCTGCGTGGATGCACTCGTGCACCACGAAGCCGTCGATCTCGGTGCCGGGCTCGAGCAGCTTCATGGATTCACCGGCCCTTTTCCAGCCGGTCGGCAAAGAAGGCCGGCAGGCCGCTCGCGCGCACGGCGGCGGCCGCCGCGATGTGGTCGTAGGCCACGCGATGGAAGGTGAGCGTGGCCGCGTCCGCGTCGAACAGCGCGTACATGGCGCGGGTGTCGCCGTCGCGCGGCTGGCCGCACGATCCCACGATGGCCAGCCATTGCCGGTGTGGCGGCACGGGCACGGGCACACCCGGCTGCGGGGTAAAGCGCATCAGCTTGGCCGTGGGCGTGAGGAAGTACAGCGCCTGCTCGTGCACATGGCCGCTGAACACGTAGCGAATGGCCGGGTCCATGCGCGTGGCCGCGGCCATGGAGCGCTCGGCCGCACTGCCGTCGGTGATGTAGTGCCAGCGCTCGGGGCCGTCGGCGCTCGCGTGCACCAGCAGCGCGTCCGGGCCCATGCGCGCGGTCAGCGGCAGGCCGGCCAGAAAGTCGCGATGCCGCGGGCTCAGCTGCGGATAGGTCCACTGCGCGCTCTGCTCGCCCAGGGTCTGGGCGCCCGCGGGGGGCGTGAGGGCGGCCGCATCGTGGTTGCCGCGCACGCACAGCGCGCCTTCGTCGCTCACCAGGTGCATCAGCCGGTCGAGCACCGGCGCCGGGTCGGCGCCATAGCCCACCAGATCACCGAGCAGGGCCAGCTGCTGCGCGCCCTGGGCGTGGGCATGTTCGAGGCAGGCCTCCAGGGCCTGCAGATTGGCGTGAATGTCGGAGAGCAGGGCGATCTTCATGATCCCGACATGATGGCGTCAGTTGCTGAGTGTGGGCTTTCACGCGGGGCGGCGGCGAACTAGGGAAAACGCTGGGTGCCCAGGTCTTGCCCACTGCGCCGCAGCCAGTCGGCGCCCGCGCATGCGCCTGGCCGGGCACATGCGTGGGTGGCGGGTGCGGGGCAGGCTAGCCCTGGCGTTCCAGTCGCGCTCGAATTGTGGCGGCCAGCGCGGCGATGGCGATGTCGATCTGCGCGGCGCTGGCGGTCACGAACGACAGGCGCAGCGTGCGCGGGTCGCCATGGTCGGCGTAGAAGGCGGCGCCGGGCACGAAGGCCACGTTGCGCTCCACGGCCGCGGGCAGCAGCTCGATGGCGTTCAGGCCCTCGGGCAGGCGCACCCACAGGAACATGCCGCCGGCCGGGCGGTTCCAGCTCACGCCCAGGCCGGCCATCTCGCGCTCGAGCGCGGCCAGCATGGCGTCGCGCTGCTGCCTGTAGAGCGTGCGAATCGTGGGCACATGGCGATCGAGGAAGCCGTCCTTGAGCACCTCGGCGACGATGCGCTGGTTGAAGCTGGGCGTGTGCAGGTCGGCCGCCTGCTTGGCCTGCAGGAGCTTGGGGTAGATGGCCTTGGGCGCGACCACATAGCCCAGGCGCAGGCCCGGCGCCAGCACCTTGGAGAAGCTGCCCAGATAGATGCAGCCATCGGGGTTGCGCGCCGTCATGGGCGCGGGCGGGGGCTGGTCGAACCACAGGTCGCCATAGGGGTTGTCCTCGACCAGCGGGATGCCGAGCTCGGCCGCCCTGGCAGACAGCGCGGCGCGACGTTCCTCGCTCATGGTGCGGCCCGTGGGGTTCTGGAAGTTGGGCAGCAGGTACATGAAGCGCGCGCGGTCGGCGCTGCCGCCCGCCTGGGCGACAAAGTCCTCGACCAGCGGGCCCTCGTCGTCGCTGGCCACGCTCACGATGCGCGGCTCCATGGGCGTGAAGGCCTGCAGCGCGCCCAGGTAGGTCGGGGTCTCGACGAGCACGCGGCTGTCCTTGTCGGCCAGCACCTTGGCCACCAGGTCCAGGCCCTGCTGCGAGCCCGTGGTGATGAGCACCTGGGCCGGATCCACGTCCCAGGGCAGCCACTGCGCGACGGCCTCGCGCAGCGCAGGGTAGCCCTCGCTCGCGGCGTACTGCAGGGCCGACTGGCCGTCGTGCGTGAGCACCGTGGCGCAGGCCGCGGCAAATTCATGGACCGGGAAGGTCTTGGGCGAGGGCAGTCCGCCGGCCAGGCTGATGATGCCGGGCTTCTCGGTGACCTTGAGGATCTCGCGGATCACCGAGGGGTTCATTTTTTCGGCGCGTGCGGCCAGGGTCCAGTGCGTCATTCGTATATCTCCAAAAAGGCGTGGTACGCCATCCATCTGCTCAAAAAAATTGCCGTTGTGCGGCATGCTGCCGCCCTGCGGGTGGAGCGGCGCGCGCAGCATAACGCAAGCTCAATTCCCCACTGGCATGCGCCGGCCCACGGCCACGGTGGCCACCACGGCCGCGGCAAAGCCCAGCGTCACCAGGTCCAGCGGCTCGCCCAGCAGCGGCATGGCCGCGAGGATCGAGAAAAACGGCTGCAGCAGCTGCGTCTGGCTCACGCGCAGCGCGCCGCCCAGGGCCAGCCCGCGGAACCAGGCAAAGAAGCCGGCCCACATCGAGAACACGCCCACGTACACAAAACCGCCCCAGGCCGACGCCGCCACGGGCTGCGTGGGCCAGAGCCAGAGCGCGGCCGGCAGCGTGACGGGCAGCGCCAGCAGGCAGACCCAGCAGATCACGCGCTCGGCGCCCAGGTCGGGCGTGATGCGCGCGCCATGGATGTAGCCGACCGAGGCCGCCACCACCGCGGCGACGAGCAGCGCGTCGGCCGGCTCCGCGCTGAAGCCATGGCCGAACTGCCAGCCGCGCAGCAGCGAGAACGCCACCACCAGCGCGCTGCCCAGCACGGCGCAGACCCAGAAGCCCAGGCGCGCGCGCTGGTGCAGCACCAGCGCGGCCACGGCGGCGGTCACCAGTGGCAGCAGCGCCGTGACCACGGCCGCGTGGCTGGCCGTGACGCTGCGCAGCGCATAGGCCAGCAGCAGCGGGTAGCCGAGCACATTGCCCAGCACGGCCCAGCCCAGGTGCCTGAGCTGGTGCCGCGCGGGCCGCGGCGAGCGCGTGACCAGCAGAAACACCGCCGACAGCAGGCCCGCGAGCGCCGCACGCCCGAGCGTGACGAACCAGGGCGAGAGCTGGGGATGCTCATGTGTGCCCGTGGCCAGGCGCGTGGCCGGCAGCGTGACGGCAAAGATCGCCACGCCGAGCACGCCCAGCCACAGGCCCAGGGTTTCGGTGCGGTGCGTGTTGGGCATGGCCGCGTGGTGGGTGCGGGTGCTCATGCCGTCATCCTGCGGCGGGCGGCGAGGCGCGCTGTGCTGCAGTCGCGCGCGGGCATGGGGTGTGCAAGGTAGGGCATGGGGATGGCGGCTTCTTGATGGCGAGCCTGTACTGTAGGGCCGTTGCCCATTACAGTACCAATACAGTTGCTCTGACACAGAATCGATCTGTATGGGCCCATCCACTGACACAGCCATGCTCACCCGCACGCCCGAACGCAGCCTGACCGAACAACTGGCCGAGCGCTTTGCCGAGCGCATACGCGCGCGCCTGCTGCCCGCGGGCGCGCGCCTGCCCTCGGTGCGCGAATGCGCGCGCCAGCAGGGCGTGAGCCCCTACACCGTGGTCGCGGCCTACGACAAGCTGCTCGCCCAGGGCCTGGTGGAGGCGCGGCGTCAGCGCGGGTTCTTCGTGCGCGATATTGCACAGAATATGCCTCCAGGGCAGGTGGGTAAATCGCTGGCAGCTATGTCTTCAGGAGCGGAGCAGGCATCGCCACTGGGCACGATAGGCGTGCGCATGACGGGCTCGCAGATCAACGCCACGGCGCTGATGCGCGGCATGTTCTACCAGGCGTCGGCCAAGCCCCAGCCCGGCTCGGGCGTGCTGCCCGTGGCCTGGCTGGGGGAGGCGCGCTTTCTACCCGCAGCCGTGCGCAAGATCACCGCCGGCCCGGCGCTGCAGGGTGGGTCGCTGAGCTATGGCGAGCCCATGGGCGACGCGGGCCTGCGCCGGGCGCTGGCGCGGCGCATGGCCGACATCGACATTGCCGCGGCGCCCGAGCAGATCATGACCACCGTGGGCGCCACGCAGGCGCTCGACATCGTGAGCCGCGCGCTGCTCAAGGCCGGCGACCCGGTGATGGTGGAGGAGCCCGGCTGGAGCGTGGAGTTCGCGCGCCTCGACGCCCTGGGCATGCGCGTGCTGCCCGTGCCGCGCGGCCCCGCGGGGCCGGACCTGGACGTCATGGCGCGCTACTGCGAGCTGCACGCGCCCAGGCTGTTCGTGAGCGTGAGCGTGCTGCACAACCCCACGGGCTACAGCCTCTCGCCGGCGGTGGCGCACCAGGTGCTGCAGCTGGCCGAACGGCATGGCTTTCACATCGTCGAGGACGACACCTACGGCCATATCGCGCCCGAGCACGCGACGCGCCTGGCCGCGCTCGACGGCCTGCGCCGCACCATCTACGTGAACGGCTTTGCCAAGATCCTCGCGCCCAACTGGCGCGTGGGCTACCTGGCCGCGCCGCCCGAGCTCGTCGAGCGCCTGCTCGACACCAAGCTGCTGTCCACGCTGACCACGCCGTCCCTGCTGGAGAAGGCGCTCGCCCTGTGCATAGAACAGGGCCAGCTGCGCCGCCACGCCGAGCGCATGCGCCAGCGCCTGGCCCAGGCGCGTGCGCGCAGCGTGCAGCTGGCGCTGGCCGCGGGTTGCCGCTTCGCCGCCGAGCCCGCGGGCATGTTCGGCTGGGTGGACACGGGTGTGGACACCGACCTGCTGGCCCAGCGCATGCTCGACGAGGGCTATCTGATCGCCCCCGGCGCGCTCTTCCGCGCCACGCGCCGGCCCTGCACGCTGATGCGCATCAACTTCGCCACCACGCAGGAGCCGGCGTTCTGGCAGGCCTGGAGGCGGGTGGTGCAGGAGCTGCAATAGCGGCGCGTTGCAGCGACTGATCCGCTCAAGACATGGCGCGCTAGCCGCACGCCGCCGCCTCGGCCGCAATGCGGCGCACGCAGTCGCCGGCGGGCTCCAGTGCCGTGATGCGGTCGACCCCGCGGCCGGCGTAGAGGGCCATGGCCTCGAAGTCGCCGGTCATGGAGCGCAGCGGCGAGTCGGTGCTGAACAGATGGATGGGGCGGCCTTCCTCCTCGCCGACCACCGCGCGGCCCGTGGCGGGCGGGGCCGCGAATGGATCGCCGCGCTCGCCCCGCGTGACGCTGCTTCTGAGCACGCGCACGGCCGCGTGGGGCGGCCAGTTGACGTGGAAGTCCTCGGTCAGCACCGTGTCGCTGGCGCGCGCGGCCAGCAGGCGGCGCTTGTGGTAGTCGTGCGCAAAGGATTCGTGCGTGGCGATGAGCGCCGTGCCGAGCACCGCGGCCTGGGCGCCCAGGGTCAGCACGCGCGCCACGTCGCGCCCGTCGGCCAGGCCGCCCGCGGCGGCCACGGGCACCTGGGCCACGGCCAGCACATCGGCCAGCAGCTCGGCCAGTGGCTGGCGCCCGCGCACATGGCCACCGGCCTCCACGCCCTGGGCGATGAGGGCCTGCGCGCCCGCCTGCTGCGCGGCCAGCGCGTCGGCCACCGAGCCCACCTGGTGAACCACGGTGATGCCCGCGCCGCGCAGGCGGGCGACGACGGCGTGGTCCACGTCCCAGAACAGGCAGACCACGGGCACGCGCAGCGTGATGCACAGGTCGATCTGAGCGCGCAGCAGCGGCGCGGGCGTGGCGGCCGGGATGAGGTTTACGCCAAACGGTGCCCGGGTGCGGCCGCGCACCTGGCCCACCTCGCGGTCGATGAGCGCCAGCGGCTCGCGCACCATGCCGAGAAAGCCGAAGGCGCCGGCCTCGGTGACGGCGGCCACGAGCTCCGAGCGCGCCACGCCGCCCATGCCCGCCAGCACGATGGGCAGGCGGCAGCCCAGCAGTTGACACAGGGCGGTGGGGTGGAGGGTGTCTGGCATGGCGGCTCCTGCGGGCGGATCGGGCCGGCCATCATGCGGCGCCGCGGTGCCGGGCGCAAGCCGCGGGCACTGGCGGCAGGGGCTTTGTCCGGGCCGCGGCCCCACGCGCTCACAGCCTCTCAGCCCGCAAACACCCCCAGGCCCGTGAGCATGACGAGCAGGATCAGCACCGGCGTGACCCAGCGCAGCAGCAGGCACAGCACGCGCGCCAGGCCCTGGTTGCCGAGCGTGCCCTGGTTGGACAGCTGGGCGGCGAACGCGCGCTCGCCCCAGGCCCAGCCGACGAAGAGCGCGATGGCGATGCCGCCCGCGGGCATGAGCAGGTTGGACGAGACGAAGTCCGCCCAGTCGAACAGCGTGCGCCCGCCGGGGCGCACATGGGCCAGCGTGCTCTGGCTCAGGGCGCAGCCCGCGCCCGGCAGCATCAGCACGAACAGCGTGAGCAGCGTGGCCCGCGGCCGCGTCAGGCCCCAGCGCTCGTGCAGGATGGCGACCGGCACCTCCATGATGGACAGCATGGCGCCAGTGGCGGCGATGGCCGTGAGGATGAAGAAGGCCGCGAGCAGCACCTGCCCGCCAGGCATCTGCGCGAACACCGCGGGAATGGTGATGAATACCAGCGAGGGCCCGGCCGACGGCGCGAAGCCAAAGCTGAACACCGCCGGAAAGATGGCCATGCCCGCGAGCAGCGACACCGACAGGTCGGCCAGCATGACGCGCACGGCCGTGGCGGGGATGTTCTGTCCGGGCGTGAAGTAGCTGCCGTAGGTCATCATCGTGCCCATGCCGATGGAGAGCTTGAAGAACGCCAGGCCCATGGCCGTGAGCACCACGGCGGGCGTGATCCTGTGCCATTCGGGCGCGAACAGAAAGGACAGCGCCTCGGCCCGGCCCGGCAGCGTCAGGCTGTAGCCGCACAGCAGCACCAGCAGCAGGAACAACAGCGGCATGAGCCTCTTGGTCACGGCCTCGATGCCCTTGGTGACGCCCAGCAGCAGAATGCCGCCGATCAGGCCCAGCACCACCCACTGCCAGACGAGCGACTGCACCGGGTCGCGCACCAGGGCGTCGAAGCTGGCCTGCGTCTGCACCGGGTCGCTCGACAGCAGGCGGCCCGCGACCGCCTTGGCCACGTAGGCGAAGACCCAGGCCACGACCTCGGAGTAGAACGACAGGATCAGAAAGGCCGCCGCCATGCCGGCCGCGCCGATCAGCCACCAGGGCGCGCCCCGGGGCGCGAGCTGGCGCAGCGCCGAGATGGGGTTGGCGCGCGCCTGGCGGCCGATGGCGATCTCGGCAATCATGAGCGGCAGGCCGATGAGCAGCGTGGAGAGCAGGTAGATCAGCAGAAAGCCTGCGCCGCCGTTGGCCCCGGTGAGCGAGGGGAACTTCCAGATATTGCCCAGACCCACGGCCGAGCCCAGCGTGGCGGCCAGAACGCCCAGGCCGGAGGAAAAACCGCCGCGCGTGCCGGCAGCGGCGGAGGTCGCGTGGTGAGAGCCTTGTTTGCTCATAATTTGATAGCTGCTTGCGCTTTGTGGGCGGGCGCAGCGGGCAAATAAGGCCGATTATCGGGCAAGGGAGGCGCGCTCGCAGCCTCTCGCAGCCCTTCAGTCTCTGAGCTCGGACAGCACGCGCAGCAGGGCGCGGTTCACGTCCTCGATCGCCATCTCGTGCGCCTCGCAGAGCTGGTCGATGCGTGCGGCGTCGTCGAGCTCCAGCGCGCAGGCCAGCTCCAGGCTGGGGGCATAGGCGCCGGTGCGCAGCACGCTGGCGTTGAAGATGCGCTCGGACAGCGGCAGGCGGCGCAACAGGGTGCTCAGGGGCTCGTGCAGCAGCTCGTCGAGCTGCGACAGCAGGCCGCACAGGTAGACCTCGCCGCGCAGCTCGGTGCTCGATCCCGGCTGCAGCAGCTGCTCGGTCAGGCGCGCGCGCAGCACCATGGCCGTGCGTATGGGGCGCAGGTCGGGCTCGGTGGCGGCGTGCGGCAGCAGCTCCATGAGCCAGCGCGAGAGCGAGCCATAGCCCATCATGACCAGGCCGCGGCGCAGCGAGTTCACGCCCGTGCGCAGGCCCATGGCCGCGGAGTTGGTGTAGGTGAGGAAGCGGTAGGCCAGCAGCGGGTCCTCGCCCAGGATGTGCTCCAGGCGGTCTATGGACTGGTCTGCGTCTATGGCCTTGAGCAGCTTGTGCACCACCTCGTGTGCGGGCGCGAGCGGCTGCAGGCGCAGGTCGTGGAGCACATCCTCCATGGGCCAGCCGGCGACGGCCAGCGCGCCGCCCCTGTCCAGACACAGCGTGAGCAGGGCGCGGCTTGCGACATGCTCGTACATCTGCCCGGCGATCAACGGGCTGGTCTGCCCCGCGGTCGCCGCGGCCGTGAGGGCCTGCAGCGCGTCCTGGCCCGACAGCTGCAGCAGGCTGTTGTCGAACAGCCGCGCCGTGTCCGCGTCGGGCAGGCTGTGATACGGGCCGCGCCAGACCAGGCGCAGGCCGCGGCCATGTGCCTTCTCGGCGGCCTCGCGGATGGCGGGCTGGGCCAGCGCGTCGCGCGGCACCTCAATCCATGGCGCGCCGCGTGGCGCGTGCTGCAGCAGGTCCAGCAGCAGCCGGTGCGAGCGCGGCGACAGCAGCAGCGGGGGCGAGCCGGCGCTCCAGAGTTCCTGCACGGTGCGCAGCAGGTGCGCGGCATCGACCTGCCTCGTACCCTGGCCATGGATGTACAACTGCACGCCGGCCAGCTTGCGCGCGGCGTTCCACAGGGGCCGGTAGCCCAGCACCAGGCTGCCTAGAACGGATTGGACCATGGGACGGATTCAGACAGGACGATGAAGGTGGGCATTGTCACGCCGGTGTGGCGGCGGCCTATCCGTTGATGTAATTGAACAGCGACAGGCGCTGCACCTGGGCATAGGACTTGAGCGCGGCCTCGTAGCCCACGCTGGCGTTCTGGAAGTCCGAGATGCCCTGCATCATGTCCAGGTCCTCGGCGCGCGAGCGATCGGCCTCGAGCTGGATGCTGCGGTTCGTCTGGTCGCCCGTGATGCGGTCGGCGCGGTTGAGCAGTTCGCCGGCGTAGCCGCGTATGTTGTGCAGCTTCTCCATGCCGGCGTCGATGCTGGCCAGTGCCTGACTCACGGCCTGGGCGGCGGCGCTGCTGTCTGTCGCGCCCCCTATGTTCTGGATGGCGCTGTCGATGCTGCTCATCAGGCTGGAGCTGGGTTTGAGCGCGATGGCGTCGCCTGCCGCCGGTGTGCCGTTCACGGTGAAGGTCAGGCCGGGCACGCCGGTGACGGCGATGGTGCCGCCCTTGTCCGGCGCGAAGTCGGGCGCCGTGATGGGGGCGGACGTGACGCCCGTCGTGGTGTTGGTGATGGTGTAGGTGGCAGAGAGGGTGCCTGCCGTGGCACCCGGTCCCACGGCGGTGAAGTCGATGCGGTAGCCATCGCCCGTGATCTGGGTCGGATCCGACGGCGAAATGGCCGATGTTCTGAGGCTGCTGCCGGTCGTGCCGGCGCTCACGGTGGCCTCGTACACGCCGTCGCGCCGGGGGTCGAACATCAGGGCCGCGTGCCCATCGAGCGTGGTGGTGATGGAGGTGCCGCTGCTGCTGCCCTGGCCGGGCAGGCCATCGAAAATGTAGTCGGGGGCGGCACTCAATGGGCCGGTAAATGGCGTGAGCGCGCTGCCCAGGGCGCCGAGCAGCGGTATGCCATTGGTGTCCTTGCGGTTGATCACCTCGGACAGCTGCTCGCGCAGGCTCTGGATCTGGTTGGCGTAGGTCTTGCGGTCTTCGGGTTTGAGGGCGCCGCCGCCCGCGGCCACGACGAGCTGGCGAATCTCCTGCACCAGACCCACGGCATCGCCCAGCGTCGATTCGGCCTGGGCGATGGCGTTGCGCTGCACCTCCAGCGCGCGCTGCTCCGTCTGTATGCGGCTGATGCGCGTGAGCGCGCGCTCGGCCTGCGCGGCGGCCACGGGGTCGTCGCTGGGCCGCACCACGCGCTTGCCCGAGGTCAGGTTCTCCTGCAAATCCACCAGGCTTTTTTGCCGCGCGGCCAGGTTTCGCAGCGTGCTGTCGTACATGTTGGCGGTGCTGACGCGGTAGAAGTTTGTCATCTCATCGGCCCATGGTCTGGATCAGGTTGTCGAAGATGTTCTGTGCGATCTGCAGCACCTTTGCCGAGGCCTGGTAGGCCTGCTGGTACTGGATCAGCTTGGCGGCCTCCTCGTCCAGGTTCACGCCCGAGACCGCCGTGCGGCTGGCCTCCAGGTTGCTGGCAATGGATTCCGAGAGATTGGCCGCGTACTGCGCGCTTTGCGTGCGCGTGCCCACCTGGGCCATGAGGCCGGCGTAGCCATCGGCCAGCGTGGACTCGTCGAACATCTTCACGTCGCGCAGCGCCATCAGGGCGCTGGCGTTGCCGGCGTTGCGGGTGTAGATGCCGCCGTGTAGCGGGTCCAGGGCGTTGCCCACGGTCACGGTGTCACCGGCATTGGGGTTGCCCTGCAGGGTGATCTGCCAGCCGTCGATGTTGATGGCCTGGCCCGAGGTATAGGAATAGACCGGAGGGGGGCCGACGGTGATGGGGGTGAGTGGCGTCGGCGGTGTGGTGGCGATGTCCATCGGCGTGCCGCCATTGGTGATGGTGAAGCCGCCTGTGCCATTGAATGTCAGGGTCGCAGGGGTTCCGGCGGCTGGGAGCGTCAGAGCCGGGATGCCCGTGGCCTTCAGGCTCGCGAGCTGCAGCGTGCCGCCGTTGGACGTGCCCATGGCCGCGTTCACGGGGTTGGCAGCGGCCAGCTCGCGCGGCGAGTACACCAGGGACTGCATGGTGGCGGCGGCGCCAGTGAACGGCTTGAACAGAATGCTTTCGCCGGCAGCCCCTCCCGCAGGAAGGTGGAACGTCAGCCCGTCGACGGTGAGCTGAGCCGGGTAGGTGGTGCCGGTGAACGAGGTGGCCTGGTTGTCCGACAGACGAACGACCATCGGGTCGCCGCTGGGGGTGAATCGCACCTCATAGTCCGAAGCGGCGAACCGTGTGGGATCGCTGTACGACACCGTGCTGCCGACGGCCGTCAGGCTCTTGGTGTAGCCGGGGCTGCTGGCGGGTACGGTGAACAGGTCGCCCCCGGTGTTTCCATCGAGCGTCAGGCCCAGGCGATTCTGGGCGTTCATGCTCATGCCAATGGCCAGCGCCATGCGCCCGAGCAGGTTGCGCCCCTCGGTCAGGCCGTTGTTGGCAAAGCGCAGCAGGCCCGCCACCTCGCCACCGCCGAGCGTGCCGTCCTCCATCTCCACGGGCGCCGCGCCCTGGCGGTTGAAGAACAGTCGCATCTGGCCGCTGCCCGGGAACTGCGTTGACTCGCCCACCGACACCTCGCTGGCCGCGCTGCCCAGCACCAGCGCCTGGCTGCCGCCGATGAACACGCCCACGGTGCCGTCGTCGGCAGGGATCTGCGTGGTCTGTATGTACTGGTTGAGCTCGCGGATCAGCTGGTCGCGCCGGTCCAGCAGGTCGTTGGGCGACTGGCCGTTGCCCTTGACGCGCGCGATCTGCTCGTTGGCCTCGGCAATGCTCTTGGCCAGCTGGTTGATGCGCGTCGCGTCGTTGTTCAGCTGCTCGGTGACCGAATATGCGATCTCCTGCAACTGTTCGGCGCTGCCGCGCATGCGCGATGCCATTTCGTCCATGCGCGTGAGCGTGACGGTGCGCGCCGTGATGTCGTTGGGCGAGGCGACGACGTCGGCCAGCGAGTTGAGCATGTCGGTGATGGCCGCGCCCAGGCCACTGGTGCCGCCCTTGAATACGTCCTGCAGCTGCGCCAGACGCTCGGCGCGCACCGTGTCGCCGGCCTGCACGGCCTGGGCGGCCGCGGCCTGGCGCGTGAGCAGCTCGTTGTGGTTGCGCAGGATGGTGGCCACCTGCACGCCGTTGCCGATGTAGCCGCCGCCGCTGAATTGGCCCTGCACGGTCTGCATGGACACGCTCTGGCGCGAATAGCCTGCCGTGCTGACGTTGGCGATGTTGTGCCCTGTGGTCTGCAGGGCGACCTGGTTGGCGAGGAGGGCGCGGGCGCCGACGTTGAGCAGGCTCATGGTTCAGTGTCTCTTCATCAGGTACGTGTGCCCTGGGCCTGCGCCAGCAGCGGCGAGCGCGCCACGCCCAGCGTGCTCTGGATGGCGCGGCTGAGCTTGCTGGCGTACTGCGGGTCGGTGGCGTAGCCGGCCTTTTGCAGCGCCGCCGCGTAGGCCTGGGCCGAGTGGGTCTGGGTGCGCGCCTTCTCGTAGCGCGGGTTCTCGTTGATCAGTCTTGCGTAGTCGCGAAACGATTCCTCGTAGGAGTCGTAGGCGCGGAATCTGGCCACCGTCTTGCGCGGTTGGCCGTTCACGTACTCGGTGGTTGTGACCTCGGCCACCTTGCCGGTCCAGCCCTTGCCGGCCTTGATGCCGAACAGGTTGAAGGAGTTGCTGCCGTCCCTGGTGCGGATCTCGCTCCTGCCCCAGCCGGTCTCGTGGCCGGCCTGGCCGAGCATGAAGCTCGCCGGGATGCCGCTGTCCTGCGCGACGCGCGTGGCGGCCGCATGGTGGTGCTGCACGAAGTCCTCGCGCCCCTTGGGGCCGCGCGCGCGCGGGTTGTCCACGGGGCTGCTCTTGCGCAGGGTACTGTCCAGGCTCAGCGTGGAGCCTGGCAACAGCGTGGTCTCGCCACCGCCGAGTTGCCTGGACAGCTGGCGCTGTATGGCCTCGGACAGCCCGCCGGGCAGGCCGGACATCTGCACCGACAGCTGCTGGTCGAACAGATCGCCCGCCAGATTGCCCTCGGCGCTGTCGAGCAGGCCGGACTTGGCCGTGGCCTCGCGCATGCTCTTGATGAGCTCGCGCATGAACAGGGACTCGAGCTGCTTGGCTGCCTCGCGGGTGGCGTCGGCCTGGGTCTCGCCGTTGCCGGCCTGCAGCTTGAGCGCGTTGAGCGCGCGCCCGTCCACGGCCAGCGACTGGCGCGCGTTCGCGGCGTGCGTGAGGGTGGGAGAGAAGGCCATCAGATCACCTCCAGCTCGGCATTGAGCGCGCCCGCGGCCTTGATGGCCTGCAGGATGGCGAGCAGGTCCTGCGGCGTGGCGCCCAGGGTGTTGAGCGCGCGCACCACGTCGGCAAGCTGTGGCGATGCCGGCACCTGCATCACCTTGCCGCCGTCCTGCCTGAGCTGGATGTCGCTCTTCTGCGCCACCACGGTCTGGCCCTGCGACAGCGGCGCGGGCTGGCTGATCACGGGCGTGCTGCTGATGGTGATGGACAGGTTGCCATGGGCGATGGCGCAGGGGCCGAGCGTCACGGCCTGGTTGAGCACGATGGAGCCGGTGCGCGCGTTGATCACCACCTTGGCGGCGGGTGTGGAGTCGGGCAGCTGCAGCTCCTCGAGCTCGGCGATGAAGTTCACGCGCGCACCCGGGTTCTGCGGCGCGCGCACCTGCACCGAGCGGCCGTCGAGCGCCATGGCCGTGCCCGCGCCCAGGCGCATGTTGATGACGCTGGCGACCTTGCGCGCGGTCTGGAAGTCCGAGGCGTTCAGGCCCAGGGTGATGGTCTCGCCGTCGTGCAGCGGTGTGGGCACGGTGCGTTCGACCAGGGCGCCCGCGGGGATGCGGCCCGCACTCAGGTGGTTCACCTGCACCTTGCTGCCGCCGGCCGAAGCGCCGGCGCCGCCGACCACGAGGTTGCCCTGGGCCAGGGCGTAGATCTCGCCGTCGGCGCCGCGCAGCGGCGTGGCGATCAGCGTGCCCCCGCGCAGCGACTTGGCATTGCCCATGGAGGCCACGCTCACGTCAATCGTCTGGCCGGGCTGGGCAAATGCGGGCAGCTCGGCCGTCACGATCACGGTGGCCACGTTCTTGAGCTGCGGCGCCGTGGCGCCCGCGGGCAGGCTGATGCCGGCCTGCTGCAGGTAGTTCTGCATGGCCTGGGTGGTGATCGGCATCTGCGTGGTCTGGTCGCCCGTGCCGTCGAGCCCCACCACCAGGCCATAGCCCGTGAGCTGGTTGCTGCGCACGCCCTGCACGGCGGCCACCTCCTTGATGCGCAGCGCGTGCGCTGGTAGTGCCGCGGCCAGCGCCAGCAGCCCGAACGCCGCAAGCTGCCGCAGCGCGCGGACGGCGGCCGATGAGGGGAGCGGGACAAAGGTGGTCATGGCGATGATTGTGGGCTGCCATGTGCCGCGCGAAGCATCAAAAAGACGCGAGAAATGCCGCCTTTTTGCGCAACACGGATTTCAATGAAAACGGCCTCAAGCGCTTTGCTGTAAAGCGCTGGAAGCTATTAAAGTGATAGTCAGAAAGGGGCGACGGAATTGAAGGCGCGCGACAGCCAGCCCATGGCCTGGGCCTCGCTCTGCGCGCCGCGCCCGCGCGACTGCAGGCGCGCATTGGCCACCTGGGTGGAGGCCACCACGCTGCCCGGCTGCAGCGAGCGCGGGTCCACCGTGCCCGAGAAGCGCAGCACGTCCACGTTCTCGTTCACGCCGATCTGTTTCTCGCCCGCCACCACCAGGTGGCCGTTGGGCAGCACCTCGATGACGGTGGTCGAGATCGAGCCGGTGAAGGTGTTGCTGCTCTCCGTGCCGCCCTTGCCGGAGAACTCGTTGGCGCTGGTCGCGCCCAGGTCCAGCTTGCCCAGCTTGCTCGCGCCGACGAACGGAAAGGCCGAGATGCCTGCCGATGTCTTGGAGCTGCGGTCGATGCTGGAGCTGGAGTTCTGCTTGGCCGTGACCTTCTCCACGATCTGTATGGTGACGATGTCGCCCACCAGACGCGCGCGCCGGTCCTCGAAGGCCGGGCGGTAGCTCGCGGCGTGGAACAGGCTGCCCGTGGCCGGCCCCGTGGGGCGCGGCGTGGCGGCCACGGGCGGCGCCGCCGTGGGCAGCAGGTCCACGGGCGGCGGTGGGTTCAGGCTGGCGCAGCCCGCGGCCAGCAGGGCCAGGGCGGCGGGGGCGATCAGGCGCAAGGAGGCGGTCATGGCGCTTGCCCTCACAGCTGCGACAGCTTGGCCAGCATCTGGTCGCTGGTCTGAATGGCCTTGGAGTTCATCTCGTAGGCGCGCTGGGTCTGGATCATGGTCACGAGCTCCTCGACCACGTTGACGTTGGAGGTCTCGAGAAAGCCCTGGCGCATGACGCCCAGGCCGTTCGTGCCCGGCTGACCCTGCTGTGGTGGGCCCGAGGCGGCCGACTCCTTGTACATGTTCTGCCCCACGGGCTGCAGCCCCGCGGGATTGATGAAACTGGACATGGCCAGCTGGCCCAGCTCCACCGGTGCGGTGCTGCCCGCGACGACAGCGCTGACTACCCCGGATTCGCTGATGCTGACGCTGCTCGCTCCCTGCGGGACGGTGATGCCGTTGCCCACGGGCAGGCCGCCTGACGTCACCAGGCGCCCCTGCGAGTCGAGCTGGAACGAGCCGTCGCGCGTGTAGCCAATGGTGCCGTCGGGCAGCTGGATCTCGAAGAAGCCGTCGCCGTTGATGGCCACGTCCAGGCTGTTGTTCGACTGCTGCAGACTGCCTTGCGTGAAGTTGCGGCTGGTGGCCACGGTGCGCACGCCCAGGCCCAGGTGCAGGCCCGTGGGCAGCTGGTTCTCCTCGCTGGTCTGGCTGCCGACCTGGCGCAGGTTCTGGTAGATCAGGTCCTCGAACACCGCGTTGTTGCGCTTGAAGCCGGTGGTGGAGACGTTGGCCAGGTTGTGCGAGATCACGTCCAGTTGGGTCTGCTGGGCGCTCATGCCGGTCTTGGCGATCCACAGGGAATTGATCATGGGTTTTCTCCTTCGGAAGAAGCTGCTGTCATTCCCGCGCAGGCGGGAATCCACAGGCGGCACGACGGGCGCTGGATCCCCGCGTGCGCGGGGATGACGGGCCAGGGAGGCGGTTGTTTAGCCATTCAGGCTCAGCAGCTGTGCTGCCGACTTGTCATCGTTCTCGGCGGTCTGCAGCAGGCGCATCTGCTGCTCGAACTGGCGCGCCGCGGCGATCATGCCGACCATGGCCTCCACCGGGTTCACGTTCGAGCCCTCGAGCGCGCCGGCCAGCAGGCGGGCGCCCGGGTCGCTGGCCATGGGCTCGCCCGAGGCGGTGCGAAACAGCCCGTCGTCACCGCGCTGCAGCGGGTCGTCCTGCTGGGGCGTGGCCAGTTTCAGCCGGCCCAGGTTCTGCGGTTGCTGGCCGGGCACCTGGGCGGTGATGGTGCCGTCCGCACCCAGCGTCAGCTCGGCCCCTTGAGGCGCGGTGATGGGTGTGCCGCCGTCCGAGAGCGCGGGCAGGCCGGTGGGCGTGACGAGCTGGCCCTCGGGCGTGAGCTCGAAGTTGCCGGCGCGCGTGTAGGCCTCTGTGCCGTCCAGCCCCTGCACGGCAAACCAGGCATTGCCCATGGCCATGGCATCGAGGTTGCGGCCCGTGCGCTGCACCGGGCCGGGGGTCTCGACATGACCCGAGGTGGCCTCGAGCGCGAACACGCGTGTGGTCGATCCGCTGCCCTGCAGCGGCACGGAGCGGAAGTTGGACATCTCGGCGCGAAAGCCGTTCGTGGAGACGTTGGCCAGGTTGTGCGACAGCACCGACTGGCGGTGCGCTGCCGCACTCGCGCCGGTCATGCTGGTGTAGATGATGCGGTCCATGGCGTGGCCTCTGCGTCAGCGGGTGTCAGCGCAGGTTGACGAGGGTGGACATGACCTGGTCCTGCGTCTTGATGGTTTGCGCGTTGGCCTGGTAGGCGCGCTGCGCGGTCATCATGTTCACGAGCTCGGCCGTCAGGTCCACGTTGGAGTCCTCCAGCGCGCCCGAGCGCAGCGCGCCGAGGTTGCCGCTGCCGGGCTGGCCAGGGACGGCAGGGCCAGACTCGATGGTCGCCGCCCAGTTGTTGTTGCCTATGGGCGCGAGCCCCTGGGTGTTGCGAAAATTCGCCAGTGCCAGTGATCCTTCCGATCTGGTCACGCCGTTGGAGTAGCGGGCCATGATCCGTCCGTCGTCACCGATGTTGATGCCGGTGAGGCTGCCTGCGGTGTAGCCCGTTTGCGTCAGATCGGTGACGGCAAACTTCGCGCCGTATTGCGTTGCGCGGCTGAAATCAACACTGGTTGAAAAGGCGGTCGAAGCCGGCGGGCTGGGAATGTTGAGCGTTCCTGTGGCTCCGGCCGTGATGGAGCCGCTGCTGGGATCGAAGCTCAGGGGCGGCAGAGTGATCGGGGCGCCCCCTGCCACCGCTGCTGTGGCGCTCCAGGCATTGGGGCCGGTGTTGGTGAATTCGAAGTCCACCGTGATGGGCTTCCCAAGATCGTCAAAGACCTGAATGGATGTTCCGTACATGGTGCCCACCGTCGCGCGAGCGTCAAGATTGAATTCGGCGGAAACACTGCCGGTCTTCTGCGGAGCGATGTACGCCCCCGTCGGAAACACGATGGGAGCCAACGTGGTGCTGCCGGCTGGGTAGCCCATCAATTTTTCACCGCTGTTGGTGACCAGGTTGCCAAGATCGTCCAACTTGAAGTTGCCGGCGCGGGTGTACGTGTGTGGAGAGCCGTTGCTTGGCTGAAGGATGAAGAACCCATTGCCATTGATGGCCACGTCGAGGTTGTTGCCCGTGACGGTGATGTTGCCCTGCGTGAACTGCTGCGCCACGGCGCCCACCTGCACGCCAATGCCGGCGTTGGTGCCGCCCGAGGTGCCGATGGCAGATGCCACCATGTCGGCGAACTCGGTGCGCGATGCCTTGAAACCCACCGTGCCCGAGTTGGCGATGTTGTGGCCGATGACGTCCAGGTTTTTCGACGATGCATTCAGGCCCGAGAGGCCTTGTTGGAAACCCATGGTGTTCTCCCTGTCGGTTGTTGGTGTGCGTGATCAGAGCACGCCCAGGACCTTGGCGTAGTTGACGGTGTTGCCGTTGTCCAGCGTCAGCGTCAGGGCTCCCGCATTGGAGCCCGTGGCCATGACCTTTGACTGCGCGAGTGTGGTGGCCTGGACGGCGCTTTCTCCGTTCGTGGCCGTCACGCGAAAGCGCAGGTCACTCGCGTTGCCGCTGTACTTGCCCGCATCCCAGTCGAAGCTGTGGCGGCCACCCTCCAGTGCACCCATGTCCATGGTGTCGACCACCACGCCGCCGGGCGTGACGATCTCCACCTTCACGCCGGTGGCGGCACCGGCCAGGTTGAAGAGGCCCTTGCCAGCGTCGTCGGTGAAGGTCAGGTTGTTGCCCTCGGAGAGCACCGAGCGCCCGATCAGAGAGATGCCCTGGATCTGCTGCATGGTGCTGAACTGCTCGGCCATGGTCTGCATGGTCAGGTTCAGCGTCTGCAGGCCCGTCACGGTGTTGATCTGGGCCATCTGCGTCGTCATCTGTGCGTTGTCCAGCGGATTCATCGGATCCTGGTTGTTGAGCTGGGCGACGAGCAGCTTCAGAAACCGGTCCTGCATCGCGGCCGGGTCGGTGGATGAGTCGCGCCTTGTCGAGGTGGTGGTGGCGCCGGCATCCAGGGCGCTGGTGTCTATGGGAGAAATAAACATGCGAGGCTCTCCGTGGCTTACTGGCCCATCTGCAGGGTCTTGAGCAGCAGCGACTTGGCCGTGTTCATGACCTCCACGTTGTTCTGGTACGAGCGCGAGGCCGAGATCATGTTGACCATCTCCTCCACCGCGTTCACGTTGGCGTGCGTCACATAGCCCTCGGCGTCGGCCACGGGGTTGGCCGGGTCGTGCACGCGCCGGCCCGGTGCATCGCTCTCCTGGATGGTGGAGACGCGCACGCCGGCGGCGCCGTCCGGGCCCATGGGTGTGGTCTGGAACACCACCTGGCGCGCCCTGTAGGCCTGGCCGTCGGGGCCGGCCACGGCGTCCACGTTGGCCAGGTTGCTGGCGACGACGTTCAGGCGCTGCGACTGCGCGCTGATGGCGCTGCCCGAGACGTTGAAGATGGAGAACATGGACATGGTCTGGGTTCCTGGTTACTGGCCCTGGATGGCGCTGAGCATGGTCTTGGCGTTGCCGTTGATGAAGCGCAGCGTGGCCTCGTAGCGCACGGCGTTGTCCACGAAGGCGGCGCGCTCGCGGTCCATGTCCACGCTGTTGTTGTCCAGGCTGGGCTGGGTCTGCAGGCCGTAGCCGAGCCGGCTGTCCGAGCTGCCGCCGGTCGCGGCCGGCAGGGGGATATGGCGCGCATCGCTCGTGCTCTGCTGGCGCATGCCGGTCGGGGACTGCATGCCCTGCGCGGCGCGCATGGCGTCCGCAAACCTGACATCGCGCGCCACATAGCCCGGCGTGTCTGCGTTGGCGATGTTGCTCGCGATGACGCGCTGGCGCTCGGCACGCAGCAGCAGCGCGTTGCCGTGAAAATCCAGTCGCTGGGTCAGTTTGTCGAGCATGGTGGCCTGCCTTGAGGTGAGCGGTTGGTGGCGTGCGTCGATTATCAAAACGGCCCACATGCGCGAAGGCGCGAAGAACGCTGGGTTTGAGGCGTTGTTCGGGCGTTCCCCGGCCCGCACCGCGCCCTACATTGACGGCTCAAGAATGGCGCCCCTGGCCGGCCATGCGGCGGGCGCCCCTGCTGCCGGAGATCTGCCATGCCGTCCTGTTCGTCCCATCACCCGCGTCGTGGCGCCTTGCTGCGCTGCCTGGCCGTCGTTGCCGGCCTGTGCCTATCCATGTCGGCCCGGGCCGACCAGACGCCCGAGCTCGGCGCCATCACCCAGCGCTGGCTCGACGAGGCGCTGGCGCAGCCAGCCACGGGCGGCACCCTGCCGCTGCGCATGGAGGTGAGCGTGGGCCAACTCGATCCGCGCCTGCGCCTTGCGCCCTGCGCGCGGGTCGAGCCCTATCTGCCCGCCGGCGCGCGCCTGTGGGGGCGCACGCGCCTGGGGCTGCGCTGTGTCGACGGTGGCGTGCGCTGGAACGTGTTTCTGCCCATCACCGTCAAGGCCTACGGACCTGCGTGGGTGCTGGCCGGCAATGTGGCCACGGGCACCGTGCTGACGCAGCACGATGCCATGGAGTCCGAGGTGGACTGGGCCGCGGAGCGCGCCGCCATCGTCGCCAACCCCGAGGCCTGGGTCGGACAGATCGCCGCGCGCCCGCTGCTTGCCGGTCAGGCGCTGCGCCAGGACATGGTGCGCGCGCCCGATTTGTTCAAGTCAGGCGCACAGGTGCGCGTGGTGGCTCAAGGGCAGGGGTACGCGGTCACAGCGGTGGGCCGGGCCCTCAGTGCCGGCAGCGAGGGGCAGAATATTCGTGTCCGCATGGCGAATGGCAGGCTAGTAAGCGGCATTGTTCTATCCGACGGGACGATAGAGGCGGCTTTGTGAGTGCTTGCCCTCAATAAACCGCTAAAGTCCCCGATCCACTGACCGAAAACATGGCTACCGGCCCTGCGGTCCAGCGGGGGAGTGGAGAGTGTGATGAAGATAGGCAACAACCCGGATAGCGCGAATCTCGTGTCCCAGGCCGCCGCCAGGCAGCAGGCCAGGGCGGCTGCGCCCGCGCCGGCCGCCGAGGCCGCAGCGCAGACTGCGTCGCGTGCCACGGCGGGAGTGCCTGTCACGCTGTCGTCGGCGGCGCGCGGCGTCGAGGCCGGCCGCAGCACCGCGGACTTCGATGCCGGCAAGGTCAGGGCCGTCAAGGCCGCTATCGAAAACGGTACCTTCAAGGTCGACGCCGAGGCCGTGGCCGACAAGCTGCTGGCCAACGCGCAGGAAGTCCTGTCGCACACCCGCGGCTGATTCATTGCCTCCAGGCGAGGAGACCTGCATGTCATTGGACGACACCCTCTCCCACATCGATGCGCAGCTGCAGGAGATGCAGGCTGCGCTTCTGTCCCTGGATCCTCAACTGCTGGAGCAGGCCGCCATTCAGCTGCGCGAGGCGGTGCTTGGGCTCGCCCAGGCCATGGGCCCCGGCGTGCCCGAGGACATGACCGAACGCGTGCTGGCCACCGCCACGCAGCTGAACCTGGTGCGCAACCAGCTGGCGCGCGTGCAGGCGCTGACCGAGCGGCAGGCGGCCTCGCTGCTGCCGCCGGTGCAGGGCGTGACCTATGGCCCCGCCGGCGGAGCGCAGAGGGCGCGCTTGCATCGCGCGCCAAGGTAGTCCTGCCTGTCTCACGGCGCTTGCATCGCTCCCGCCTGTGCGATGGCGGGCAGCACATGCCCAATGGGTGGGGTGCGTTCCCTGCCGGTCGCGGATGTCGGGCGATAGTGTCTTGCCACACGGGCAGGCCGTCGCGCGCCCTCGACCGCCGCGACCAGCGTGAGCGGCAGAACGTCGCGCTGTGCGTGGCTGCCGCCGAGCCGGTGCGCCACTGGGGACAGGCTGGCCAGCAGCGCAATCGCCACCATCAGGTCGCCACGCACGAAGGCGCGCAGCGCGCGCACGGCGGGCAGGCCGAGTTCGCGCGTCGTCTCGCCATGGCGCGTGGGCCGCGCGGCGCTGCGCAGCAGCGCCTGCTCGAGTCGTTCGGCGCGGCCGCCGTCGTCGGCCATGGCGAACGCGAGCATGGCGTGCACGTCGGCGAAGCTGCAGGTCCCGTCCTCGATGTGCGGCTCCCAGGCCAGGGCGAGATCGGTGGCGCGCCCGCCGACATCGGCATCGCGCGCCTGCAGCCGGATGCGCCAGAGCAGCGACGTGGCATCGATCAGGTCCGACAGCGCCGGGGAAAGCCGAGGGTGGGGCGCCTGTCGATCGTAGATCGCGAGTGCGCACGCCGCGTCGCCGCATGCCAGGTGGAACAGAGCCGTGTGCCACCAGCCATGCGTGGCGAAGGTGGTGCCATCGGACCAGGCCGCGGCATGCGCATGCATCCATCGCAGGCCCTCGTCGGGCCGCTCGGACATTTCGAAGACATGGGCCATCGCATGGTGCGCGCGCGCATCGAGGGCGTCCAGCTCCAGGGCGCGCTGCGCCGCATCCTCGGCGCGCGCCAGGTCGCCGGTCTCGACCAGGGCAAAGGCATGCATGGCCAGCGCCGAGCCATACCCCGGCATGCCGGGGGAAAGGCGCCGCAGCGTGGCCCCCACGCGCGCGCCCATGCGCACCGTGTCGCCCGTGAGGTAGTCGATCGATTGCGCCACCTGCAGCGCGAGAAGGTCATGGGGCCGCGCGTCCAGCAGTCGGTCGAGGCAGGCGCGCATGCGCCCGAGGTCGTCGTCGAGCGCGGCGCCGATGGCGGTCAGGTGGAGCCGCTCAAACCGGTCGGCGGGCAGGCCGCGCGCCGCATCCAGGACGGTCCGCGCCGCGCGATGCTGCCGCGGATCGCGGCTGCACAGCAGCAGGTAGGCGCGCAGCGCATGGGCCATGACGAAGGCCGGCGCGGCGTGCAGCGCGTCGTCCAGCCATGCGTCGGCGCCCATGCGCCAGCTGCGTGCGGCGCACAGTGCCCGCTCGTAGGCGTGCGCGGCGCCGGTCGTGGCGCCGCTCAGCGCAATGCCGCGTGCGTCGTGGGGACGCCGACCGGGCGGGCTGCGGTGCATGGCAGGCATCGTGAACCTTTGCGGAGAAAGGGGTGGTGCACCCGGTGGGCTGGGGCCGTCGGCTTGCGCCTTGCGGCCCCGATGGCCGTGCGCCATCACGTCATGCCACCGTGATCACGACCTCGGCGTACTCGCCTGGCACCACGAGGCCATGGCCACGGCCTATGTCCAGCTCGTTCAGCAGCGACAGGATGTCGCGCTCGAGCGCGGCCTGGCCGGTCGCGTCCAGTGCGGCGAAGGCCTTGTGCGTGGGGCCGTAGTAGTCGCGAAAGACCTGCACGAAATGCTCGGCCGAGCGATAACGGAAGTTGAACAGCCGGTGCTGCACGCGCAGGTCGCGGGCGTGCGGCCCGAACAGCGAGACGAGATGCTCCTCGCTGCCCCACAGCGCCGGTGACTTCACGCCGGCAGGCGGTGCCACATGGGCGCCTATGGTCTTGAACAGGCGGCCGATGAAGCCGGGCGGCGTCCAGTTGGCCAGGGCGATGCGGCCGCCCGGGCGCACCACGCGCAGCATCTCGCGCGCCGCGGTGGCCTGGTCGGGCGCAAACATCACGCCGAAGGTGGACATCACGACATCGAAGCTCGCCGCCTCGAAGGGCAGGGCCTCGGCATCGGCGGTCAGGAAGCGGACCTCGAGCCCATCGGCCTCGGCGCGGCGCCGGCCCCGCTCGAGCAGGGCGGCAACATAGTCGGTGGAGGTCACGCGGGCGTAGCGGCGTGCCGCGGCCAGGGTGGCGTTGCCGTTGCCCGCTGCGACGTCGAGCACCTGCTCGCCCGCACGTATGTCGGCGGCCTCGGCGAGGCTCTCGCCGACGATCTGCAGGGTGGTGCCGACGATGGCGTAATCACCGCTGGCCCAGGTGGCTTGCTGACGCTGCTTGATGGCCGCAAAATCCGGCGCTGTCGAGGTGGTGGTCATGGTGTCTGTATCCCTTGGCTGGTTGAGGTGCCGACACATCGTTGGTCGGTGAGCCGATGATTCGCTTGTGCGGCCTTTGACGCTTCACCCTGCGTCCTGACTCTTTGCTCCAGCGTCCACCAATGCGCCGAGGTGTTGCGATGACCACGCTCGATCCCCTGTCCGATGTGCTGCGCAGCGTGCGCCTGCGCGGCTCGGTGTTCTTTCACGTGAGCTGCCGCGACGAGTGGGCGGCGCTGGCGCCGCCGTCCGGCGAGCTCGGCCCCGCGGTGATGCCGGGCGCCGAACATGTGATCGAGTACCACATGTTCATCAAGGGCCAGGGGTGGATCGCGATCGACGGCGAGCCGCCGCAGCGCATGCACGAGGGCGAGGTCGTGATGCTGCCGCATGGCGACAGGCATGTCGTGTCCAGTGCGCCCGGCGTGGCGCCGGCCGACGAGGCCGCGGCCGAGGGCGACTGGCTGTTTCGCATGCGCGATGACCCCAAGCCCATTCCGATCAGCTACCGCGGCGGCATGTTCGCGGCGGGCAGCGGCCTGCCGCCCGAGGAGAGCAGCACGGTCATCCTGTGCGGCTTCATCGCCTGCGACCTCAGGCCCTTCAATCCCCTGATCGATGCGCTGCCCAGGCTGCTGCACCTGCCGGCCGGTGGCATGGGCGCGTGGGTCGCGCCCATGCTCGAACAGGCGGCCAGCGAGACCGACCTGCGGCGCCCCGGCGGCAACGCGCTGCTGCAGCGCGTGAGCGAGATGGTGTTCGTCGACGGCGCGCGGCGCTATCTCGATTCGTTGCCGGCCGAGGCGCAGGGCTGGCTGGGCGCGCTGCGCGACCGTCAGGTGGGGCGGGCCATAGGCCTCATGCATGCCGAACCCGCGCACCCGTGGACGCTGGAGGAGCTGGGGCAGCGCGTCGGGCTCTCGCGCTCGGCCCTGCACGAGCGCTTCGTGTCACTGACCGGCATGCCGCCGGCACAGTACCTGACCAACTGGCGCATGCAATGCGGCGCGCGCCTGCTGCGCGAGGGCGATGCCAACGTGGCCGCGGTGGCGCTGGAGGTCGGCTACGAGTCCGAGGCCGCGTTTGCGCGCGCCTTCAAGCGCGCCACCGGACTGCCGCCGGCGGCGTGGCGGCGCACGCAGCTGCCGGTGGACGTCCAGTAGCCGCTGGCTGTTGTTGTGTACTATTGAAAGAATAGCTGTCAGCGCACTGTGCAAGCGTGCTGGAGCCAAAAATCGTCAATGTTCCCGCATCTTGGTGCGCAGCCGTGCGATGGCCTGGCTGTGCAGCTGGCACACGCGCGACTCGGTCACGCCGAGCACGGCGGCGATCTCCTTGAGATTCATGTCGTGCTCGTAGTACATGCCCATGATGTGCTGCTCGCGTTCGGGCAGCTGTCCGATCGCAGCCACCAGCGCCGTGCGCAGGCGCCGGTCGCGCAGCATGGACATGGGGTCCGCGCCCTCGTCGGCCGCATGGCGGTCCAGAAAGCCTTCGTCGCCCTCGTCGCTGCCGGTCATGTCCTCCAGATACACGAGCTGCGTGCCGCGCACCTTGCCCAGCAGCGCCTGATAGTCCTGCAGGCTCAGCCCCAGCTCGGCGGCGATTTCCGACTCCAGGGGGCTGCGCCCGAGGCGCTGCTCCACGCGCTGCAGGGCCTGCTCTATGTCCTTCTGGCTCTTGCGTGCGCCGCGGCTCATCCAGTCGCCGTCGCGCAGCTCGTCGAGCATGGCGCCGCGTATGCGCTGGCTGGCGAAGGTCTCGAACTGCACGCCCTGCGACGCCTCGTAGCGCGAGAGCGCGTCATTGAGGCCGATCAGGCCGACCTGGATCAGGTCGTCGAGCTCCACGTTCGGTGGCAGCTTGGCAATCATGTGATGGGCGATGCGCCGCACCAGCGGCACATGCTGGTGGAACATGGCGTCGCGGTTGAGCTGGCCTTTGGCGGTGTACATCGCTTCAATGGCTCCAGGTACGGGCGTTGGCATGGGCTGGGGCGTCATGGGCCGGCTGCAGTGGCATGGCGCAATCGAGCAGGACGGTGTTCTCCATGAGCTGCAGGGCGAGACGCTGTATCTCCCTGGGGCTGTGGGTCGCCACGGTCGTGGTGTGGACCTGCAGCCCAAGATGCCTGTGGGCACTGCGCTGCAGAGTGGCCAGGACCTGCGCCGTCTGGTGGGGCTGCGCGGCGGCCTGGGGCGGCACGACGGCCGCGACCGTGCAGCGCACACCCGCATGCAGCGCCAGATGTTTGAGCTGGCGGTAGCTGCGCACCATGCCCTGCGCGCCCGGGCCGGTCATGACCAGCGGAATGCTGGCGCTGCCCAGCAGCAGCGGTGCAAGCCGCTCGGCCGGGGCGTAGAGCACCACGGCCGCATAGGCGCGCAGCAGCGGCTGCAGGCGTTGCAGCACGCCGTCGTCACCGAGCTGGGCCCGGTCCGCGAGCCAGGCCAGGCCGCGCGCGGCGGGCAGCACGGCCAGCGACAGGTCGTGCGCGGCACCGGCGTCCAGACCTTGCGCACCGGGCCAGGGCCGGGCGCCCAGCAGCTGCGCCAGACCCGGGCTGTGGTGGCTTTCCAGGGCCGTGCCGTCGAGCACGGCCACGGGGTAGCCCAGCCGCTGCAGGTGGGCGCAGAGCTGCCAGAGCAGCTCCAGCCATGGACCATCCTCGGGCGGTGCGACCACGGGCAGCAGACGCAGCTCGCGCCGCGGGGTGTAGCTGTGCAGGCCCTGAGCCTGGTGAACGACGGAGTCAAGCAACATGGGGCAGTCCTTGGTCGGCGGTCGCGTCGGTGGCCGGCGAGAAGAAGAAGTTGAGCTCGGCCTCCTTGGGGTCGAAGGCCGAGCTGGTGCGGCTGCGCATGGAGGCGGCGACGAGGCGCTGCGCGTCCGCGCGCTCCCAGTCCTCGGGCACGCGCTGGCCGTTGGTCACGCCGCGCAGCTCCATCTGGTGGCGGATCAGCGCGTCCAGCGCGGGCCCGAGCTTCACGGCCTCGTCCACCTTGGAGAGGATGGCCTGCTGTGCGCCGCCGGTCTTGAACGCGCCGAAGACATCGTCCAGCGTGTCGCCATGGCTGCTGGCGTTGAGCACCAGCAGGCGCTGCACCTCGGGCAGGTCCAGCACCTCGAGCAGCTCGCGCCGGCGCGGGTCGCGCGGGGCCACGCCCGTGGTGTCTATGAGCACCATCCTCTTGCCCGCCAGCAGCCCCAGCAGGTCCTGCAGCGCGGCGCGGTCATGCGCCAGATGGGCCACCACGCCCAGCATGCGGCCATAGCTGCGCAGCTGCTCGTGGGCGCCCACGCGGTAGGTGTCCAGCGTGATCAGTCCGATGCTGCCCGGGCCGTGCACGCGCGCGCACAGCGCGGCCAGCTTGGCGGCCGTGGTGGTCTTGCCCACGCCGGTCGCGCCCACCAGGGCGTAGATGCCGCCGCGCTCGTAGATGGGCGCCTGCTGCGCGTCGGTGCGCAGGTTGCGCTCGAGCACCTCCATGAGCCAGCGCACGGCATCGGCCGCGGCCATCTGCTCGGGCAGGTGTTCGAGCAGCGCGCGCGCGAGCGCGGGCGAGTAGCCCGCGCGTATGAGCTTGAGCATGAGCTGCGACTGGATCGGGTTCTGCCGGGCCTGGCCCAGCCAGGCCAGGGTGTTGAAGCGCTCCTCGATGAGCTCGCGCATGGACTGCAGCTCCTTCATCAGGTGTTGCTGGCCCGCGCCCGCGGCCAGGGTGGGGGCCGGTGCCGCCACGGGCTCGGCGCGGCGCGGCGCGAGCTGCTCGGCCCCGAGAGCCGCATGCATGCCGCGCAACGGGTTGTGGCGCACCACGGACATGGGCTGGGGCTGGGGCGCAGCCGGCCGCATCGGGGGCTCGACGGCGCGCTCGAAAGCCGGCTGGGAAGCGACGCGCTCGAACGCAGCGCGCTCGGCCAGCGCGCCGGCGCCGCCATGCAGCGCCTCGTGGCGGCGGCGCAGCATGCGCTCGCGCACATAGTCCTGGAACGACAGCGTGCTCATGGCCAGCTGCTCGGTGTCCTTGGCGACGATGCTGCGTGCGCCGGACTCGGGCGCCGGGCGGGGTGCTTCCTGCGGCCTGCGGACCGGCCTCGTCGCGGCCATGTCGTCGGCGCGCTCCTGCAGCCGGCTGCCGGCCGCCGGTGCGGCCTCGCCCTGCAGGCTGGAGGACAGCGCGTCCTCCGCCGTGGCCATGACCTCCACGCCATCGGCCGTGGGGCGGTTGGAGAGGATCAGCGTGCCCTCGCCGAAGGCCATGCGCGCCTTGGCCAGTGCCTCGCGGGCGGTGGGGGCGATAAAGCGTTTGATGTTCATGACGATGCGCCTTGGAGGATGGGGCCGATGCGGATGGTGTGGGTCTCGGGGATCTCGCTGTGCGCCAGCACCTGCAGGCGCGGCGCCACGCGGCGTACCAGGCGGGCGATGGCGCCGCGGATGGCGTCGGGCACGAGCAGGCAGGCGGGCATGCCGAGCTCTTCCTGCTTGAGTGCCACCTCGGCCGCCTTCTGCGTGAGCAGGTCGGCCACGCCGGGGTCCAGCGCCGGGGCGTTGGCATTGGAGAGGGCCTGCACCAGCAGGCGCTCGAGACCGGGTTCGATGGCGATCACGCCGAGCTCGCGCACCGGGCCGTAGATCTGCTGCACGATGGCCGGCGCCAGCGCGATGCGCACGCGCCGCGCGAGCTCCGCGGGGTCCTGCGTGCTGGCGGCATGCTCGGCCAGGGTCTCGATGATGGTGCGGATGTCGCGGATGTGCACGGCCTCTTCCAGCAAGAGCTGCAGCACTTTCTGGAACGTCGTGATCGAGACCATCTTGGGAACCACTTCTTCTATGAGCTTGGGGGCCAGCCTGGCCACATGCTCCACGAGTTGCTGCACCTCGGTGCGCGACAGGAGCCTGGCGGCCTGCACTTGCATCAAGTGTGACAAATGGGTGGCCATGACGGTTTCCGGATCAACGACCGTAAATCCCGCCATTTGCGCCGCTTCCCGCTGCGCCGCGTCGATCCAGTGCGCGGGCAGGCCGAAGGCTGGGTCGGTGGTGGGCGTGCCGATCAGCGGCGTGCTGATGCCGCCGGGGTTGATGGCCAGGAACATGCCGGGGAAGGCCTCGCCCTCGCCCACGACCACGCCGCGCAGCAGCACGCGGTAGGCGCTGGGCTTGAGCTCGAGGTTGTCGCGCACATGGACGGCGGGCGGCAGAAAGCCCACCTCCTGCGCAAACTTGCGCCGCACGCCCTTGATGCGCGTGAGCAGATCGCCCTGGCGGTTCTTGTCCACGAGGGCGATCAGGCGGTAGCCCAGCTCCAGGCCCAGCAGATCGACGGGCTGCAGGTCGTCCCAGCTGGCCTCGCCATCGCTGACGGGTGCGGGCGCCGCCTCGGGCTCGGCCGTGGCAGCCTGCTGCTGGTGCCTCAGCAGCAGCCACGCGCCCCAGGCCAGCCCGCTGCCCATGACGAGGAACACGGCATGGGGCATGCCGGGTATCAGGCCCAGCAGGATCAGCACGCCCGCCGTCACGCCGAGCACGCGCGGGGACAGGAACAGCTGCTGCACGATCTGCTGGCCCATGTCCTTTTCCTTGCCCACGCGCGAGACCACCATGGCGGCCGCCACAGAGATCAGAAGGCCCGGAATCTGCGCCACGAGCGCGTCGCCCACGGCGAGCAGGATGTAGCTGTTGGCCGCGTCGCCCGCCGACAGGCCGTGCGAGAGCATGCCTATGCAGAAGCCGCCGACGATGTTGATGAGCAGGATCAGGATGCCGGCCACGGCGTCGCCGCGCACGAACTTGCTCGCGCCGTCCATGGAGCCGAAGAAGTTGGCCTCTTCCTGCACCTCGGCGCGGCGGCGCTTGGCCTCCTTCTCGTCGATCAGGCCGGCATTCAGATCCGCGTCCACGGCCATCTGCTTGCCGGGCATGGCGTCGAGCGTGAAGCGCGCCGAGACCTCGGCGATGCGCTCCGCGCCCTTGGTCACGACGACGAAGTTGATGACGACGAGGATGGCGAAGACGATCAAACCCACGGCGAAGTTGCCGCCGATCAGGAAATGGCCGAAGGCCTCGATCACCGCACCGGCCGCGCCCGGGCCGGTGTGGCCCTCGAGCAGCACCACGCGCGTGGACGCGACGTTGAGCGACAGGCGCATCAAGGTGGTGAGCAGCAGCACCGAGGGAAAGGCGGCAAAGTCCAGCGGCCGCAGCATGTAGGCCGAGACCATCATCACCATCAGCGCCACGGCGATGTTGAGCGTGAAGAAGGTGTCGAGCAGCCAGGCCGGAATCGGCAGCACCATCAGCGCGAGGATGGCGACCACCAGCAGCGGTGCGGCCAGGCCCTGCAGCGCCTGGCCATGGTTTGCGGCCCATTGCCGCATGGTGTCGAGAGGGGCGGATGTCGTCATGCCTTGCCTGCCGGGGTGAGGGCGCCGGTGGCTGCTGCCACGTCATGCGCGGGGATCTGGTGGTGCGGATCGAGTTCGGCCGGGATATGGGCGTCCGGCACGGGCTGTTCGCCGGGCATGGCGCCCTCGCCGCGCAGCGCGGCCTTGAGGCGGTACACATAGGCCAGCACCTGGGCCACGGCCGTGAACAGCTGGGTCGGTATGGGCTGCTCGAGCTCTGCATGGGCGTAGAGCGCGCGCGCCAGCATGGGCGACTGCAGCACCGGCACGCCATGCTGCTCGGCCAGCTCGCGGATCCTGAAGGCCAGCAGGTCCGTGCCCTTGGAGACGACCTGGGGCGCGCCCATGGTGGCCTCGTCGTACCTGAGGGCCACGGCGTAGTGCGTGGGGTTCATCACGACGAAGTCGGCCTTGGGTACGGCGGCCATGCTCGCGCGGTCGGCGATCTCGCGCGCCTTCTGGCGCAGCTTGCCCTTGACCTGGGGGTTGCCGTCCGATTCCTTGTGCTCCTGCTTGACCTCCTCGTGACTCATCTTCAGGCGCTGCTTGAAGAAGAAGGCCTGCAGCGGCACGTCGGCCACGGCGAACACGAACACCACCAGCAGCAGCAGCGCCATGCCCGAGATGATCCATTGCCCCGCATGGGCGAGGGACAAGGGCGAGGGCTGCAGCACCAGGGCGGCCATCCTCTCTATGCTGCCGCTCATGTATTGCCAGGCGACGGCGCTCAGAATGCCCGTCATCAGCACCATCTTGGACACGTTGGTGAGTTGCTGCTTCGAGAACAGGTTGGCGAAGCCCGACAGGGGGTTGAGCCGGTTGAACTGCGGCGTGATGGGCTTGAGGCTGTAGATCCAGCCTCCGGCACCCACGCTGCTGAGCAGCACGGCGCCGCTGGTGAGCAGGGCAAACGCCAGGCTGGCGAGCACGCCCACGACGGCCACGGTCTGCAGCCGCGTGAGCATCTGGCCCGTGGCCTGCACCGTCGCCACATCGAACGCGAGCTGCTGGCGCAGCATGCGCTGCAGGTATTCCACGAACCAGGGGGCCAGCACCAGCAGTGCCAGCGCCCCGACCCCCAGGATGGCCAGGTGCGACAGATCGCGCGAGCGCGCGGCCTGGCCGTCGCTGCGCGCCTTCTGCAGCTTGCGCTCGGTTGCGGGGAGTTGCTTGTCTTGGCTGGAGCTCATGGCGGCATGACCTGATAGTCATGGCCATTGTCGGGAGCTCGGCCGCGGTCTAAAGCCCGAAAAAAGGGGTATGGAGGCGGCTATTGATCGGGCCGCGCGGCCGCCCGCGTGACGCATGGCCGCGGCTGGCCGCGCTCGGCCGCTCAGAAGCCCAGACTGGCCAGCAGATCGTCCACCTGCGACTGGCTGGTGACCACGTCGGGTGTGCTGTCGGGCTCGACCACGGGGCCCTGCAGCCCCTCGCGCACCGGCGGCGCGGCGCTGGGTGCGGGGTTGGTGCCCGCAGGCGCCGTCTGTATCAGCAGTTGCACGAGCTGCTGCTCTATGGTGTTCGCGAGATGGACCACGCGCGCAATCACCTGGCCCGTGAGGTCGTGAAAGTCCTGCGCCATCATGATCTCGGTCAGGTGCGCGTCGGCCTCTCGCGTCACGCGTCGCACGTCCGTGAGGAAGTTGTAGACCTCCCCCTTGGCCACGGCCGCCACGGGGTCGGCCATCAGGGAAGCGGTCACGCGCTCGGTCTCGTGGGCGAGGTAGTCATGCTGGGCCTTGGCCTGTTCGACACGGCCGAGCACCTTCTCGGCCGCCTCGCCCGTGAGGCGCGCGATGTAGGACAGGCGGCTTTGCGCATCGGGCAGCTCGCCCATGCTGCCGCGCAGCGCATCGGCAAAGCCGAGCTCGTTGAGCGCCGAATGCAGCTGCCGCGTGAGCAGACCGATCTTCTGATGCACATCTTCGGCACTTGCCGCTGGCACCAGGGCTGGATCCTCGGCCGCCATGATCAAAGCCCCAGTTTCTTGAGGATCAGCGTCACCTTCTCCTCCAGCGTGGCCTTGGTGAAAGGCTTCACGATGTATCCGGCCGCACCGCCCTGCGCGGCGGCCACGATGTCTTCCTTGCGCGCCTCGGCCGTGACCATGAGCACCGGCAGATGCTTGAGCTTGTCGTCCTTCTTGATCTCGGAGAGCAGCTGGAAGCCGTTCATGTTCGGCATGTTGATGTCGGTCACGACAAAGTCGAACTTGCCGTTGCGCAGCTTGTGCAGCGCCACCACGCCATCCTCCGCCTCGTCGGCGTCGGCGAAGCCGCTCTCCTTGAGCAGGTTGCGGACGATGCGCCGCATGGTGGAGAAATCGTCAACGATCAGGAAACGAAGGGCAGAGGACACGAGGGACCCTTTCGGAATGGGTGGGGAGTCATGGTGGAGCAGTGCGATGGCAACTAGAACATCTGGTTACTAATTGCCGGGTATTTTGTCAGAAAGAACGGGCGATTCCGTGCTGGCCGTGGGTGTCGTGGGCGGGGCGTTCCTGCTGCCCATCAGGCGTTCCTCGGCCTCGTGCGTGAGCACGGTGATGGTGATGCGCCGGTTTGTCGGTGCGCGCGGGTTGTCGGGCTCCAGCAGATCACTCGCAGCCAGGCCGACCACGCGGCCCAGCTTGTCATCGGGCATGCCCGCGGCCACGAGCTCGCGGCGCGAGGCATTGGCCCGGTCGGCCGACAGCTCCCAGTTGCTGTAGCCGCGATCACCATTGCCATAGGGCGCGGCATCGGTGTGGCCGGCCAGGCTGATGCGGTTCTCGACACCGCCCAGGGCCGCGCCGATCTCGCGCAATATGTCGCGCATATAGGGTTTGACCAGGGCGCTACCGCTGTCGAACATGGGGCGGTTCTGGTCGTCCACGATCTGGATCTGCAGTCCGTCGGGCGTCACGTCGATGCGGATCTGCGAGCGGTATTCGTTCAGGCGCGGGTTTTCCGTGATCAGGGCATCGATCTTGGCCTGCAGCGTCCGGATGCGATGCGCGTCCTGCCGGGCGCGCTCGGCACGCACGGTGTCGATACTGCGCAGATTGCTCTGGCTCTCCGAGTCCGAACGGCGCACCTGGCCATGCACCTTGGACAGGTCATTGCCGCCGCCGGGGATGATGCTGGAGCTGTTGCCCGCGCCATCTCCACCCTGCATCGAGACCTTCAGCGGCGAGGCAAAGTACGCCGCAATGCCCTGCAACTCTCCCTTGGCCGTGGAGCCCAGCAGCCACATCAGCAGAAAGAAGGCCATCATGGCCGTAACGAAGTCGGCGTAGGCAATCTTCCAGGCGCCACCATGGGCGGCGTGGCCGCCCTTCTTGATGCGCTTGATGATGATGGGCTGGAGCTTTTTCTCGGCCATGGTGTGCGTGGGCTGTGCGCCTTATTTCTTGCCCTTGACGTGGTTTTCCAGCTCGGAAAAGCTCGGCCGGTCGCCAGAGAACAGCACCTTGCGGCCGAACTCTATGGCCGTGGCGGGGTTGTAGCCCTGCATGCTGGCCAGCAGCGTGGACTTGATGCAGGCGAACTCCTTGCCCGCATCCTCGGCCTTCTGTTCCAGCAGCCCGGCCAGCGGCTCCACCACGCCATAGGCCAGCAGAATGCCCAGGAAGGTGCCCACCAGGGCAGAGGCAATCATGCCGCCCAGCACTGCCGGGGGCTGGCCCACCGAGCCCATGGTGTTCACCACGCCCAGCACCGCGGCCACGATGCCGAAGGCCGGCAGCGCGCCGGCCAGCCGCGTGAGTGCCGCCACGGGGGCGTGCGCCTCCTGGTGATGGGTTTCGATCTCGCTGTCCATCAGCGCCTCGATCTCGTGCGCGTTGAGGTTGCCCGAGACCATCATGCGCAGATAGTCGGTCGTGAACTCCAGCACATGGTGGTCTGTGCCCACGGTGGGGAATTTCTTGAAGATTTCCGAATCCTTGGGCGCGTCCACATCGGCCTCGATGGCCATCAGACCCTCCTTGCGCGCCTTCTGCAGGATCTCGTAGAGCATGGCCAGCAGCTCCATGTAGCGCGCCTTGGTGTACTTGCCGCCCTTGAGCAGCTGCGGCAGCGCCGCCATGGTGGCCTTGAGCACCTTGGGCTGGTTGTTCACCACGAAGGCGCCCGCGGCGGCACCGCCGATGGTGATCATCTCAAAGGGCAGCGCCTCCAGCACCACTTTGATGTTGCCGCCATGGGCGACGAAGACGCCGAAGACGCAGCCGAAGGTGATGAGGTAGCCGAGGATGACGAACATGCTGCGCAGTGACGATAGCTGGGAAGAGGCGATCAGCCGGGCGCAGCGCAATGCGATGTGCCTGGACTATGTATCGGACTGTCTCAATAAAAATGAAATGAAACTTGGCTGGCGGGTGGATTGCTGCAACGACGTGGCGTCTGTTGACCGGGTGCCGCCCCTGGCATGTCGCTGCTTCCGCCAGTCCGACTTGAGGCGCATGTCAACGAGGCTGCTCAAACGGAGTGGATGCCGTATCGGGAGGATGCTCAGCCTTTAAGCAGTGACAGCACGCCCTGCGGAATCTGGTTGGCCTGGGCCACCATGGCCGTGCCCGCCTGCTGCAGGATCTGCGTGCGCGACAGGTTGGCCGTCTCCTGGGCGAAGTCCGCATCCTGGATGCGGCTGCGCGAGGCCGACATGTTCTCCGACGAGGTGTTCAGGTTGGCGATGGCGGTCTCAAAGCGCGCCTGCAGCGCGCCGAAGCTGGCGCGCTGGCCGTTCACGGCGGCCAGGGCCGAGTCGATGATCTTCAGCGCCTTGGTCGAGCCGTCGACGGTGGAGACGTCGATGGTGTTGACCGAGTTCAGTGTCGAGGCGCTGGCTGTCACCGGCGGTGTGCCCGTGAGGTTGCCGATCGAGAAGCCCTTGTCGGAGTTCATCTCCAGATAGCCGCGCGCCGTGGCGTAGCCGCCGGCGGGGGCGGCCGCAACGCCGGTGGCGAAGGTCGGCGTGCCCGAGGTCGCGGAGGCGGGGGCATTGTAGGCGCCCAGGGAGATAGTGTTGCCCGCCGCAGAATTGTTCTGGATCTGGATGTCTGCGCCCGTTTCGTTGATCAGGATCACGCCGTTGCCGCCCGCATTGAGCTTGGCCGTGATGCCGGTTTGCGACGACACGTCGTTGAAGGCCTTGATGCTTTCGGCCAGGCCGGCCGCCGTGGCGCCGGCGGCGCTCACGCTGAAGGTCACGTTGGCGGGCGTGCTGTTGTCGCCCATCACGGCCAGGGAGTACGAGCCGCTCGTGGCAAAGCCGGTCAGTTCGACCTGGTTGCGTGCGGTGGCGCTCACGCCCGTGGCCTCGGTCAGGGCATTGATCTTGGCGGCGGCAGTGGCCATGGTGTCGGTGTTCGACAAATTCACGGGCTTGGTCTGCAGACCGGCCACGTCGAACGTGCCCGTCAATGCCGTGGGCGTAGCGGTGGCAGTGACCGCGACCGGCGCGGATTGCTTGAGCTGCGTGCCATAGGTCGCGGTGCGGAAGTTGCCCGTGGTCGCCGTGATCGTCTGGTTGGCATTCGCCCCCACTTGGAAGGTGGCCGAGCCAAACGAACCGTCGAGCAGCTTCTGTCCGTTGAATTCCGTGGTCTGGGCCATGCGGTCGAGCTCGGACAGCAGCTGGCCCACCTCGGCCTGGATGGCCTTGCGGTCGCTGGCCGAGTTGGTGGCGTTGGCCGACTGCACGGCCAGCTCGCGCACGCGCTGCAATATGTTGCCTGCGCCGGCCAGTGCGCTCTCGGCCACCTGCGCCAGCGAGATGCCGTCGTTGGCATTGCGCGCTGCCTGGTTCAGGCCGCGGATCTGGGCCGTGAAGCGCTCGGAGATCGCCAGACCGGCGGCATCGTCCTTGGCGCTGTTGATGCGCAGGCCCGAGGACAGGCGCTGGATGGAGGTGTTGAGCGAGTTCTGGCTCACGCCCAGGTTGCGCTGGGCGGTGAGCGAGGCGACGTTGGTATTGATCGTGGATGCCATGGCGGATCTCCTGCGAGGCTGGGGTCGAACATCGGTGTCGGCACGGGCAGTGTTCTGCGGCCAACGGTTCGGGAACGATGGGGTGATTGTGGGTGGCCGTCGTCGGAGCGTTGCCTCGAAAAACGGCGCAAAAACAGCTCAATCCCTGGATTCATCGGCAGGGCCTAAAGTTTTTCCGGCGCGGCCCGAAAACACATGCAACGGGCCGTTTGAAACAAGAAGTGACGGCCCGCCGTTCAACAGGCAGCCTGGGTGGGCACTGTGAACGCTGCGGCCAGACGGTTCTGGGCCCAGCTGGCGGCAACGCCGTATTCAGTCCAATCTTTCGGGAGATTTGCCATGGCATCCACGATCAATACCAACGTCGCCTCGCTCACCGCCCAGCGCAACCTGGGCGTGAGCCAGAACTCGCTCAACACCTCCATTCAGCGCCTGTCCTCGGGTCTGCGTATCAACAGCGCCAAGGACGATGCCGCCGGTCTGGCGATCTCGGAGCGCTTCACGAGCCAGATTCGCGGCCTGAACCAGGCCGTGCGCAATGCCAACGACGGCATCTCGCTGGCGCAGACGGCCGAAGGCGCGCTCAAGAGCTCGGGCGACATCCTGCAGCGCGTGCGCGAGCTGGCCGTGCAGTCGGCCAACGCCACCAACTCTGCCAGCGACCGCAAGGCCATCCAGGCCGAGGTGGGCCAGCTGCTGTCGGAAATGGACCGCATCGCCCAGACCACGGAGTTCAACGGCCAGAAGCTGCTCGACGGCTCGTTTGGCTCGGCCACCTTCCAGGTGGGGGCGAACGCCAATCAGACGATTACGGCGACGACGGGCAACTTCCGCACCACCACCTATGGTGCGCAACTTATGCAGTCCAAAGGGCAGGCAGTGAAGGATGCCACCGCAGGTACTGCAGTTGCACCCGCGATAGGTACTTCTGTCGATATCAATGGCCTGGAGAAGGCAACGGTGACGCTAGGGGCCAATGACAGCGCCGCGCAGGTGGCGGCCAAAGTGAATGCGCAGGCAGACAAGACGGGCGTCACGGCATCGGCTCGCAATGTGTCGCAACTGTCGGCTCTAGCAGCGGGTGAGTCCTATTCGTTGGCAATTACCTCCAGTAACACAACGGCGGCTAATGTGACTTTCAGCGTTTCTGCTGCGGGAGGTTTGGATGAAGCAGTGAAGGCGATCAACGATGTGTCGTCTAAAACTGGCGTTACTGCCAAGCTGGACAACGGCAAGATAACGCTGACAAATGAGGCAGGGGACAACATTCGGTTGGTGAACAACTCTGCGAATGCGGCGGCTACGTTTTCCCTTGCGGCCGCTGATGCCTCTCAGGCAAGCGGCTTCGGAGCCGCGCAAACGGGCATTGCGATTGGGGGGTTTGGTGCAACCACCATGGGCACGGTGGAGCTGAGTTCCGACAAGGGCTTCAGCACCGCGGTGGCTACACCTGCCACGGCGCCAGCGGTGGATGTATTCCCCGGCACGTCGGCCGCGTCTAAGCTGAACTCGGTTAACCAGATCGACGTCTCGACGGTGGACGGCTCCACCAAGGCCCTGAAGATCATCGACTCGGCCCTGGCCGCCGTGAACAGCCAGCGTGCCAGCTTCGGTGCCCTGCAGTCGCGCTTTGAGACCGCGGTGAACAACCTGCAGACCTCGGGCGAGAACATGTCGGCCTCGCGCAGCCGCATCCAGGATGCGGATTTCGCCTCCGAGACCGCCAACCTGTCGCGCACCCAGATCCTGCAGCAGGCCGGCACCGCCATGGTGGCCCAGGCCAACCAGCTGCCCCAGGGCGTGCTGTCGCTGCTGCGTTGATGCGGCAAAGGGGGCGGCGGCGTGGCGGCTGCCCCCATGGTTTTGTAGGCGCGGCGGCGGGTGCTCTCGTCGCCGCGTTTGCCATTCAGGAATCGAAGACCCGCAGCCAGGGGGAACGCCGGGGATTGGCGGCTTTCTGTCTCGCTTTTCGGCGCCATGCCATGGCCTTGGGCGCCGGACAATCTTGGGTGTCATGCGATGGTGCGGACACAGACACGGAGGTAGCACATGGCCAGTTTTTCATCCATCGGCATCGGTTTGGGCGGCGGCGTGGACGTGAATGCGCTCATCAAGGCCTCGGTGGATGCGGTCAAGCTGCCCATCACCAAGACCGGCGGCCTGCAGCAGCAGGCGGCACTGACCAACTCCAAGGTGTCTGCCTTCGGAAACTTCAAATCGCTGGTGTCGACGCTGGCCGATGCGGCCGGCAAGCTGACCAGTGTCACGGGTTGGAACGGGGTGAAGGCCTCGTCCTCCAACGCCGAGTCCGTCTCCGTCAGTGCCGTGGGTGGCGCGGCCGCCACGTCCTTCAGCGTGCAGGTGCAGAACCTCGCGTCGGCGCAGTCCTCGATGTCAGCGTCGCTGCAGCCGGCCAAGCAGCCCGTGGGTGCGGGCACGCTGACGGTGCAAGTCGGCAGCTGGGCGGGTGAGCCAAAGACCTTTGCCGCGGGCAGCGCCGCCGCCGTGAACATAGAGGTCAGCGCTACGGATACCCTGTCAGACGTGGCGAGCAAGATCAATGGTGCCAAGGCCGGTGTGACCGCCACCGTGCTCAACGACGGCACCGGTGAGCGTCTGCTGCTGCGCAGCAACGCCACGGGCGAGGCTGCGGGCTACAGCTTGAGCGTGACTGACGCCGATGGCGACAATGGTGACGCTGCCGGCCTTTCGCGCCTGGTGACGGGCGGCAGCACCGAATATGCGAAGAACGCCAGCGCCACGGTCAATGGCATTGCCGTGAGCTCGCAGACCAACGCCTTTGCCGACGCGGTGGCGGGAGTGACCTTTACCGCGACCAGGGTGACGACCGAGCCGGTGACCATCACCGTGCAGAAGGATGACTCGGCGGTCAAGAAGAATGTCGAGGCCTTTGTGGCGGCCTACAACGCGGTCAACAGCGCCTTGAACGAATCCATGAAGTACGACAAGGAGACTCAGACCGCGGGCCTGCTGCAGGGTGACTCCACAGTTTCGGCGCTGCAGAACACGCTGCGCCTGGCACTGCAGTCGGTCAATGAGTCTGGCGCTTTGCGCAACCTGTCGGCCGTGGGTGTGGTGTCGGCGGGTGGCCTGGGCTCGGGCAATGTGAGCCCTGATGGCTCGCTGGAGCTTGATGTGACCAAGTTCAACAAGGCCATGGAAGACCCCGACGCGGTCAAGGAGTTCTTTCGAGGCTCCGATGACGGCGGCAGCAACGACGGCTTTGCCGAGAAGTTCAAGGCCATGACGGACAAGCTGCTGGCCAGCGATGGCTTCTTTGCCACCAAGACCAAGACCTATGAGAGCGCGCTCAAGGTCAACGCCAGGGAAATCGAGCGCATCACGGACCGTGCCGAGCGCCTGGAGAAGAGCCTCACGCAGCGCTACACGGCCCTGGATACCAAGATGGCGTCGCTCAACGCCCTCAATTCCTACATCTCGCAGCAGGTGACGACCTGGAACAAGTCCTAGCGAGGGCCTTCAGTTTGACGGCGTACTGCCGATAAATTGAACACCAAGCCAAGCCCAAGGATCAACGCCATGTTCACCGCCATGAATCCCCGTGCCGCGTCGGCCTACCAGCGCATCAACATCGAAACCAGCATGCGCAGCTTTGATCAGCACCAACTGGTCAGTCTGTTGTATGAAGGTGTGCTGGGTGCCATTGCCAACGCCCGCGGCGCGCTCGCGCGCGGTGACGTGGCAGCCAAGTGCAACGGCATTGCCAAGGCCGTGCGCATTCTGGAGGAAGGTCTGATGACGGCGCTGGACCGCAAGGCAGGCGGCGCGTTGGCGGAAAACCTGGGCGCGGTGTATGAATACTGTCTGGCTCGCCTTATCCAGGCGAATGTGCGCAATGACGATGCCATGCTGCAGGAGGTGGCGCGACTGATCGCTCCCATTGCGCAGGGTTGGAACGAAATGAAGAACGGCAACGCTGCCGCCAACGAAGTGGCGCAGCCCGCGCTGATGGAGGCCTGAGAATGCCCGAGATGCTGATCGACTACTACAAGGCCATAGAGAGCAGCAGCGCCCGCATGCTGGAGGCCGCGCGCCTCAAGGACTGGGACGAGGTGATGCGCTGCGAGGGCGCCTGTGCGGTGCTCATCGAACAGCTGCGCTACCAGTCTCGGCAGCAGCAGCTGGAGCCCGAGCAGCGCAAGGAGAAGGCGCGCATCATGCAGCGCATACTGCGCAACGATGCGCAGATCCGCATCCTTGCCGAGCCCTGGATGGCGCAGTTCGAGCAACGGTTTGAAGGGCAGCTGCAGGTGATGCACTGAAGTACCTGCCGCGGCGTGGTGGTGCCGCGTGGACGAGTCCAAGGCTGGGGGCCGGCACCGTGAGGTGGCCGGCCTTTTTTCTTTGTCGTGCCCGGTTCCTGGGATGTGACAGCGCCTGTGCTCCGGGTGGCAGTACCTACAGGCAAAATATGGTTGCAGCGCTTATGAATAAAGCGCTGGCAGCTATAAAAATAAGTGTGTTGAAGTGGCTTCTGCAGCCCGCGCGGCGATGGCGGCGGCCGGACTCAGACCTGCATGTTCATGATGTCGGTATAGGCCTGCACCATGCGGTTGCGCACGTGCAGCGTGGCCTGGAAGCCGATCTGCGCCTTTTGCACGGCGACCATGGTCTCCTCGATGCTCACCCTGGGGTTTTCCAGCTGCACCTCGCGCTGCAGGCCGCTGGCCTGTTCCTGGGCGGCGCTGACCGCCTGCAGGGCGTTCCTGAAGGCGGTGGAGAAGCCCACCTCCTGCGCGGCCGGCTGCGGCGCCATGACGCGGCGGGCCAACTCGGTGCCGGTCAGTGGGTTCGGGGTGCTGGAGATGCGCAGGTCCATGGTGAATCGGGCAGGGGTTGCAGGATGCAGCGATCGTAGGCATCCGGGGCCGTGCCAGATGGGGGAAATGATGGCCAAAGGGGCGGCTTATCCACCGAACGGGCGCGGGGGGGACTTCAATAATCGCCGCAGCGCCAGAGTCCCGTCTGGCGACCGCCCTTTTGTGGAAGAGCCCGATGTCTGCAGTTGCCGAAGTCCCCGTCACACCGCCTCCCGCCGCCAGCGCCGGCTGGCAGCAGCGGCTGAGCGCGCTGGACCGCGGCGCGCGCCTGCGCCTGGGCGCCGCGGCGCTCCTGGTGCTGGCCGTGCTGGCGGCCATGTTCTTCTATGGCCGTCAGCCCGAGTACCGGGTGCTGTTCTCGGGACTGAACGACAAGGATGGCGGCGCCATCGTGGCCCAGCTGGCGCAGATGAACGTGCCCTACAAATACACCGAGGGCGGCGGCGCCATCATGGTGCCGGCCGAGCGCGTGCACGACGTGCGCCTGCGCCTGGCCACGCAGGGTCTGCCCAAGGGCTCGGTGACGGGCTTCGAGCTCATGGAGAGCAATCGCTTCGGCGTGACGCAGTTCCAGGAGCGGCTCAACTTCCAGCGCGGGCTCGAGGGCGAGCTCACGCGTTCCATCCAGGCGCTGGACTCGGTGCAGAGCGCGCGCGTGCACCTGGCGCTGCCCAATCAGAACGGCTTTTTCCGCGAGCAGCAAAAGCCCTCGGCCTCGGTGCTGCTCGGCCTGTACCCGGGGCGCATGCTCGACCGCGCGCAGATCGCGGGCATCGTGCACCTGGTGGCCTCCAGCGTGCCCGAGCTCGCGCCCTCGGCCGTGAGCGTGCTCGACGACACGGGCAAGCTCCTGTCGCAGTCGCCCGAGGCGAGTGACCGGGCCGGCGTGGACGCGCAGCAGCTGGCCTATGTGCAGCAGATCGAGCAGCTCTACACGCGCCGCATCCTCGACCTGCTCGAGCCCGTGGTGGGCAAGAACAATGTGAAGGCCCAGGTGACGGCCGAGGTGGACTTCAGCCAGACCGAGTCCACCTCCGAGCAGCACCGCCCCAATCTGTCGCCCGACTCGAGCGCCGTGCGCAGCCAGCAGATCGTGGAGAGCATGGGCGAGAAGTCCGCGCTGCCGCCCACGGGCGTTCCCGGCGCCGTGAGCAATCAGCCGCCGCAGAACTCCACCGCGCCCATCAACGGGGCCAACCCGCCGCCCACGGCCGCCAATGCGCAGCAGGCAGGGGCGCAGGGCGGCGCCGCGGGCAAGCGCGAATCCATCACCAACTACGAGGTGGACAAGACCACGCGCGTGACGCGCGGCGGCGCCGGCGCCATCAAGCGCGTGAACGCCGCCGTGGTCGTCAACTACCAGAGCGTGAGCGAGGAGCCGGGCAAGCCGCCGGTGGCCAAGGCGCTGTCGCCCGAGCAGCTCGAACAGATGACGGCCCTGGTGCGCGATTCCATTGGCTTCAACCGGGAGCGCGGCGACTCGGTGAATCTGATGAACGCCCCCTTTCTGGTCACCGAGGCGCCCGCGGCCGAGCTGCCGCTGTGGAAGCAGCCCGAGGTCGTGGAGTTGGCCCGGTCCCTGGGCTGGCCCGTGGGCATCTCCCTGGCCGTGGCGCTGCTGCTGCTGGGCCTGGTGCGCCCGCTGATCAAGGGCAGGCAGCGGGCGGCCGCGCCGGTGCAGGGTGGCCAGCTGCACGCCCTGGCGGCCGATGAGCTGGAGCGCCCCGCGCTGCCGGCGCCCGCGTCGGCCGAGGAGCTGCAGCCCACGGCGGAGCAGCTGCGCCTGGAGGAGGCGCGCAAGCTCGCGCGCGACAACCCCGTGGCCGTGGCCGCCATCCTCAAGACCTGGGTCAACGGCGAGTGACCCCCACCCATTGCGGAGCATGAGACTGGTATGGATGAACAGGGACTGAACGACGCGGCCATCATGCTGATGTCCCTGGGCGAGGAGGAGGCCGCCGAGGTCTTCAAGCATCTCTCGCCCAAGGAGGTGCAAAAGCTCGGCGAGACCATTGCGCGCATGCGCACCGTCTCCCGGGACAAGGTGGACGAGGTGATCACCCGTTTCACGAACGAGGCCGCGGCGCAGAGCCTGCTGGTCTCCGACACGGGCAACTACGTGCGCGCCGTGCTCAAGCGCGCGCTCGGGGACGACAAGGCCGCGCTGCTCATAGACCGCATCCTGCAGGGCGGGGACGTCTCGGGCATCGAGAGCCTGAAATGGATGGACCCGCTGTCCGTGGCCGAGCTGCTGCGCAACGAGCATCCGCAGATCGTGGCCGCCATCCTCGTGCATCTCGAGCCCGATCAGGCGTCCGGCATCCTGGCCCAGCTGACCGAACGCCAGCGCGGCGAGGTCATGCTGCGCATCGCCACCCTCGAGGGCATACAGCCCACGGCGCTCAAGGACCTGAACGAGGTGCTGTTCAAGGTGCTGGCCGGCGGCGACAAGGTGCGCAAGAGCTCGCTCGGCGGCGTGCAGGCGGCCGCCAACATCATCAACCTCATGGGTTCGGGCATGGACACGGCGGTGCTGGATGCGATTCGCGGCGTCGACATCGATCTGGCGCAGAGGATCATGGACAAGATGTTCATCTTCGACGACGTGGCCAAGCTCGACGACCGCTCCATCCAGACCGTGCTGCGCGAGGTGGCCTCCGAGACCCTGGTCGTGGCCCTCAAGGGCGCGCAGCCCGAGGTGCGCGACAAGATCCTCGCCAACATGTCCACGCGCGCGGCCGCTGCCATGCGCGAAGATCTGGAGTCGCGCGGCCCCATGCGTCTGTCCGAGGTCGAGGCGCAGCAGCGCGAGATCCTCAAGACCGTGCGCCGCCTGGCCGACGAGGGCCAGATCGCGCTGAGCGGCGGAGGCGACGATGCCTTCGTCTAACCGCTACACCCGCTTCATCCCGCGCGAGGAGATCGGCGACGTCATGCGCTGGGAGTTCGGCGACGTGCATGGCGCGGACACGCTGCGGCCCCTGGTGCCGCCGCGCCCGCTGCTGGTCGACGAGCCCGCGCCCACGGCCGATGACGCGGCCGCGCAGGCCGAACAGGCCGAGCAGCAGGCCCTGCTGCAGCAGGCGCATGACGAAGGACATGCGCGCGGCCTCGCCGAGGGTGAGCAGCAGGCGCGCCTGGCCGCGCAGCAGCAGATGGACGACTACATCGCGGGCCAGGGGCGCGAGGCAGCGGCCCGGCTGGCGGCCGTGGCGCAGGCGCTCGAGGCCAGCCTGGCCGGCCTGCAGCAGACCATGGCCCAGGAGGTGCTGCAGCTGGCCTGCGACATCGCGCGCCAGGTGGTGCGGCGCGAGGTGGCCGCGCCCCAGGCCATGTTGCCCGTGGTGCGCGAGGCGCTGTCCATGCTGGCCGCCGAGAACCGTCCCGCGACCGTGCGCCTGAACCCGGCCGACTGGGCAGCCCTGGAAAAGCCGCTGCGCGAGGAGTTCTCGTCCCCCCGCATCGAATGGCAGCCGGACCCCGCAGTGCAGGCCGGCGACTGCCTGGTGGAGAGTGCGGGCATGGTCATCGACGGCACCATGGACAAGCGCTGGCGCCGCGCCATCGCGGCCCTGGGCCTGAGCGCCGCCTGGCGCGAGGAGGGCGCCGATGCCGATTGAGCCTGCCAGCGCCTGGACCGGCTTCATGGCCGAGGCGCGCGGCCGCATGGCGGCGCAGCCGCCGCTCGAGGCACGCGGCACGCTCACGCGCCTGACGGGACTGGTGCTCGAGGCCGCGGGCCTGCGCGTGCCCGTGGGCGCGCAATGCCAGGTGCAGATGAACGGGCAGGAGCCCGTGCTGGCCGAGGTTGTGGGCTTTGCCGGCGACAAGGCGTTTCTGATGCCCGCGGGCGACATCCACGGCCTGTCCAGTGGCGCCCGCGTGGCGCCGGCCGCCGCCTATGTGCCGGCGCCGCGCCTGGGCGCCGCCATGGCCGAGCCGGTGGACACGAGCACGGGCGTGCTGCGCCTGCCCCTGGGCGATGGCCTGCTCGGGCGTGTGGTGGACTCGCAGGGCCTGCCGCTCGACCATGGCGGGCCGCTCACGGGCGTGACGGCCCTGCCCATGGACCGCAGTCCCATCAACGCCATGGAGCGCGACCCCGTGCGCGAACCGCTCGATACCGGCGTGCGCGCCATCAACGCGCTGCTCACCGTGGGGCGCGGCCAGCGGCTGGGGCTGTTTGCCGGCTCGGGTGTGGGCAAGTCGGTGCTGCTGGGCATGATGGCGCGCAACACCCGGGCCGATGTCATCGTGGTCGGCCTGATCGGCGAGCGCGGGCGCGAGGTCAAGGAGTTCGTCGAGGACATCCTCGGCGAGGAGGACCGCGGCCGCGCGGTGGTCGTGGCCGCGCCCGCCGATGCCCCGCCGCTGTTGCGCATGCAGGGCGCGGCCTACGCCACGGCGATCGCCGAGCATTTTCGTGACCAGGGACGGCATGTGCTGCTGCTCATGGACTCGCTCACCCGCTACGCCATGGCGCAGCGCGAGATTGCGCTGGCCATCGGCGAGCCGCCGGCCACCAAGGGCTACCCGCCGAGCTGCTTTGCCAAGCTGCCGGCGCTGGTCGAGAGGAGCGGCAACGGCCTCAATGGCGTGGGCTCGATCACCGCGTTCTACACCGTGCTGTCCGAGGGCGACGACCAGCAGGACCCGATCGCCGACGCGGCGCGCGCGATTCTCGATGGGCACATCGTGCTCTCTCGCGCGCTCGCGGAAAGCGGCCATTACCCGGCGATCGACATCGAGCAGTCGGCCTCGCGCGTGATGCACAACGTGGTGTCGCAGGCGCATTTCGACCTCGCGCGCGGCTTTCGCGCCACCTACTCGCGCTACCAGAAGAGCCGCGACCTGATCCAGGTCGGCGCCTACATGGCCGGCTCCGATCCGCAGCTCGACGAGGCCATACGCCTGCAGCCGGGCATGGTGGGCTTTCTGCAGCAGGGCATGCGCGAGGCAGCGCCCATGGATGAATGCGTCGCGGCGCTCGGTCAGGTGCTGGAAGGCTGACCCGCATGAGCGCGCTCAACGCCTTCGTCGTCGCCGTCGAGCTGGCCGAGCGCCGGCGCGACGCCGCGCGACAGACGCTGGCCAGCGTGCAGGGCGCCCGTCAGGCTGCGCAGGCGCAGCTCGATCAGCTCACCGGCTACGCGGCCGAGACGCAGCAGCGCTGGGGGCCGAAGGCAGGCGCCGCGGTGCAGCCCGAGGTCATGCACCACCACTACCAGTTCATGGGGCGGCTCGACCACGCCATCGGCCTGCAGACGCAGACGCTGAGCGGCCAGGACCAGCGCGTGGCCCAGGCTCGACAGGCCTTGCTGCAGGCCGAGCTGCGCCTGGCCAGCCTGCGCAAGGTGCTCGAGCGCCGCAGGGCCGACCTGGCGCAGCAGCAGCAGCGCCGCGAACAAAAACAGACCGATGAGCGCGCATCGCTGCGCGCCGCCACCCGCACGGGTGCAGTGGATCAGGAGTGACAGCGATGGAAAAGACCGCCATTTCTTCGACCCGGGAAACGGGTGCGCAGGGCGCACAGGGCTCTCGCGGCGTGGCCGGCCGTGCCGGCGCGGCGCGCGAGGGCGATGGTGCGCCGGAGCAGGCAGGCGGCTTTGCCATGCTGCTGCAGACGCTGGCGACCAGCGCCGCGGGTGATGCCGAAGCCCAGGATCCGACCGTGGCCATGCCCGATGCGGCGGCGCTGCAGCCCTGGATGGCACAGCTGCAGGCGCAGCCGCTGCCGCCGCACGGCGCGGGCAATGTGCCGGCGGGTGACCCGTTGGCGACGCTGGGCCGGCGCGGCCAGCACAGCCTGGTCGCACAGACCGCCCTGCTCGATGGCGCGGCCGAGGCGGCCCTGGTCGATGGAACGGCGCAGAGCGCAGGGCCCGCCGCGCCCATGGGGCGTGGTGGCGTGGGGCGCGCGTCTGCGCCGCGCGACGCCATGGCGGGCGCTGCCGATCTGGCGCCAGCCATGGCCGTGAGTCGCATGGCCGGTGGCCGGCACGTGCAGGCCGGCGCCGATCCGGCGATGCCGCCGCAGGCCGCCTTGCAGACCGCTCAAGCGGCCGCTGCGCCGGGCATGGATCGCGCCGCCCCGCAGGCCGTCGCGCAGCCGCTGACCGGCTTGGAGGCCCAGGCGCATGTGGCCAGTCTCACCCCCGGCGCCGCAGAGGCCGCCGTGGGCCCGTCCGCCGCAGGCGGCGGGCAACGCATGGGAAATGCGGCCCAACCCGACGTGGCGGCCATGGTGGTGCCCGAGCAGCCCGCGCAGCCAGGGCCGGCCGGCGCGAGCGATGCCGCCCAGCCCGGACAGCTCGCCCAGGACGGCGCGGCGGACGCCCAGGCCGATCTGCTCACCGAACAGGTCACCTACTGGGTGCACCAGAAGACCCAGAACGCGGCGGTCACCGTGGATCAGGGGGGCCAGCCCGTGGAAGTCAAGGTGGCACTCACGGGCGACCAGGCCCATGTGAGCCTGGGCAGCGACCGGCCGCAAGAGCGCGAGCAGCTCGACGCGGGCCGCGACCAGCTGCAGGACATGCTGGAGCGCCAGGGCTTGCAGCTCGCCGGTATGACCGTGGGCACCGGTGGGCGCCAGGATGCAGGCTCCGGTCAGGAAGAGCGCGACCCGGGGCGAGCGGGCGGGCGGCGCGCGAGCGTGCGGGTGGAGCCCGTGGCGCCGAGGGCCCTGCCAGCGGTGGCCGGGCGGGGCGAGCGCAGCCTGGACATCTTCGTGTGAGCCGGGGCGCGCCCGCGGGCGCATGAAATGCGCGGTTTTGGGCCTCTATTCGGGCGATCGGTTTGGGGGGGCTTGGAAATAATGGGCCATCGAGCAAGTTCACTGTGCTCTCCGACTGTCCGACGTGGCCACCGCCCGAGAAAGCCCCCAAGTGTCCGAATCCACTGCCTCCCCGGCCAAGAACAAGATGCTGATCATCGTCGCGCTGGCGCTCGTCGCGCTGCTGGTGGTCGGCGGCGCGCTGGCCTGGCTGCTGCTGGCCCAGCGTGGCGCCGCCGATGAGGAGGAGGGACGCGCGCCCTCGGCCCAGGCGGCCCTGCCCAAGACGCCGCCCACCTTTCTGCCCATGGACAACATGGTGGTGAACCTGGCCGATCCCGGTGGAGATCGGTTCGTCCAGGTGGGCATTACGCTGGAGCTCGCCGATGCCAAGACCTCGGAGCTCGTCAAGACCTACATGCCCAGCATCCGCAGCAAGGTGCTGCTGCTGCTGTCGCAGCGCACGACCGATGAGCTGCTGACGCGCGAGGGCAAGGAAAAGCTGGCCCTGGACATTCGCCGTGAGGTCTCCCACCCCCTGGGCTTTTCCGTGCCCAAGCCGCGCAGGCGCGCCGTGCAGCGCGATCTCGACGAGGAGGAGCTAGAGGACGACGAGGTGGCGCCACGCCGCTCCCGCGCGGACGACAACCCGGTGCGCCAGGTGCTGTTCTCGAGCTTCATCATTCAATAGGGGAGGATGCCGTGAGCGATTCCTTTCTGTCGCAGGAAGAGGTCGACGCGCTGCTCGAGGGCGTGACCGGCGAAAGCCAGAAGACCGTCAAGGAGGAGATAGAGGCGGGCGCCGTGCGCGACTACGACATCTCCAGCCAGGAGCGCATCGTGCGCGGGCGCATGCCGACGATGGAGATCGTCAACGAGCGCTTTGCCCGCAACTTCCGCATCGGCCTGTTCAACTTCATACGCCGCAGCCCCGAGATCTCCGTGGGCGCGGTGTCGGTGCAGCGCTACAACGCGTTCCTGCGCGAGCTCGTGGTGCCGACCAACTTCAACATCTGCGCGATTCGCCCCTTGCGCGGCAGCGGCCTGATCGTGTGCGAGCCGTCGCTGCTCTTCGGCATCATCGACACCTTGTACGGCGGCGTTGGCAAGTTCCAGACGCGCATCGAGGGGCGCGACTTCTCGGCCACCGAGCAGCGCGTGATCCAGCGCCTGGTGGGCCTGATCTGCGAGGAATACAAGAAGGCCTGGCATGGCATCTACCCGCTGGAGCTGTCCTACCAGCGCTCGGAGATGCAGCCGCAGTTCGCCAACATCGCCACGCCCAGCGAGATCGTGGTGTCCACGGCGTTCCAGCTCGAGATCGGTGACCTGGCCGGCGCCATCCACATCTGCATGCCCTACGCCACGCTCGAGCCCATACGCGACGTGCTGTACTCGGCCACGCAGGGCGACGCGATTGAAGTGGACCGGCGCTGGGTCAAGGTGCTCACGCGCGAGATTCAGGCCGCCGAAGTCACGCTGGTGGCCGAGCTGGCGCGCGCCGACGCCACCGTGGAGCAGCTGCTCGCGATGAAGCCGGGCGACTTCATCGAGCTCGAACGCGAGCCGCGCATACGCGCCACGATCGAGGGCGTGCCGGTTTTCGAATGCCAGTACGGAACGCACAACACCAAGTACGCGATCCGCATCGAGGAATGCCTGCGCGGCAACGACGCGCATTGGGCGGGAGATAAACATGTCAACTGAGTCCGATCACGACAACCCGGGCGGCGCGGCCGCCGACGACCCGTTCGCGGGCTGGGCCGAGGCCCTGGAGGAGCAAAAGAGCGCGACGGCGCAGACCGTCGATGCCGAGCAGGGCGGCCCCCTGTCGGGCGAGCCCGCGCGCAGCTTCGGCCATGGCGATGCCCAGGTGCACGACATCAACATGGTGCTCGACATCCCCGTGCAGCTGTCAGTGGAGCTGGGCCGCACCAAGGTGCCCATCAAGTACATCCTGCAGCTGGCCCAGGGCTCGGTCGTGGAGCTCGACGCCCTCGCGGGCGAGCCCATGGACGTGCTGGTCAATGGCTACCTCATCGCGCAGGGCGAGGTGGTGGTCGTCAACGACAAGTTCGGCATCCGCCTGACCGATGTGGTCACGCCGTCCGAGCGTCTGCGCCGGGTCAGCCGTGGCTAGCATGGGCATGACACAGACGCTGGCGCTGATCGTGCTGCTGATCGCGGCGCTGGCGGCACTGCCCTGGCTGATCCGGCGTCTTCCGCAGCGCGCCGGCCTGCAGGCGGGTGGGGGCGCCGCATCGCGCGTGCTGTCCGCCGTGGCCGTGGGGCCGCAGGCGCGCGTGGTCACGGTGGAAGTGGGCGCGCCCCGGCAGCGCACGCTGCTGGTGCTCGGGGTGACGGCGCAGCAGATCAACTGCCTGCATGTGCTGCCCGCCGCATCTTCCGATGGCGGCGGCTTCGCGGCCGAGATGACGGCCGCGCGTGCGCAGGCGGCTCGGCCGGTTGAGGGTGATCATGCGTAAGTCATTGCGTGGTGCGCTGCTCATGGCCGGCCTGTGGGCGGCCGGTGCGGCCTGGGCCCAGCAGCAGCCGGGCGCGGGTGCCAGCCTGCCGCTGCTGGTCGGCAGCGGCGCGGGCGGCGCGAGCTATTCGGTGCCTATACAGACGCTGCTGTTCTTCACGGCCCTGTCCTTCCTGCCGGCCGTGCTCCTGATGATGACGGGCTTCACGCGCATCGTCATCGTGCTGTCTCTCCTGCGCCAGGCCATAGGCACGCAGCAGGCGCCGCCGAACCAGGTCATCATCGGCCTGTCGCTGTTCCTCACGCTGTTCGTCATGGGGCCGACGCTGGACAAGGTCTACCAGGAGGCCTATGTGCCCTACACCACGAATGCGCTGAGTTTCGAGCAGGCACTCGCCAAGGCCGAGGCGCCCATGCGTGGCTTCATGCTCAAGCAGACGCGTCAGTCGGACTTTGCGCTGTTCGCGCGCCTGGCCAAACTTGACGATGCGGTGACGGCCGAGAACGCGCCGCTGCGCGTGCTGGTCCCGGCCTTCGTGACGAGCGAGTTGAAGACCGCCTTCCAGATCGGCTTCATGGTCTTCATCCCCTTTCTGATCATCGACATGGTGGTCTCCAGCGTGCTCATGTCGCTGGGCATGATGATGCTGTCGCCGGTGCTGGTGGCGCTGCCGTTCAAGCTCATGCTGTTCGTGCTTGCCGATGGCTGGAATCTGCTGATCGGCTCGCTGGCGGCGAGCTTCGCCACGTGAAGGAGTTGCGATGACCTCCCAGTTCGTTCTGACCATGGGGCGCGATGCGCTCACGCTGCTGCTCATGGTGGCTCTGCCGGTGCTCGGCGTGGTGATGGCCGTGGGCCTGCTGGTGAGCATCTTCCAGGCCGTCACGCAGATCCACGAGGCCACGCTGGCCTTCGTTCCCAAGCTGGTCGCTGCCGTGGTGGTGTTCACGATCGCCGGGCCGTGGATGCTCACCACGCTGGTCGACTACCTGCGCCGCACCATCGAGTCCATTCCCAGCGTCGTGGGATAGGCATCTTGATCACCTTCACCGAGGCGCAGATCATGGCCTGGCTGTCGCCGGTGCTGTGGCCGTTTCTGCGCGTGCTGGCGCTGTTCACCGCGGCGCCCGTGTTCTCCATGCGCGCCATACCCGTGCGCGTGCGCATAGGCCTGGCGTTCTTCGTGGCGCTGTGCGCCCAGGCCGTGCTGCCCGCTCATCCGGTCATCGACGTCAACGGCCGCGAGGCCCTGGGCGCGGTGCTGCAGCAGGTGGGCGTGGGGCTGGCCCTGGGCTTTGCCGTGCGCCTGGTGTTTGCGGCCGTGGAGCTGGCGGGCGAGGTCATGGGCCTGCAGATGGGGCTGAACTTCGCCTCGTTCTTCGATCCCATGGCCAATGCCCAGGTGAGTGCGGTGGCCCGCTTCTTCGGCAACATCGCCATGCTGCTGTTCGTGGTCATCAACGGCCATCTCATGGTGCTGATGGCCGTGGTCAAGAGCTTTGACGCGTTTCCCGTGGGTGGCAGCCTGCTGCAGGCCGTGGCGCAGATGCGCCTGCATGAGCTGGGCGCGTCGCTGTTCGCGAGCAGCCTGTGGATCGCCCTGCCCATGATCGCGCTGCTGCTGTTCGTCAACCTCACGCTGGGCATCATCTCGCGCGTGGCGCCGCAGATGAACATCTATGCCGTGGGCTTCCCGGTCACGCTCACGGTGGGGCTGCTGGGCATCACCGCGACCCTGCCCATGCTCGAGCAGCCCATGGTGACGCTGCTGCAGCAATCCATAGACATTTTTGCCTCCGGGCGTTGACAGGCAAGCGCGGACAGCTATCGTTTTTATACGAGCTGATTGCGTATGGCGTAGACCGTGAGCTCGGCGTTGTTGGCCAGCTTGAGCTTCTCGAGCACGCGGGCGCGGTACACGCTCACGGTCTTGGGGCTGAGCATGAGCTCCTCGGCAATGTCCGACAGGCGCTTGCCCGAGGCGATCTTCACCAGCGTCTGCAGCTCGCGCTCGGAAAGCGCCTCGTGCGGCAGTTCGGGCGTGGGCTGGGCCAGGCTGTCGGCCAGCAGCTGTGCGACCTCGGGCGTGAGGTACTTGCGGCCCTGCATCACGGTCTGCACGGCGGCGATCAGCTGTACCGGGTCGCCGGCCTTGTTGGCGTAGCCATGGGCGCCGGCCTTGAGGCAGCGCAGCGCATACTGGTCCTCGGGGTACATGGAGACGATCAGCACCTTGATGGCGGGGTGCGACTCCCTGAGGCTGGCGAGCACCTCCAGGCCGCTGCGCCCGGGCAGGTTCAGGTCGAGCAGCAGCACGTCGCATTCGGCCTTGCGCAGCACCTCGCGCAGCTCGGGGTAGCTGCCGGCCTCGCCGGTCACGCAGATGTCGGGCGACTCGGTCAGCGTGTCGCGTATGCCGCGGCGCAGCACGGCATGGTCATCGCAAAGCACCACTTGGATCACGTCTCTTCTCCAGTTGCATGGCTCGCCGCATGGAGCGGCACGCTCATGATGACCGAGGTGCCCTGGCCGGGCCGGCTGCTGATGTCCAGCCAGCCGCCGGCGCGCCGGGCGCGCTCCTGCAGGCCCTTGAGGCCGAAGGAGCGGGGCTTGTGCAGCATCTCGGGGGCGATGCCGCGGCCGTCGTCGCTGACCTCCAGCGTCAGCACGCCTTCGTGGTCGGAGAGGTCGACATGCACGCGGCTGGCCTGGGCATGCCTGTGCACGTTGGTCAGCGCCTCCTGCGCCGTGCGGTAGGCCACGAGCTGCAGCGCCGCGGGCATGTCCATGGTCTCGCGGCCCGCGCTCATGCGCACGGGCACCCGCGTGCGGCGCTCGAAGGATTCGGCCAGCCAGCGCACCGCGGCCACCAGTCCCTGGTCCAGCACCGGCGGTCGCAGGTTCATCATGAGGCGCTGGCTGGCGTCCATGGCGTGCTGCAGCATCTCCGTGGCGGTGGCGGCATGCTGGCGCTGGCCCTCGTCGTGCGCGTGGCGCGCCAGCCAGGCCAGGTCGAACTTCACGGCCGCGAGCGCGCCGCCGATGTCGTCATGGATCTCGCGCGCAATCGCGGCGCGCTCCTCCTCGATCGAGGTCTGCAGGTGCTCGGCCAGATCGGCCAGGCGCTGCTCGGACGCGGCCAGATCGGCCACGGCCTGCTCGCGCGCCCGCCGGGCCTCGGCCACCTCGATGGCGCGCTGCAGCACATGCGGCAGGCGCGCCATGTCGTCCTTGAGCAGGTAGTCGGCAAAGCCCAGACGCATGGCGTCGACCGCGGCGGCCTCGCCGATGGCGCCCGACAGCAGCACGAACGGGGGGCGGTTGGGTTGTCTTTCGACGACATGCCAGGCGTCGAGCGCGGTGAAACCCGGCAGGCGGTAGTCGGCCAGGATCAGGTCGAAATCCTCCTGCCCCAGCCATTGCGTGAACTGCTCCAGGGTGTCCACCTGGCGGATCTCGTGCGGCAGCCCCGCGCGGCGCAAGGTCAGGCCCACCAGCGCATGGTCGGCGGCCGAATCCTCGAGATGCAATACGCGCACGGGTCTTTTCAGGCTGTTGTCGTCGGTAGAAATAGGTATCATAGGATACATATTGGAACAAATAGGTCTGCCGCATTGCGGTGGGAAGCGGTGGTCTTGGGGCAGGGTCGTGGTCGCATTGGGCGGCCGCCATGGAGAAAGCATGCAATCTACGCTCAATACGCCCGACCAGGGGCCGGTCGTGCAGGTGCCCCTGATGGTGGCTGCCGAGTTGCAGGATTGTCTGCTCATGGCCACCCATGACCTGCACCGGCTGGAGGGCCTGCTCAATCACGCGACCGACAACCTGCTCGCCCGTTTTGGGGAGGCCAATGCCCTGCTGACCGATGCGTTCGTGGGCCAGTCGGCCGAGCTGCAGGCCTTGCGCACGGCGCTGCGCTGCGCGGTGACGGAGCTGCAGTTTCACGACATGTCCACCCAGCTCATCACCCATACCAGCCGTGTGTTGCAGGCGAGCGCCTTTTCGCTCGCGGCCCAGGTCATGGGCCGCGAGGAGGGCGAGGAGGCGGCGTCGCTCGAGGGACTGGCGCCCCAGCGTCCCAACCCCGTCGCGCAGCGCGAGATGGCGGCCGGATCGGTGGAGCTGTTCTGAGGCGCATCCCGGGGCCTGTCTCAACCGCCAAATCATTCAATCAATCAAGAGTCGTTGGAGCCTTTCATGCAGTCCATTCTTGCCGTCGATGATTCGCCGTCCATGCGAAAAATGGTGTCCTTCACGCTCACCAGCGCGGGCTACCACGTCGTGGAGGCGGTGGATGGCAAGGATGCGCTGGAGAAGGCCGAGGCCCATGCGATCAACCTGGTGCTCGCGGACCAGAACATGCCGCACCTGGACGGCATTGGTCTGACGCGCCGGCTGCGCGAGCACCCGCGCTACAAGAACACCCCGATTCTGATTCTCACGACCGAGTCCAGCGACCAGATGAAGCAGGCGGGCCGGGCGGCCGGAGCCACGGGATGGCTCGTCAAGCCCTTCGACCCCGTGCGTCTCATCGAAGTCATCCAGAAGGTCATTCGCTGACGGGCGCATGCCCCCGGCTCATTCACGCAGCACACAGGAATCCGAAGCATCATGGCGGACACCCATTCTCAGAGCTCCGGCGCAGGCGCGGACTTCGACCTCAGCCAGTTCTATCAGATATTTTTCGAGGAGGCGGGCGAGAACCTCGACCAGATGGAGCAGATGCTGCTGAACCTCGATCTCGATGCGGCCAATGACGAGGAGCTCAACGGCATCTTCCGCTGCGCGCATTCCATCAAGGGCGGCGCCGCCACCTTCGGCTTTTCCGACGTGGCAGAGCTCACCCATCACATGGAGTCCCTGCTGGACAAGCTGCGCCGCCACGAGCTGCACCTGATCGCGTCCATGGTCGATGTGCTGCTGGCGTCGGCGGACGCCTCGCGCAGCCTGCTCGCGCGGCACCAGGCCGGCGGGGAGGGCGAGGCCTTGTCCACCGAGGAACTGGTGCGCGACATCAGCCTGCTGGTGTCGGGCGCCGTGCCGGAGATGCCCGCGCCCGTACCGGCGCTGGATCCGTCACCCGAGCCTGTCCTGGCGCCGGCCCTGGCCCCTGCGTCCGCGGCGCCGGCCGCCGGCGCCGCTGCGGCGGACGGTGTGCGCTCGCTGGAAATCCATGTGGGCCCTCTCGACCAGCCGGCCACCGCCGACGCCATCAAGGAGCTGTTCAGAGACATCCCAGGCCTCGGGCAGATCGAGGACCTGCCGGCGCAGCATCCCGCGATACGGCGCTTTGCCGTGCAGACGGCCTCCACGGACGAGGATCTGCTGGATCTGTTCGCGTTTCATGTGGCCAAGGACCAGGTCAGCATCCACGCCGCCGCAGCTTGCGGGGGCTCGGGCGCTGCCGGCGGCGCAGCGGCGGAGCAGTACGGATTCTTTGCCGGTGCGCCCGGCGTGCCCGTCGATGCGGAGGCGGTCGCGGCCCTGGCTGCATCGACGGCGCCGGCAGCAAGGCCGGTGGCGGCCCGTGCGCAGGCAGAGCCCCGGCAGCCGAGCCAGGCGTCGATGGAGTCCTCCACCATACGCGTGGCCGTGAGCAAGGTGGATCAACTCATCAATCTGGTGGGCGAACTCGTGATCACCCAGGCCATGCTGGCGCAGAACAGCCGCGGCCTGGACGCGGGCGTCTATCAGCAGCTGCTGGCCGGACTGGCCGACCTGGACCGCAACACGCGCGATCTGCAGGAATCGGTGATGTCCATCCGCATGATTCCCATGGCCACGGTGTTCAACCGCTTCCCGCGCATGCTGCGGGACCTTGCGGGCAAGCTGGGCAAGAAGGTGGACTTCGTGACCCAGGGCGAGGCCACCGAACTGGACAAGAGCCTGGTGGAGAAGATCACCGATCCGCTGACGCACCTCGTGCGCAACAGCCTGGACCACGGCATCGAGTCCCCCGAGGCGCGACTGGCGGCGGGCAAGCCCGAGCATGGCACGCTGACGCTGTCCGCGGCCCATCAGGGGGGCTCGATCGTCATCGAGGTGCGTGACGACGGCAAGGGGCTGTCTCGCGACAAGATTCTCGCCAAGGCACGCGAGCGCGGCCTGGACGTGAGCGACTCCATGCCGGACGCCGAGGTCTGGCAGCTGGTCTTTGCACCGGGCTTCTCCACCGCCGAGGTGGTCACCGACGTGTCCGGCCGCGGCGTGGGCATGGATGTGGTCAAGCGCAACATCGGCGCGTTGGGCGGATCGGTGGAGATCGACTCGGCCGAGGGCTATGGCACGCGCGTGTCGGTGCGCCTGCCGCTCACGCTGGCCATCATGGATGGCATGTCGGTGGGCGTGGGCGACGAGGTCTACATCCTGCCGCTGTCCTCGGTGGTCGAGTCCTTCCAGGTGAATGCCGACGACCTCAACACCGTGACCCAGGGCGCACAGCTCGTGAAGGTGCGCGGCGACTACATGCCCGTCGTGGCGCTGGAGAAGGTCTTCCAGGTGCCGCGGCCCGCGGGTGCGCAGACGGCGGGCAACAACATCATGGTGGTCGTGGAGGCCGATGGCAGCCGCGTGGCCGTGCTGGTCGACGAGCTGCTGGGCCAGCAGCAGGTGGTGGTGAAGAACCTGGAGACCAACTACCGCAAGGTTCCCAACGTGTCCGGGGCCACCATCCTTGGCGATGGTGCGGTGGCGTTGATTCTGGACACTGGGGCGCTGGTGCGCCGGGCGCGCCATTGAGGGCGCCGCAGAGGGAACGGGAAATTGCGAGGAGTCACTGTATGAACGTGGTGGACAAGGGCGTGGAAGAGATGGCGGCCGGCGCCAAGGAATACCTCAGCTTTCGACTGGGGGAGGAGGAGTACGGCATTGACATCCTCAAGGTGCAGGAGATTCGCGGCTATGAGGCGCCCACGCGCATCGCCCATGCGCCGGCCTTCATCAAGGGCGTGATCAATCTGCGCGGCACCATCGTGCCCATCGTCGACATGCGCCTGCGCTTCGGCTGCGCGCAGGCCGAGTACAACAGCTTCACCGTGGTCATCATCCTGAACCTGCGCGAGCGGGTGGTCGGCATCGTGGTCGATTCCGTCAGCGACGTGCTGGAACTGGCGCCGGATCAGCTGCGTGCCGCTCCGGACATGGAATCGGGCATGGATGCGCAATGCATACGCGGCCTGGGGTCCGTGGGCGGCCGCATGCTGATTCTGTTGGATATCGAGCGCCTGATGTCCGGGGTGGACATGGGGATCGTGACGGCGGCGACATGATGCAGGCGCAGGGCAGTGCCGTCGGCATGGGCGACGCGCGCCGCCTCCAGTCGCGCCTTGGCGCGCACCGGGCGGCGTCGGAAGATGAGTCCGCGCAGGGGGCGCAGGGGCGCGAGTTCGCCTGGACCCAGGCCGACTTCTCGCGCGTTCAGGCCCTGATCTACCAGCGTGCGGGCATCAGCCTGCACGATGGCAAGCACGCCATGGTCTACAGCCGTCTCTCGCGCCGCCTGCGCGAGACCGGACACAACAACTTCCGCGACTATCTGGGCTGGCTGGAAAGTACCGACGGGCCGGAATGGCAGGAGTTCGTGAACGCCCTCACCACCAACCTGACGGCGTTCTTCAGGGAACAGCACCATTTCGACATCTTTGCGCAGCTGCTGCGCACGCGCCCGTCCGGGCCGTGGAACGTGTGGTGCAGTGCCGCGTCGACCGGCGAGGAGCCCTATTCGATCGTCATGACGGCGCTCGAGACCTTGCAGCCGCGCGCACAGTTCAAGCTTGCCGCGAGCGACATCGACTCCAACGTGTTGGCCACGGCGGCGCGCGGGGTGTACCGCATCGATGGACTCAAGAGCCTGAGCCAGGCCCGGCTGCAGCGCTTCTTTCAGCGCGGCACGGGGGCCAATGCGGGGCTGGCACGCGTGCGCCCCGAGCTGCGCAATGCCATCGAGTTCCTCAGCGTCAACCTGATCCGTGACGATTGGCCGTTTCGCGAGTCCTTCGACGTCGTGTTCTGCCGTAACGTCATGATCTACTTCGATGAGCCCACGCAGCGTCGCGTGCTCGAGCGCATCCACCATGTGCTCAAGCCCGGTGGCATGCTGTTCGTGGGCCATGCGGAGAACTTCAGCGATTCGCGCGACCTGTTCGCCCTGCGTGGCAAGACGGTCTATGAGCGTGTTTGACACGAGACAGCAGCCGTACAGGAGCATCATGCCCATTGCATCGCAGCAGCAGACAGCCGTATCGGTCGAGCGCAGGCTGGTGCCGCGCATCACGCCGCTGGCGCCCGGTGCGCACGCCAGCGTCGAGGCCGCCCCGCAGCGCACCCTGCAGCAGCTCAAGGCGCTGCCGCGCAAGCCGGGCGAGGCGTCCTTCTTCTTCTTCGACCACCATTTCCAGCACAACGCGGTCAAGGTCCTGCCGGGGGAATACTTTGTTGCGTGTGAGCAGCTGGCCATCATGACGGTGCTGGGCTCGTGCATCGCGGCCTGTCTGTGGGACAGCCGCATGCGCGTCGGCGGCATGAACCACTTCATGCTGCCCGAGGGTGATGGCGCCGATGCCTCGGGGCGCTATGGCTCCTATGCGATGGAGCTGCTGATCAACGAGATGATGAAGCTGGGCGCGCGCCGCGAGACCCTGCAGGCCAAGATCTTCGGCGGCGGCCAGGTCATGGCCAGCTTCACGGCCATGAACGTGGGCGAGCGCAATACGCGCTTCGTGCAGGACTATCTGGCGACGGAGCGCATTCCCATCGTCTCCGAGGACGTGCTCGACATATGTCCGCGCAAGGTGGTGTTCTTCCCGGTGACTGGCAAGGCCATGGTCAAGCGTCTCGCGCATGCCCACCCGGATGCGCTGGCGCTGGAGGCGCGCGGCAACGCGGCGGCGGTGGCGCGCACCAACCATGGCGGATCGGTGGATCTGTTCTGATCGCCGTCCGAATGACAAGAGAGGTATCAAGCAGTATGAAGGGCAAGATCCGGGCCATCGTGGTCGACGACTCGGCGTTGGTGCGCAGCCTGCTGTCGGAGATCATCAACCGCCAGCCAGATATGGAGTGCATCGGCACGGCCAACGATCCGTTGATCGCGCGCGAGATGATCCGTGAGATGAATCCGGACGTGATCACGCTCGACGTCGAGATGCCGCGCATGGATGGCATCGACTTTCTGGGCCGTCTCATGCGCCTGCGCCCCATGCCGGTCGTGATGATCTCCACGCTGACCGAGCGGGGTGCCGAGGTCACGATGAAGGCGCTGGAGCTCGGCGCCGTGGACTTTGTCGCCAAGCCGCGCGTGGGCCTGGCCGGGGGACTCAATGAGCTGGCATCGCAGATCGTCGACAAGATCCGCATCGCGGCCGCGGCCCATGTACGGCGCATGCCGGTGCGCCATGCCAGCGCCATCGTCCATCCCGAGCCGGGCGCGGCCGCCGCAGCGCCGGCGCAGCCACCATCGGCGCTGCTGGGCCGCCTGTCGACCGAGAAGCTCATCTGCATCGGCGCCTCGACCGGCGGCACCGAGGCCATACGCGAGGTGCTGGTGCACATGCCGGCCGACTCGCCGGCCATCGTCATCACCCAGCACATGCCGCCGGGTTTCACCACCAGCTTTGCGACGCGCCTCAACGGCCTGTGCCAGATCACGGTGAAAGAGGCGGTGAATGGCGAGCGCATTCTGCCGGGCCATGCCTACATCGCGCCGGGAGGCAAACAATTTTCCATTGCGCGCAGCGGCGCCAACTACGTGGCTGTGGTCGATGATGGTCCGCCCGTGAACCGCCACAAGCCGTCCGTGGAGGTGCTGTTCAAGTCAGCCGCGGCGGTGGTCGGGCGCAACGCCTACGGCATCATGCTCACCGGCATGGGCGCCGATGGCGCGGCGGCCATGCGCGAGATGCGCGATGCCGGCAGCTACAACTACGTGCAGGACGAGGCGAGCTGCATCGTCTTTGGCATGCCGCGCGAGGCCATCGCCCATGGCGCGGCCGACGAGGTGCTGCCGTTGACGCAAATCGCGCCGGCACTGATCGCGCGCCTGCGCGGCACCACGGACCGCCTGCACCACCGCATCTGATAGCCCCGGCCGGCGTCAGTCGGAGAGCGCGGCCCAGCGCTCGAGCGCCTGCATGAGCTGCTCCTCGATCTCGGCATCACGCTGGTGCAGGGCCGCGGCGCGCGCGCCGTCGCGCACGTAGAGGCTGCCGTCCTCGAGCTCGGCGCGCAGGGCCTGCTGCTCGGCCTCCAGCGCTTCGATCTGCGCGGGTAGTTGCTCCAGTTCGCGCTGTTCCTTGTAGCTGAGCTTTCGCTTTTGTAGCTGCTCACGCTTGTCTGGAGCGGGTTTGACTGGGATTTTGTTTGTATTCTTGTTGGCGGTGGCCGGCGTGCCGGTCAGCTCGCGGCTGCGGCGGGATTGGGTCAGCCAGTCCTGCACGCCGCCCTCGTATTCGCGCCACAGCCCCTGGCCCTCGCTGGCGATGGTGCTGGTGACCACGTTGTCGAGAAAGCTGCGGTCGTGGCTCACCAGGAACACCGTGCCGTCATAGCCCTGCAGCAGCTCCTCGAGCAGCTCCAGCGTGTCGATGTCCAGATCGTTCGTGGGCTCGTCGAGCACCAGCACGTTGGCCGGGCGCGCAAACAGGCGCGCAAGCAGCAGGCGGTTGCGCTCGCCGCCCGAGAGCGAGCGCACAGGCGAATGGGCGCGCGCAGGGGAGAACAGAAAGTCCCCCAGGTAGCTCTTCACATGCTTGCGCTGGCTGCCAATTTCGATCCATTCGCTGCCCGGGCTGATGAAGTCCTCGAGCGTGGCATCGAGGTCCAGAGCGTTGCGCATCTGATCGAAATACGCCACCTGCAGGTTGCTGCCACGGCGCACGCTGCCGCTGTCGGGTTCGAGTTCGCCCAGGATGAGCTTGAGCAGCGTGGTCTTGCCCGCTCCGTTGGGGCCGATCAGCCCCACCTTGTCGCCGCGCAGAATGGTGGCGCTGAAGTCGCGCACCACGGAGCGGTCGCCAAAGGCCTTGGAGACGCGCGTGAGCTCGGCCACGATCTTGCCCTGGTAGCTGCCCTGGCGGCCCGAGGCGATGTCCATCTTCACGCTGCCCAGCGCCTCGCGCCTGGCCGCGCGGCTCGCGCGCAGGGCCTCGAGCCGGCTGATGCGACTCTGGCTGCGCGTGCGCCTGGCCTCCACGCCCTTGCGTATCCAGACCTCCTCCTGCGCGAGCAGCTTGTCCGCGCGCGCATGGATCACCGCCTCCTGCGCGAGCTGCTCCTCCTTCTGCACGACGTACTCGGCAAAGTTGCCGGGGTAGGAGCGCAGCTGCCCGCGGTCGAGTTCGACGATGCGTGTGGCAATCCGGTCCAGAAAGCTGCGGTCGTGGGTGATGGTGACGACGCTGCCCTTGAAGGCCTGCAGCAAATCCTCCAGCCACTCGATCGAGTCCAGATCCAGATGGTTGGTGGGCTCGTCCAGCAACAGCACATCGGGCCTGGCCACCAGCGCCTGGGCCAGGGCCACGCGCTTCTTCGTGCCGCCCGACAGCCCGCCCACCAGGGCCTGAGGATCGAGGTGCAGCCGCTGCAGGGTCTCTTCCACACGCTGCTCCCAGTTCCAGGCGTCATAGGCCTCGATCTGCGACTGCAGGGCATCCAGATCGAGCCCCGGCGCGCCCGACAGATATTGCTCGCGCAGCGCGATGGCCTGTGAGATGCCGCGCGCCGCGGCCTGAAACACCGTGTCGTCGGCCGCCAGATCCGGCTCCTGGGCCACATAGGTGATGCGCAAGCCCTGCTGCACGCTCAGCGTGCCATCGTCGGGCTTGGCCAGCCCCGCGAGAATCTTCAACAGGGACGACTTGCCGGCGCCGTTGCGCCCGATCAGACCTATGCGCTCGCCCGCCTCCAGCGAGAACCCCGCGTGATCGAGCAGGGCGACATGCCCGAACGCCAACTGGGCGTCCAACAGAGTAATCATTGACATGCTGGGAATTATCGACGTGCGCCCAGACTGGGACTTGACCCCTCGCTGAAGCCTGCAGACAAAAAATTTGGCGAAAACTTTTTTAGGGGTAAACCCGGTATATACTTCACGCTTCGCTGCAACGCACCGCCCTCTGGGCCAGTTGATGCAGCGAAGGGAGAGATAAAAATTTCCCGCTTTGAGTTGCAAGATGGTTAAAAACCGATGTATACTCCAAGGCTTCGCTGATCGCAGCGACTGATTGCTGAAAGGTGGTTGGTTGCGGGATGGCGAGAAGGTTGAAAGACCTTCAAGTTTGCAA
>NZ_CP160388.1:1132500-1322500 GCF_040732315.1 Oryzisolibacter sp. LB2S
TCGGAGGGCGTGCCCGTGTCGGGCAGCTCGCTCGGGCGCTGCAGCGCCGACAGCTCGTCGACCACGGCCTGCAGGTCCAGGCCCTTGTCGCCGGCGGCCTGCTCCAGGCTGATATGGCCGCCGCAGCAGAAATCAAGCTTCAGGCGGCGAAACACCGCGGTCGCGCCGGGCAGTTGCACGGCGATCTGGCCAATGGCCTGGCTGGAATCGATGAGGCTCATAGTCGGGTATTTAAAGGTTCATGTGGTTTGAATATTTTATTCTTTAAACTTCATCGGGTGTGCATCTTTTGCAATGGACGGCTATCTCCCATGCGACTGACCCAGTGGACCGACTACGCGCTGCGCGTGCTGATGTACTGCGCGGCCTGCCAGGATCGCGAGCAGCCCGTGACCATCAGCGAGGTGGCCGAGGCGCATGCCATCTCGCGCAGCCATCTGACCAAGATCGTGCAGCAGCTTGCCGCCCAGGGGCTGCTGGACACCACGCGCGGGCGCGGTGGCGGCATGCGCCTGATGCGGCCTGCCAATGAGATCAATGTGGGCGCCATCGTGCGCATGACCGAGACCGACTTCGACATGGTCGAGTGCTTCAACCCCGAGTTGAACCAGTGCCGCATGAGCAGCCATTGCCGCCTGCAGGGCGTGCTGGCCGACGCCACGCGCGCCTACCTGGCGGTGCTGGACGCACTGAGCGTGGCCGATCTCGTGGCCCCGCTGCCCGCCGCAGCACAAGCGGGCAGGGCGGCGGTCCAGCCCGTGCGCTGGGTGCCGGGCCTGCCGCAGGTTCTGCGCGGCTTCTAACAAAATCGGCCATTAGTGCCCGCCGGTAAAGCCCGAGAAGCTATTTATTATGTAGCGACATCGGGGCTGATCCACTGCCGTGGGGCTGCCACGCATTGTGCAAGACGCTCCAACAGGCGGCCATTCCCTCGCCGCGGCACAGGCGCTCGCCGGTGGGTGTGGCAGGGAACCTCCGGCGGGTGATGATGATCTCTCGGGGCACGGGGTGTGGTGGGGCTTGCGCCGCTATCCAAAGTCGGAACAAGGTGCTACAACGATCCCGAACGAGTGATCAAGCCATGCAACTTTGCGGCACTGTTGGCTCCGGGGGTGCCGCCACAGGAGGGCCATATGGACGCCATCAGCAACTACGCAGCACGCTATGTTCGCCTGCGCGAGGAGGAGATGTCGATCGACGAATACCTCGCCCTGTGCCAGCGTGATCCCATGGCCTATGGCAGCGCCGCGCAGCGCATGCTGGCCGCCATCGGCGAGCCCGAGATGGTGGACACGCGCAACGACCCGCGCCTGTCGCGCCTGTTCGCCAACAAGGTGATCCGCCGCTACCCGGCGTTTGCCGAGTTCTACGGCATGGAGGACGCCATCGAGCAGGTGGTGAGCTTCTTCCGCCACGCCGCGCAGGGGCTGGAGGAGCGCAAGCAGATCCTGTATCTGCTGGGCCCGGTGGGCGGTGGCAAGAGCTCGATCGCCGAGCGCCTCAAATACCTCATGCAGAAGGTGCCGTTCTATGCGCTCAAGGGCTCGCCCGTGAACGAGTCGCCGCTGGGCCTGTTCGACGTGGCCGAGGACGGCCCGGTGCTCGAGGAGCAGTACGGCATTCCGCGCCGCTACCTGCAGCATGTGCTCTCGCCCTGGGCCGTCAAGCGCCTGGAGGAATACGGCGGCGACATCCGCCAGTTCCGCGTGGTCAAGCGCTACCCGAGCATCCTCAAGCAGATCGCCATCGCCAAGACCGAGCCGGGTGACGAGAACAACCAGGACATATCGAGCCTGGTGGGCAAGGTGGACATACGCAAGCTCGAGAACTTTGCCCAGGACGACACCGACGCCTACAGCTACTCGGGCGGCCTGTGCCTGGCCAATCAGGGCCTGCTTGAGTTCGTCGAGATGTTCAAGGCGCCCATCAAGGTGCTGCACCCCTTGCTAACGGCCACGCAGGAGGGCAACTACAAGGGTACGGAGGGCTTTGGCGCGATTCCGTTCGACGGGCTGGTGCTCGCGCACAGCAACGAGAGCGAGTGGAAGGCGTTTCGCAACAACCGCAACAACGAGGCTTTTCTCGACCGCATCTACATCGTCAAGGTGCCGTACTGCCTGCGCGTGTCCGAGGAGATCAGGATCTACGAAAAGCTCATCCGCGAATCCTCGCTCGCCAACGCCGTGTGCGCGCCGGGCACGCTGCGCATGATGGCGCAGTTCTCCGTGCTCACGCGCCTGAAGGAGCCGGAGAACTCCAGCATCTTCAGCAAGATGCAGGTCTACGACGGCGAGAGCCTCAAGGACACCGACCCGCGTGCCAAGAGTTTCCAAGAGTACCGCGACTATGCGGGCGTGGACGAGGGCATGAGCGGCATTTCCACGCGCTTTGCGTTCAAGATCCTGTCCAAGGTCTTCAACTACGACAGCACCGAGGTGGCGGCCAACCCCGTGCACCTGATGTATGTGCTCGAGCAGCAAATCGAGCGCGAGCAGTTCCCGGCCGAGCTCGAGACCAAGTACACCGGCTTCATCAAGGAATACCTCTCGCCGCGCTATGCCGAGTTCATCGGCAAGGAGATCCAGACCGCCTACCTCGAGAGCTACAGCGAGTACGGCCAGAACATCTTCGACCGCTACGTGACCTATGCCGACTACTGGATACAGGACAGCGAGTACCGCGATACCGACACCGGCGAGGTGTTCGACCGCAATGCGCTGAACGCCGAGCTCGAGAAGATAGAAAAGCCCGCGGGCATCGCCAACCCCAAGGACTTTCGCAACGAGATCGTCAACTTCGTGCTGCGCGCGCGCGCCAACAACCAGGGCAAGAACCCGAGCTGGACGAGCTACGAGAAGCTGCGCCTGGTGATCGAGAAGAAGATGTTCTCCAACACCGAGGAGCTCCTGCCCGTCATCAGCTTCAACGCCAAGGCCAGCGCCGAGGATGCGCGCAAGCACGAGGACTTCGTCACCCGCATGGTGGCCAAGGGCTACACCTCCAAGCAGGTGCGCCTCTTGTGCGAGTGGTATCTACGCGTGCGCAAGAGCAGTTGAATACTGCAATATTGATAGCTGGTTGCGCTTTTCTGTAGGGCGCTGCAGCCTGTTTTGACGCCAAGCCCAACCTCACCCAGGGAGCACAGATGGCCTTGCACATCATCGACCGCAGGCTCTCCGGCAAGAACAAGTCGGTGGGCAACCGCGAGCGCTTCATCCGCCGCTACAAGCAGCAGATCGCCGAGGCCGTGCGCCGTGCCGTGGACAAGCGCGACATTCGCCATATCGAGCAGGCCGAGAACATCACCATCCCGCGCAAGGACATCCGCGAGCCGGTGTTCCGCCATGGTCAGGGCGGCATTCGCGACATGGTGCACGCGGGCAACAAGGACTATGTGCGCGGCGACCGCATCGCCCGGCCGCAGGGCGGCGCGGGCGGCAGCGGCTCGCAGGCCAGCGACAGCGGCGAGGGCGAGGATGACTTCACCTTCACGCTCACGCGCGAGGAGTTCATGCAGCTGTTCTTCGAGGACCTGGCCCTGCCGCGCATGCAGCGCACCCAGCTGGGCGAGACCCCGCAGTACAAGACGCGCCGCGCCGGCTACAGCCACGATGGCACGCCGCACAACCTGGCCGTGCTGCGCACCATGCGCGGCGCCCTGGGCCGGCGCATTGCGCTGACCAAGGCGCCGCACCGCGAGCTGCACGCGCTGCAGCAGGAGCTCGATGCGCTGCTGGCGCAGGACGACGGTACGAGCGAGGCCGTGGCCGAGCTGCAGCGGCGCATCGACGCGCTCAGGGAGCGCGTGTCCAAGGTGGCCTTTCTGGACCCGCTGGATCTGCGCTTTCGCAACCGCACCAAGGTGCCCGTGCCCAGCAGCCAGGCCGTGATGTTCTGCGTGATGGATGTCTCCGGCTCCATGGACCAGGAGCGCAAGGACCTGGCCAAGCGCTTCTTCATCCTGCTGTACCTGTTTCTCACGCGCCACTACGAGAAGATCGACATCGTCTTCATACGCCACCACACGCAGGCCGCCGAGGTCGACGAGGAGGCGTTCTTTCACTCCACCGAGAGCGGCGGCACCGTGGTCAGCAGCGCCCTGGTACTGCTCGAGCAGATCATGCGTGCGCGCTACCCTGCGGGCGACTGGAACATCTACGTCGCGCAGGCCAGCGACGGCGACAACTTCCACGACGACGGCGGCAACTGCCGCGCGCTGCTCGAGAGCAAGATCCTGCCGCAGGTGCGCTACTTCGCCTATGTGCAGGTGGCCCAGGAGGAGCAGAGCCTGTGGCAGGAATACAGCCAGCTGCTGGCGCTGTTTCCGCAATTCGCCATGCGCAAGGTGGCCGCCGCGAGCGAGATCTACCCGGTGTTTCGCGACCTGTTCAAGAAAGAGGGGGCCGCGGCATGAACCTCTCGCAATACCCCGTGCTGGCGCGCCGTGCCGCACATCACTCCTGGAAGCAGGCCGCTGCGGCCGAGCGCCGCCAGCGCGGCGTGCCCCGCGTCCTGCTGCCTGCGGGCAAGCGGCCCGCCCATCCCTTGCCCGACCCGAGCGACTGGACCTTCGAGCTCATCGAGCGCTATCACGGCGCGATTGCCGCCACGGCAGAGCGCTATGGCCTGGACACCTACCCCAACCAGCTCGAGGTCATCTCCGCCGAGCAGATGATGGACGCCTATGCGAGCGTGGGCATGCCCGTGGGCTATCGCCACTGGAGCTACGGCAAGGAGTTTCTCGCCACCGAGAGGCGCTACCGCCGCGGCCACATGGGCCTGGCCTACGAGATCGTCATCAACTCCAACCCCTGCATCAGCTACCTGATGGAGGAGAACACCACCGCCATGCAGGCGCTGGTCATCGCCCATGCCGCCTACGGGCACAACAGCTTCTTCAAGGGCAACTACCTGTTCGGCATGTGGACCGACGCGGGCAGCATCATCGACTACCTGGTCTACGCGCGCGACTTCGTGGCCCAGTGCGAGGAGCGCTACGGCCTGGACACCGTGGAGCAGTGGCTCGATTCCTGCCACGCGCTGACCAACCTGGGCGTGGACCGCTATCACCGCCCGTCCAAGAAAAGCCTGGCGCGCGAGCGCGCCGAGCGCGAGCAGCGCGAGGCCTATGCCCAGCAGCAGGTCAACGTGCTGTGGCGCACGCTGCCCACGCGCCCGGGCAAGGACAGCGCGGTGCAGGGGGCGGAGCGCTTCCCCAAGGAGCCCGAGGAGAACATCCTCTACTTCATCGAGAAGAACGCCCCCCTGCTCGAGCCCTGGCAGCGCGAGATCGTGCGCATCGTGCGCAAGATCGCCCAGTACTTCTACCCGCAGCGCCAGACCCAGGTCATGAACGAGGGCTGGGCCACCTTCTGGCATTACACGCTGCTCAACACCTTGTACGACGAGGGCTGGCTGACCGACGGCGTCATGGTCGAATGGCTGTCCTCGCACACCAACGTGATCTACCAGCCGCCCGTGGGGCACCCCGCCTACAGCGGCATCAATCCGTACGCGCTGGGCTTTGCCATGTACCGGGACATTCAGCGCATCTGCCAGGAGCCCACGGAGGAAGACCGACGCTGGTTCCCTGATCTGGCCGGCACGCCCTGGCTGCCGGCGCTGCACCACGCCATGCAGAACTTCAAGGACGAGAGCTTCGTGGGCCAGTACCTGAGCCCGCACCTGATGCGCAAGATGCGCCTGTTCGCCATCCACGACGACGCGAGCGAGCGCGAACTGCTGGTGAGCGCCATCCATGACGAGGACGGCTACCGCGAGCTGCGCCAGACGCTCTCGCAGCAGTACGACCTGGGCGTGCGCGAGCCCAACATCCAGGTCTGGAACGTGAACCTGCGCGGCGACCGGTGCCTGACCCTGCGCCACACCCAGTACCAGGGCCGGCCCCTGGCCGACGACGCGCTGGAGGTGCTCAAGCATGTGGCGCGCCTGTGGGGCTTTGGCGTGCAGCTCGAGAGCGTCAATGGCGACGGCGCCTTGCCGGTGCTGCTGCACAGCGTGCCCGCGCCCTCTGCCTAGCCGTAGGCCGCGCCGAAAAGGCGTTGCGGCGCGTGTCTGACCTCGGCCCCGCACGGCACCTCATGGGCGCCGCGCCGATTCAGGCGAACACCCCCGCCTGGTCCTGCATGCGCGCCGACACCTCGCCCAGGTGGTGCAGGGTGTCGCCCCAGCCCATCTCGAGCTGCGTGAGCGTCTTGAAGTAGTGGCTGACGATGTACTCGTCCGTGACGCCTATGCCGCCGGAGAGCTGCACGGCCTGCTGGCCCACGAAGCGCATCGACTGGCCCAGCTGCACCTTGGCGCGTGACAGGGCGCGGCGGCGCTCGTCGCGCGCGGCGCCTAGCTTGAGGCTGGCGTAGTAGCTCATGGAGCGCGCGAGCTCGAGCTGCATCTTCATGTCGGCCGCGCGGTGGCGCAGGGCCTGGAAGCTCGCAATCGGCACGCCGAACTGCCGGCGCTGGTTCAGGTAGTCGAAGGTGACGGCGCAGGTCTGGTCCATCACGCCCACGGCGTAGGCGCAGGCGGCGGCGATGCCGGTGTCCTGGGCCAGCTCCAGTGCGGCCAGGCCGTCGGTGGTGATGAGCGTGGCCGGCGTGTTGACGAGCTGCAGATCCGCGCCGCGGCTGCCGTCCTGCAGGCCGTAGCCGCGCGTGGTGCTGCCGGCGGCGCCGTGCTCCACCAGAAACAGCGCAATCTGCCCATCGAGCCGCGCGGGCACGATGAAGGCGTCTGCCTGGTCGCCCGCGGGGACTATGTTTTTGATAGCTGTCAGCGTGTATCCGGTGGGCGTTGCAACTGCTTTTGCCTCACATTGATCGAGGTGGTAGCGGGCCTTGCGCTCCTGCTGTGCCAGCACCACCAGGGCCTGGCCGCTGGCGATGCGCGGCAGCCAGGCGGCCTGCAGCTCGGCGCTGGCGTACTGGCTCAGCACGCTGGTGGCGATGAAGGTCTGCGCCAGCGGCTCGAGCACGATGCCGCGGCCCAGCTCTTCCATGGCGATCATGGCGTCGATGGCGCCCTGGCCCATGCCGCCATGGGCCTCGGGCACGGTCAGGGCCGTGAGGCCGAGTTCGGCCAGCTCGCCATAGGCCGCGCGGTCGAAGCCGCCCGCGGCGACGATGGCGCGGCGGCGCTCGAAGCCATAGCCCTTGTCCACCCAGCGGCGCACGGCGTCGCGCAGTTGTTCCTGGTCGTCGGAGAAGTTGAAGTCCATGGGGTTGTCTCCTGTCAGCCGAGCACGGTCTGGGCCACGATGTTGCGCTGCACCTCGTTGCTGCCGCCGTAGATCGTGGTCTTGCGCATGTTGAAGTAGGTGGAGGCCAGCGGCGCGTTGGCCAGCGTGCCGCCAGGGAAACCGCCGATCGCCCCTGCGGCAGCGTCGCCCTGCCAGCCCGCGTCCATGGCCTCGTGGATCAGCGGCAGCGCGAACGGGCCGGCGGCCAGCATCATGAGTTCGCTGTAGCGCTGCTGGATCTCGCTGCCGCGGATCTTCAAGAGGCCCGCGATGTCCAGCGGGTTCTTGCCGCTCTTTTCCATGCTGAGCACGCGCAGCACCAGCATCTCCAGCGCCACGACGTCCACCTCCAACAGGGCGATCTGGTCGCGAAAGCGGTTGTCGTCCCACAGGCCTTCGTTTTTGGCGATGCGCTTCAAACGCTCGAGCTCGCGCTTGGCGCGGTTGACGTCGGCGATGTTGGTGCGCTCGTGCGAGAGCAGGAGCTTGGCGTAGGTCCAGCCCTTGTTCTCCTCGCCGATGAGGTTCTCCACCGGCACCTCGACGTTGTCGAAGAACACCTCGTTGACCTCGCATTCGCCATCGAGCAGTCGTATGGGTCGCACGGTGACGCCGGGCGACTTCATGTCCAGCAGCAGAAAGCTGATGCCCGTCTGCGGCTTGCCCTCATTGCTGGTGCGCACCAGGTTGAACATCCAGTCGCCATGCTGGCCCAGCGTGGTCCAGGTCTTCTGGCCGTTGACGATGTACTTGTCGCCGCGGCGTTCGGCGCGGGTCTTGAGGCTGGCCAGGTCCGAGCCCGAGCCCGGCTCGCTGTAGCCCTGGCTCCACCAGACGGAGCCGTCGGCAATGCCGGGCAGGAAGCGCCGTTGCTGCTCGGGCGTGCCGTAGGCCATGATGACGGGCGCCACCATCACCGGGCCGAAGGGCATGATGCGCGGCGCGCCGGCCATGGCGCATTCCTCCTCGAACAAATGCTTTTGCACGGCCGTCCAGCCCGGGCCGCCGAACTCCCTGGGCCAGCCAAAGGCCAACCAGCCCTTCTGGCCCAGGATCCTGGCCCAGCCCTGCATGTCGTCGCGCGTCAGGCGCAGGGCGTTGTGCACCTTGTGGGCGATCTCGGGCGGCAGATGGGCGCGCACCCAGTCGCGCACCTCCTCGCGGAAGGCCTGTTCTTCGGGGGTGAATGCGAGATCCATGCTGTGCCTCCTTGTATGTCGCGGACGGTTGTAGCATGGACGTTCGCGCTATTCCTGTCCGGGCGGCGACAGCGCAGAGTCCAAGTCCAGCGCAGGGTCCAGCCCCAGCTCGGCGCACAGGCGGCGCACGGTGGCCTGCAGCTGGGCCACGTCCGACTCCAGCGCCTGCACGCGCGCCTGCAGGGCCGGGGCCGCGGGGGCGCCGCCACCGCCACCAGCAGCGGCCTGCAGTGCTTCGACATCGACCGGGCCGCACAGCAGCTGGGCCCAGCGGCTCTCGCGCGCGCCGGGCGCACGCGGCAGCAGCGTGACCAGCGGGCCGCCCTTGTCGTCGCCGCGCTCGGCCAGCTCGTTCAGAAAGGCCTCGACCGACGAGGTGTCGGCAAAGCGGTGCCAGCGCTCGGCGTTCAGGCGCAGCTCGGCCGCGGTCTGCGGGCCGCGCAGCATGAGCAGGCCCAGGAGCGCCGCAGCCTGGCTTGGCACGCCCATGCCGCGCTCGAAGTTGTGCTCCCAGCGCGCCACGCGGGCGCCGCCTATCTCCACCACCAGCGCCTGCTCGCGCAGCGTCTCGAGCGCCTGCAGCACCTCGTCGTCCGTGAGCTGCATGACGGGCTCGCGGCTCGTCTTCTGGTTGCAGCCTGTGACCAGGCTGTTGAGCGTGAGCGGGTAGCTGTCGGGCACGGTGCGGGACTTTTCCAGCAGCGTGGCGAGCACGCGGGCCTCGGGGGCCGAGAGGGGGCGTTGTCGGGGGTCGAAGGGCATGGCGGGATAATCCGGATCACATGAAAAACATCGTGATTCTGATCTCTGGCGGTGGCTCCAACATGGCCGCCATCATTCGTACGGCCCAGCAGCAGGACTGGGCGGGGCGCCACGGCATCCGCGTGGCCGCGGTGCTGAGCAACAAGGCAGATGCCAAGGGCCTGGCCCTGGCGCGCGAGCAGGGCATTGCCACCGAGGTGCTGGACCACAAGGCCTACCCCTCGCGCGAGGCCTTCGACGCCGCCCTGGCCCAGGCCATCGACGCCCATGACCCGGCGCTGGTGGTGCTGGCGGGCTTCATGCGCATCCTCACGCCGGGCTTTGTGGCGCATTTCGCAGGCCGGCTGGTGAACATCCATCCCTCGCTGCTGCCGGCCTTCACCGGGCTGCACACGCACCAGAGGGCCATCGACGCGGGCTGCAGGTTTGCCGGGGCCACCGTGCACGAGGTGACGGCCGAGCTCGACGTCGGCCCCATCCTCGACCAGGCCGTGGTGCCGGTGCTTCCGGACGACACGGCCGACACGCTGGCCGCGCGCGTGCTCACGCAGGAGCATGTGATCTACCCGCGTGCGGTGCTCGCGCATCTGCTACGTTAACCATAGCTTGCCGCGCTTGTCCAGCAAGGGCTGGAGGCTGTTTTTGCCATTTATCCGGGGTGCGGCGCGGCCGGGCGGCAAGATGGGACAATCACGCCCATGCATCCCAAAGCCCTTCTGGACGCCTGCGCCGAGCTGGTGCGTCTGACCCTGAACTTCGAACACCCGGCCGACGCCGTGGTGTCGCGCTATTTCCGTGACCATCGCAACCTGGGCCCGCGCGAGCGCGCCACGCTGGCCGAGACGGCCTACGCCGTGCTGCGCAAAAAGCCCTTGTTCGAGCAGCTCGCGCGCTCGGGCTCGGGCCCGAAGGAGCGGCGCCTGGCCATCCTGGGCTTTTTCGGCCCGCGCGATTTTCTGAAGAGCGCCCTCACGCCACAAGAGAAGGACTGGGTGGACGCCTGCGACGCCGTGCGCGAGGAGGACTTGCTCGAACCCCAGCGCCACAATCTGCCCCAATGGCTGGCCGAGCCGCTCAAGGCCCAGCTGGGCGACGAATTCTGGGCCCTGGCGCGCAGCCTGCAGGAGCAGGCGCCGCTGGACCTGCGCGTCAACACTCTGCAGGCAAAACGCGACCAGATCCAGAAGGAACTTGCGCAGGCAGCTATTCAATCCGTAGCAACGCCGTATTCGCCCTGGGGCCTGCGTGTGGCGGGAAAGCCCGCGCTCAATCGGCTCGATGCCTTCACGCGCGGCGCGCTCGAGGTGCAGGACGAGGGCTCGCAGCTGCTCGCGCTGCTGCTGGACGCCAAGCGCGGCGAGATGGTGGTCGATTTTTGCGCCGGCGCGGGCGGCAAGACGCTGGCCATCGGCGCGCAGATGCGCAACACCGGGCGGCTCTATGCGTTCGACGTGTCGGGCCACCGGCTCGATGCGCTCAAACCCCGCCTGGCGCGCTCGGGCCTGTCCAACGTGCACCCGGCGGCCCTGGCGCATGAGAGGGACGAGCGCGTCAAGCGCCTGGCCGGCAAGATAGACCGCGTGCTGGTCGATGCGCCCTGCAGCGGCCTGGGTACGCTCAGGCGCAACCCCGACCTCAAATGGCGCCAGAGCCCACAGGCGGTGCAGGAACTCACGGCCAAGCAGGCCGCCATCCTGGCCAGCGCCGCGCGCCTGGTCAAACCCGGCGGGCGCCTGGTCTATGCCACCTGCAGCGTGCTGCCCGAGGAGAACGAGGCCATTGCAAAGGCCTTTGGTGCGGCCCATGCCGACTTCGTGCCGCTGAGCGCGGGCGAGCTGCTGGCGCAGCTCAAGGTGGAGCAGGCCGCCGGCCTGTGCAGCGGCGGCGAGGACGGCCAGCGCTACCTGCGCCTGTGGCCGCATCGGCACGAGACCGACGGCTTCTTTGCCGCCGTGTGGCAGAGAAAGTAGGGTGATGCGGCCCTGAAGGCCACAGGGCTGTTGCCACCGTCTGTTGCCACCGTCATCCCCGCGAAGGCGGGGATCCTCAGAGGAGGCGACGCAAGCCCATGAAAAAACCGCCAGAGCCTGCGCCGTGGCGGTTTTTTCGTGGGAGCGGTGCCGAATTACTTCAGCTTGGCTTCCTTGTACTCGACGTGCTTGCGAGCCTTGGGATCGAACTTGATGATGCTCATCTTCTCGGGCATCGTCTTCTTGTTCTTGGTGGTGGTGTAGAAGTGACCGGTTTCAGCCGTGGAAACCAGCTTGATCTTTTCGCGTCCGCCTTTTGCAGCCATGGTGGTTCTCCTTCAGTGAATCAGGCCTGGCCACGGGCACGCATGTCTGCGAGCACGGAGTCGATGCCGTTCTTGTCGATCAGACGCAGGGCGGCGCTGGAGACACGCAGGCGCACCCAGCGGTTTTCGCTTTCCACCCAGAAACGACGGTACTGCAGGTTGGGCAGGAAACGACGCTTGGTCTTGTTGTTGGCGTGGGAAACGTTGTTTCCCACCATGGGCTTCTTGCCCGTAACTTCACATACGCGTGCCATGAGGACACTCCGGTAGTTGCACGGCTGCCGGCCCTTGCGGCTGGCAGCCTCACCTCGCCAGTTGAATCGGGTGGCGGTAACCCGGCGTCTTTCGGGCGGGCCCGAATTCAGCAAAGCCGCGCATTATAGCGCGACATGAAAATTCAGCCCTGCTGCTCCAGATAGCGCTGGGCATCGAGCGCGGCCATGCAGCCCGTGCCGGCGCTGGTGATGGCCTGGCGGTAGACATGGTCCTGCACGTCGCCTGCGGCAAACACGCCGGGCACGCTGGTCTGGGTGGCAAAGCCCTTGAGGCCGCCCTGGGTGACGATGTAGCCGCCCTCCATCTCCAGCTGGCCCTGGAAGATGTCGGTATTGGGCGCATGGCCGATGGCGATGAAGCAGCCCTGCAGCGCGATGTCCTCGGTGTGGCCGTCCTCGGTGCTCTTGATGCGGATGCCGGTCACGCCGCTGGCGTCGCCCAGCACCTCGTCGAGGGTGAAGAAGGTCTTGAGGACGATCTTGCCCTCGGCCACGCGCTCCATGAGCTTGTCCACCAGGATGGGCTCGGCGCGGAACTTGTCGCGGCGGTGCACCAGGGTCACCTTGGCGGCGATGTTGGCCAGGTACAGGGCCTCCTCCACGGCGGTGTTGCCGCCGCCGATCACGCACACCTCCTGGTCGCGGTAGAAGAAGCCGTCACAGGTGGCGCAGGCCGAGACGCCGCGGCCCATGAAGGCCTCCTCGGAGGGCAGGCCCAGGTACTTGGCAGAGGCGCCCGTGGCGATGATGAGCGAGTCGCAGGTGTACTGGCCGCTGTCGCCCGTGAGGGTGAACGGGCGCTTGGACAGATCCACCTGGTTGATGTGGTCGAAGATGATCTGCGTCTTGAAGCGCTCGGCATGCTCGAGAAAGCGCTGCATCAGCTCCGGTCCCTGCACGCCGGCCACGTCGGCAGGCCAGTTGTCCACCTCGGTGGTGGTGGTCAGTTGCCCGCCCTGGGCCATGCCGGTGATGAGCACGGGGTTCAGGTTGGCGCGCGCGGCGTAGATGGCGGCGGTGTAGCCCGCGGGGCCGGAGCCGAGGATGAGTACTTTGGCGTGTTGGGCAGTGGTCATGGCGATGTGTTGATGTTTGTCGTGTGTAACAACGCGTTGTGGCGTCATGGGCTGTCAGCGCGGCCATTGTATGAATCCACGAATAACGTCGGGCGGCTACGTGCATGGCGGCTGCAGCCCCCTGGCAAGGGACTGGCAGTCCCCCTCATGGGGTAAGCTTCACGGCTGTTTTCCCAACCGGTTCGCGATCTCTTGACCTATTCACTGAATACATTGAATGCCTCGGCGGCGGGCAAATCCGGGCCGCGTTCGGCAGCGGCGCGCCTGGGTCACGAAATCGGCCTCATTCTGGGCCTGCTGGCCCTGGTTTTCTGGTTGCTCGCCATGGTGAGCTATTCGCCGCAGGATGCGGCCTGGTCCACCTCCGGCGCCGGTGGCGGGCGGCCGCTGGCCAACTGGGTGGGGCGCCTTGGCGCCTGGCTGGCCGATGGCAGCTACTTCATGTTCGGCCTGTCCGTCTGGTGGTGCGTGGCCGCGGGCATACGTGCCTGGCTGTCGTCGCTGGCGCGCTGGATGCGCGGGGGTGATGCCGGCGCTTCCAGGTTTGGCGCCTGGGGCAGGTTGGCCCTGTTCTGGGGCGGGCTGGTGCTGCTGATGCTGGCGAGCACGGCGCTCGAATGGTCACGTCTGTATCGCTTGGAAGGGCTGTTGCCGGGCCATGCCGGCGGCATGTTGGGCTATGTGACGGGGCCGGCGGCCGTGAAATGGCTGGGCTTTACGGGCTCGGGCCTGGCCGGCGTGATTCTGGTGGTGCTGGGTCTGGCGCTGGTGTTCCGCTTCTCCTGGGGGCAGCTGGCCGAACGCCTGGGTGCGCGCATCGACGCGCTGGTGCAGACCGGCCGCGCGCAGCGCGAGAAGGCCAAGGATGTGGCCGTGGGCAAGCGCGCCGCGCGCGAGCGCGAGGAGGTGGTGCAGGAGGAGCGCCACGAGATCGCGGCGCACCACCCGCAGCCGGTGCAGATCGTCGAGCCCGTGCTCGTCGACCCACCCCAGAGCACGCGCGTGGTCAAGGAGCGGCAAAAGCCCTTGTTCAGCGACATGCCCGACAGCCCGCTGCCGCAGGTGGATCTGCTCGACCCGGCCCAGGCGCGCCAGGAAACGGTGTCGCCCGAGACGCTGGAGATGACGAGCCGCCTGATCGAGAAAAAGCTCAAGGACTTCGGCGTGGAGGTCACGGTGGTGGCGGCCAGCCCCGGCCCGGTGATCACGCGCTACGAGATCGAGCCGGCCACGGGCGTCAAGGGCTCGCAGATCGTGAACCTGGCCAAGGACCTGGCGCGCTCGCTGTCTCTCGTGTCCATCCGCGTGATCGAGACCATTCCGGGCAAGAACTACATGGCGCTGGAGCTGCCCAACGCCAAGCGCCAGATGATCCGCCTGTCGGAGATTCTGGGCTCGCAGGTCTATCACGACGCCAAGAGCCTCTTGACCATGGGCCTGGGCAAGGACATCGTGGGCGCGCCCGTGGTGGCCGACCTGGCCAAGATGCCCCATGTGCTCGTCGCCGGCACCACGGGCTCGGGCAAGTCCGTGGGCATCAACGCGATGATTCTGTCGCTGCTCTACAAGGCCGAGGCGCGCGACGTGCGCCTGATGATGATCGACCCGAAGATGCTGGAAATGTCGGTCTACGAGGGCATTCCGCATCTGTTGTGCCCCGTGGTCACCGACATGAAGCAGGCCGCCCATGGCCTGAACTGGTGCGTGGGCGAGATGGAGCGGCGCTACAAGCTCATGAGCAAGCTCGGCGTGCGCAACCTGGCCGGCTACAACGCCAAGATAGACGACGCCAAGGCGCGCGAGGAGTCCATCCCCAACCCCTTCAGCCTGACGCCCGAGGCGCCCGAGCCGCTCGAGCGCCTGCCGCACATCGTGGTCGTCATCGACGAGCTGGCCGACCTGATGATGGTCGTGGGCAAGAAGATCGAGGAACTGATCGCGCGCCTGGCGCAGAAGGCGCGCGCCGCGGGCATCCACCTGATCCTGGCCACGCAGCGCCCGAGCGTCGACGTGATCACAGGCCTGATCAAGGCCAACATCCCCACGCGCATCGCGTTCTCGGTGGGCAGCAAGATCGACAGCCGCACCATCCTCGACCAGATGGGGGCCGAGGCCCTGTTGGGCATGGGCGACATGCTTTACATGGCCAGCGGCACGGGCATGCCGATTCGCGTGCATGGCGCCTTCGTCTCCGACGACGAGGTGCACCGCGTCGTGAGCTACCTCAAGGAACAAGGCGAGCCCGATTACATCGAAGGTGTACTCGAGGGCGGCTCTGCGGACGGTGAGGACAGCGGCTTTGGCTTCGGCGACAGCGAGGGCGGCGACGGCGAGAAGGACCCGATGTACGACCAGGCCGTGGAGGTGGTGCTCAAGGACCGCAAGGCCAGCATCTCCTACGTGCAGCGCAAGCTGCGCATTGGCTACAACCGGTCGGCGCGGCTGCTCGAGGACATGGAGAAGGCCGGCCTGGTCAGCGCCCTGACGGCCAGCGGCCAGCGCGAGGTGCTGGTGCCCGCGCGCGCGGAGTAGGAGAGCAGTGCATGAAACGATCGATTACTGCAATATTGATAGCTGTCAGCGCCCAGTGGGTAAGCGCTGACGGCCTGAAAAGCCTTGAAAACTTCATGAGATCGGCCCACAGTGGCCGGGCCGATTTCACCCAGACCGTGACGGCCCCCCCGAAGGACGGTCAGGCGCAGCGCCCCAAGGTGTCGAGCGGCAGCTTCGAGTTCCAGCGCCCCGGGCGCTTCAAGTTCGTCTACACCAAGCCGTTTGCGCAGACCATCGTCGCCGATGGCAAGACCCTGTGGCTTTATGACGTGGACCTGAACCAGGTGACCGAGCGCGCCCAGGCCCAGGCGCTGGGCAGCACGCCCGCGGCGCTGCTGGCGTCGGCCCCCGACCTGGCGGCGCTGCGCGCCGACTACCAGCTCGAATCCGCCCCCGATCAGGATGGCCTGCAGTGGGTGCTGGCGACACCAAAGGCCCAGGGCGGCCAGCTCAAGAGCGTGCGCGTGGGCCTGGAGGGCGATCGGCTGGCCGCGCTCGACATTCTGGACAGCTTTGGCCAGCGTTCGCTCATCCGCTTCACGGGCATGCAGCTCAACCCGCAGCTGCCCGCGGGCAGCTTTCAGTTCAAGCCGCCCGCGGGGGCGGATGTGCTCAGGCAGTAGCGGCGCCGCTGCCCGCCGAGGGCGCCGCCTGGGCCGCGGGTGCGGCCATGACGAAGGCGTCGGAGAAGCAGAAGCTCTCGTCCAGGCCATGGGCGATGAAGGCGGGCACGGCGGTCTCCACCATGCGCACCGACCCGCAGAGGTAGACCTCGTTGCCGCTCAGGCTGGGGAAGTCGGCCAGCATGGCCTCGTGCACCAGGCCCGTGCGGCCGCTCCAGCCATCCTCGGGCAGAGGCTCGGACACCACGGGCACCACGGTGAAGTTGGGGTGCTCGCTCTGCCATGCCTCGCACTGCGCCAGCATGTACAGGTCCTGCGGGCGGCGCACGCCCCAGTACAGCCGCATGGGCCGTTGCACGCCGCGCGCGAACGCGTCCTCGACGATGCTCTTGATGGGCGCAAAGCCCGTCGCGCCGGCGATGAACAGAATCGGGTGCGGGCTCTCGCGCAGCGTGAACTGGCCGAGCGGCCCCTCGAAGCGCACATGCTCGCCGGGCTTCATCTGCTCGAACACATGGGTGGTCCAGCGCCCACCGGGCACCAGGCGCACATGCAGCTCGATCAGGTTGCTCGCGCCCGGCCGGTTGGCGAAGGAGAACGCGCGGCGCTGTCCGTCCTCGAGCAGGATGTTGATGTACTGGCCCGCCGCGTACTGCAGCACCTGGCCCGCGGGCAACTGCAGCTCCACACGCATCACGTCGGGGCTCAGGCGTTCGAGCTGCGCCACCGTGGCGTGAAAGACCTCGCGCGTCTGCGCCGCGGCCCCGGTGAATCCGGCGACGTCGATGGCCATGTCCTCCTGCGGCACGGCGCAGCACATCAGGGCCTTGCCACGCTCCCTGTCGGCATCGGACAGGGCCGTCTTCTGGTAGGGGCGATGCCGGTACTGGCCCTGCTCGATGGAGCAGACGCACAGGCCACAGGCGCCATTGCGGCACTCGTAGGCCAGGGCCAGGTTCTGGCGCAGGCCGGCGTCGAGAATGGTCTCGTCCTGGCGCACGGTGATGGTGCTCAGCGCCCCCTGTTCGCCGTGGATCTGCACGCGATGCACGCGCTTTTCGCCGCGCCGGAACTGTGGCGGCCACCAGGGCAGCAGGGCGATCACCACGGTCACGCCGATCACCAGCGCCCACACGCGGCCCAGCGGCCATTCGGTGAGCAGCGGAAAGATGGCCATGTAGAACCAGTCCAGCTCGATCTGCGTGGCGGCGCGGGCCAGGTCGGTCTGCCCGCCCTGGCTGTGCACCGGCGCCACCAGCGACAGCACGACCAAGGTGGCCAGCAGCCCCCAGACGATGGGGCCGGGTGGCGCGGTGCGAGCCTTGGGCACGCGCTGCACATGGATCCACATCAGCATCAGCAGCACCAGCGGCACCCCCAGATGCATGAAGGACAACAGCGTGAAGAAGCGCGCGCCCACATGGTCGGAGTACAGGAAGTTGCGCATCAGGCTGCCGTTGAAGATGGGCAACCAGTCGAGCCATTCGAAGCTGGTCACCGTGATGAACTGCGCCAGCTGATCCCAGGGCAGCATGTAGCCGTTGATGCCTGCGGCGTAGACCATCCAGATCAGCATCACGCCGGTGATCCACGAGAACCAGCGAAAGCCGTGGAACAGGTTGAAGGCAAAGTAGCGCAGCATGTGCAGCACCATGGTCAGCACCATGGCGTCCGATGCGTAGCGGTGCACGCTGCGCATGATGCCGCCGAGCCACCATTGCCGGGTGGTGAGCGTGACCACCGAGGCATAGGCCTCGTCCACCCCGGTCTCGAAGAACACATACAGGTACAGGCCGCTCGCACCCACGACCCAGAACAGGAAGAAGGTGATGGCGCCGAGGTGATAGAAGGGGTTGATGCGGTCGCCGAAGGCCGCGTTGAACAGCCCCTCCACACGCAGGAAAAGCCACTGCAACAGGTCCTGTAGCTTCTTGATCATGGCTTGCCTCCCTCAGGTGGACCTGGTGCCGGACGGGCGCATGGCGCGCAGCACAACGACGATGAACAGCAGCCCACCAATGATGGCGATGAGACCGCCCAGGCCCATCAGCCCCATGCCCGCGACCTCGGCCGTGCTGCGCAGCACCTGGTCGCTGCCGGCCACCTTGCGCTGCACGCCGTAGCCGCCGGACCAGACCAGGCCGATGATGTGCATGAGCTGGCCCAGGCCATAGGCCCATGGCTGCCATGCGGCCAGGCGATCCTGGGGCGCCTGGTAACCGAGCGCCGGCAGGATGCGGTAGACCACGCCCATGAGCGCCAGCGTCACGCCGACGATGGCGCCGTGGTAATGCGCCGGAATGCGCACGTTGCTGCCGTGGATGAAGATGCCTATCAGGCCGCCCGCGCCAAACAGCAGCACCGAGGACAGCAGCGCCGCGCGCAGCGGGCGCAGGCGCGCGTCGTCAGGGCGCTGCGCCAGCACGCCGAGCACGGCGGCCAGGGCCACGGGCACGATGGCCGGGCCGCCGCCCAGGCGCATGGCCCAGGTCAGCAGGTCGCGGTGCTCGACCGATGTCACCTCGTGCGCCAGATAGGCCACGGGCGTGACGAAGACGCCCGCCAGCCCCACCAGCAGCAGCAGCAGGGTGACGCGCGGGCTGAGCAATATGCGCGCCCCGCAGGCGCTGGCCAGCCACAGCCAGGCCACCAGCATGAGCAGTGTCCAGGTGAACTGCAGCGCGTGGCCTCCACCCCAGAACAGCACCTCGTAATAGGCCTTGCCGTGCAGGCTCGTGGGCAGCACGGCCCAGGACCAGGCAAAGCACAGCAGGGCCACGGCGCCTGCCACGGCCGCGGCCGTCAGACCGAAGCTCAGCACCCCGGGCCCGCGCAGCGGCAGGCCCAGGACGGGGGCGGCCCTGAGGCTGCGCAGCACCAGCAGCCCTGCGCCCAGGCCGAACACCGAGAGGCCCGTGAGAAACAGGCCCGATTCGAGCACTGGGACGTAGTTGGCCATGATGGGCTCGCCCGGGTCTGCGAACGGCGCCAGCGCCATGGCCAGCGTGCCGCCTCCCGTGAGCCACCATGCAAGCCAGCCCAGACCGGTGGCGCGGGCGCTGCCATGCAGGCTCCACAGCAGCCCGGCCATGGCGACGAACCACACCAGCACCGACAGATCCACATGCAGCACCAGGGCGATGTGAAAGAAGTTGGCCGTGGGCAGCCACTGATTGACATAGGGCGTGCGAGAGGCGACGAGCAGCACCGAGAACAGGCCCGAGGCGATCAGGGCCGCCAGCCCGAGCCAGAGCCAACCGCGTGCCAGCGCCAGGCGGGCGTCGCCCGGCAGGCTGAGCTGGTAGCTCGTGGCCGCGCCGGTTACGGGACTGGTGGAGGGGCTGGTGGCGGGGCCATCACCAGTCGCCGCATGCTCGGGAGAGCCATTGGGAAACAGGGGAATGTGGATGCTCATTGCAGAACAATGCCTCCCTTGTCGGGGCTGTAGTCGATCACCAGCACCTGGGCCGGCTGCAGCGTGATGGTTTCCTTGAGCTCAGATGTGTAGCCCTCGGCCTTCTGGTCGTCCTTGAAGCGCACCGCGATCTGATGCTGCCCCGCCGGCACGTTCATGCGCTGGTACAAGGTGGATGCACCGTCGCGCGACAGGCCCGACGGCGGGGAGGTGCGTGCGAGCACGGTCTTGCCGTCGATGTCCACCTCGATGGAGACGGGCGAGCGCTCGCGCTCGCATTTCTCTGCCTTGCGCATGTTGGGCGGCAGCTTGGCCTGCTCCTCGGGCGTGTACGGGCGGCAGGGCGCCAGGCGCGCGCCGTGGTGGGCAAAGCTGACCTTGATCTGCGCCATGCCTTCGGGAACCGGGTGGTACACGGGCCAGCGCGAGAACACGCCCAGCGCCACGGCAAAGCCGCCGTACAGAACTGCCTGGCCTAGCCAGTTGAGGGCTGGGTTCATGGGGGGCTCTCCTCGTAAGCAGGGTGCGCGCCGGCGGGGCAGCTCTGGCGCAGCGCCTGCACTGCGGCCGCCAGCCGGCGCTCATCGCCGGCGTCGGTCCAGGCCACCTGCCAGCGGCCCTGCGGGACCGAGCGGCGCAGGTGGGGCTCGCGCGCGCCCGTCAGGCGCTCGGCCGTCCAGCGCTGGCCCAGGCGAAACTCGCATCCGCCCTCGCGGCAGCCGTGGATGAGCACGCCATCGGCGCCATGGCGCAAGGCGTACTCGATGAACGCAGGCGGCAGCGCCCCGGCGCAGGCGAGCGGCAGGTGCAGTACGTCGCTCGCCTGCACCGCCATGCGCGCGCCCTGGGCACAGCCGAAGACCACCAGGCGCTGCGGCCCCGGCATGGCCTGCAAACCCTGCACGAGCCGCGTGCGCAGCGCGTGCACGGGCCACTGCGGCATGTCAATGCCCGTGACCAGTTGCTCGGTGCTGCGAAATGGCGTGGACGAAGGGCAGGCACCCGCGCAGATGCCGCAGCTGGCGCACAGGTCGGCGTTCACCTCGGCCAGGCGCATGCCGGGCTTGCCGTTGGTGTGCGCCACCATGGTGATGGCGGCGTAGGGACAGTCGTCAAAGCAGCGCGCGCAGCCGCTGCAATGCTGTGGATAGACCAAAGCCACGGGCTCCCGGGCCGGGGCCGGCCACAGCGGCGGCGCGACCAGCAGGACAAAGGCCAGCAGCACCAGGCCCCAGGCGAAGGCCGGCGAGGTCGCGTCCATGACCGGGTGGATGAAGAGCAGCCACCAGTCGAGCGCCAGCGCCGTGGGCTGGCTGCGCAGGTCCGCAGGCCCCTGACTGAGCACGGGAAGGGCCCAGGACAGCGCCAGCAGCATGCACAGGACGGCCCACGCCAGCGGGCGCGGTGGAAACACCTTGGCCAGATTGATGCGCTGTATGTGGAACCACAGTCCGAACACCATGAGCAGCGGCATGCCGATGTGGATGAAGATGAACAGCGTGAAGAGCCGGTCGCTCAGGCTCACGTCGCCCAGAAAATTGCGTGCCAGGGGGGCGCCCAGAAAGGGCAGGGCATCAAGCCACTCGGCCGTGGCCACGACCGAGTACTGGCCCAGGCGATCCCAGTTGAGCCAGAAGCCGCCTATCGCGCTCACGAAGGCCAGCCCGACCAGGGGCACGCCCGTCCACCAGATGGCCCGGCGCCAATGTCGGTAGCGCCCGAGCAGCCATTCGCGCAGGATGTGCACGGCCATGACGAGCACGAAGGCATCCGCGCCATAGCGGTGCAGCCCGCGCAGCATGGTGCCCAGCATCCAGGGCACATCGGCCAGCGAGTCGATGGACCCATAGGCCCCAGCGGCCGAGGTGTCGAGCACGATGTACAGCACGCTGCCGCTGGCCACCAGCAGCCACAGCAGCATGAAGCCGAGCGCGCCCAGGTGCTTGAGCGGGTTGGCGCGCGCGCCCAGGGCGGTGTCCAGCCCATGCTCGAGCCGGCGATAGGCGCGGGCGAGCCGGGGCAGGGGCAGGGGCGCTGGGGCTGGCTCCGGCGGCGCGAGACCGCCCAGGGGCAGGGTGGATGCGGGCGACGGCATGGCTCTGGTGCGTTGCCTCTCAGGCGTTGCGCACTCCCTGGTTGCGAGCCAATTTCCGGCTGGAGCGCCATTCGTTGATGAAGAACACCAGCATCACGATGAAGAACGTGATGCCGCCGGCAATCTGCAGGGGCAGCGTGTAGTCCACCTTGTAGGCACCGGTCTTTGGGTCGTACACGGTGCAGAGGATACGCACCCTGTCCAGGAGCTGATCCATGAGTGTGTTGTTTTCGACGGGTTGGCCCGCGAGCAGCATCTTCAGCGGCTCGCCGAGCTCGGCGGGCACCAGGCCCTCGCCGTAGACCTGGCGCACGATGCGCCCGCGCGCGTCGAGTATCGATACCTGCAGCACATGATCGAACCCCGCCGGGGAGGGCTGGAACACGAAGCCGAAATCCCGCGCCAGTGCCGGCACGATGGCCGCCGGCGGGCTGAGGAATTCCCAGTTGGGCTGGCGTATGCCGAACTGCGTGGCAAAGGCCTTGAGCGCCTGCGGCGAGTCGGCGGGCTGGTTGAAACCTATGCTGACCACGTTGAATTGCTGCGGTCCCACGCTCTTCTGCAGGCCTTCGACCGTCTCCTGCAGCGAGCGCGTGGTGGTCGGACAGACCTGAAAGCACCCGGTGTAGATGAAGCTCACCAGCAGTGGCTTGCCGCGGAAGGATGCGAGCGACACGGGCCGGCCCTCGCGGTCGAGCAGCACATGCTCGCCTATGGTGCGGCCCACGGCCTCCTGGCTGGCACGCAGGGCGGCCTCACGGTCGAGCCCCAGGTCCGCCGTGGCCGGGGATGCGGCCATGGCTGGCGGCGCCACCATCGCCACCATGGCCAGCCCCCAGGCGACTGCGCTGGCGGCGGCCAGTCGGCAGAAGGGGCGCGGGGCGCGGGTCATGGTGCATGCTCCACGTCAGCGCAGCAGCGCGTCCATGCTGGCGGCCAGCAGCAGCAGGCTGAGCTGCACCAGCGAGGCAAAGAACGAGCCCATGGCCGTGCTGCGCTCAGGCCTGCGCGCCAGTTGCCAGGACTTGCGCACGAAGTGCAGGCCGCCGAGCAGCGCACCCACGCCATAGAGCGGCCCGGCGCCAAAGGCCAGCGGCGCCAGCGACGCGAGGAACAGGGCCAGGGTGCTCAGGAAGACGATGCGCGCCGCGCGCTCGGTGCCCACGACCACGGGCAGCATGGGCACGCCAGCCTGGGCGTAGTCGGCCCTGTTGGCAATTGCCAGGCTCCAGAAATGCGGCGGTGTCCAGAGAAACAGCACCAGCGCCAACAGCCAGGGCAGGGGGCCCAGGGACGGGTCCACGGCGGCAGCGCCGGCGAGCACGGCAAAGCTGCCGGCCAGGCCGCCGATGACGATGTTCATGGCCGTGCGGCGCTTGAGCCACAGCGTGTAGACCACACCATAGAAGAACGCCCCGAGGAACACATGCAAGGCCGCCACGGCATTGAGCACCCACCAGGCCGCGGCCACGGCCACGGCCAGCAGCACGGCCATCATCACCAGCCAGGCCGGATGGTGCGGCAGGGCGCCGGTGACGAAGGCGCGCCGGCTGGTGCGCTTCATCAGGCGGTCGGTCTCATGCTCCACATACTGGTTGAACGCGCCTGCGGCGGCAGACGCGACCAGCACCGACAGCGCCAGCACCAGCGCCTGCGCGACGCTGGGCGCGGGCCCCGGCGTCACGGCCATGCCGACAAGGGCGGTGATCATGATCAGCACGCCGATGCGCAGCTTGAACAGCGAGATCACGTCGCGTGCCACCTGCGCCGCACTGCGCCCGGCGGGTTTGAGCATGGTGGTGTGCATGGCCGTGCTCCGCTTCAGCTCAGGCCCCACAGTTGGCCAAGGTACTTCCAGTTCACGAAGTAGTACAGCACGAAGGTCACGAGGAAGAACATGGCCAGCACAAAGGTGCCGGGCGCCACGAATCCGGCGGAACCATAGGTCTGCGCGGCAGCGGTGGGCGCGGCACGCGACAGGCGCGTGAAACTCGCACTGGTGGCGCCGGCGTCCAGGCGCTTGCCCCAGAGCAGCGAACCCACGGTCACATAGATGTAGATCGCGCCGCCTGCGATGGCGGCCACGCCGCCGACGCCGACCATGCCCATCATCAGATAGGCTGCCCCGGGCCATTCGTAGGCCAGGGCATTGCCGCTGAAGGCCATGTCCCAGTGCCTGCGCGAGACGCCCAGCGTGCCCGCACCCATCATCACGAGGCAGAAGAAATACATCGAGAAGCCGAACAGGTAGGGCTGCAGCCGCGCCAGGCCGGGCGCGATCATCTCGCGCCGGAACAGCGACGGGATCAGGAAGTAGGTCAGCGCCATGAAGGTCAGCGTCGTCCCCACGACCACGGTGGCGTGGAAGTGCCCGGGCACGTAGATGGTGTTGTGGATCAGCAGGTTGAGCTGCTCCGTGCCCATCATCACGCCCGTGGTGCCGCCGAGGAAGCCAAAGCCCACGAGCGCGATGAACACACCCGAGAACGTGGGATTGCCCCAGGGCGCCTTGCGCAGCCATTCGAACAGCCCCTTGTTGTAGCCACGGGCGCGCTGCGCGACCTCCATGGCGCCGGGGATGGACAGGGCGTGGATCATGGAGCCGAGCACGGCGAAATACATGAAGTAGCTGGTGTTGACCACCTTCCATTCGGTGCTGACGCCGGGATCGGCCAGGATGTGGTGTGCGCTGGCCAGCTGCAGGAACAGGATGTACAGCAGGAAGGCGCCACGGCTGACGCGCTCGGACATGGGCTTGGCGCCAAACGCGATGGCGGCCACGGCATACCAGATGGAGATATGTGCCGCGACGTTGATCTGCTGCGACGAGTGGCCGAAGGCCCACCAGACCACGCGGTAGATCAGCGGGTCCACGCTTTCGAGCAGCCCCACGGACACGAAGAAGGTCGGCACCAGGATGCCTGCACCCGACAGGATCGTGAACACGGCGATGATGGCCGCCGTCGTGGCGCCGAACGTGACCAGCGGCACCGAGCCCTCATAGGTCTTGTCGCGCCGGGCCACGGCCAGCGTGCCGAAGAACACCCCGCAGGCAATGAGCGCGCCGACGGCGAACAGGATCAGGCTCAGATAGAACGACCAATGCGCCATCATGGGCACGTAGGAGGTCATCATCACGCTCGATTCGCCCTGGAACACGCTGATGTTGTTCCACACCGCGCCGACGAGCATGAGCACAAAGCCCAGCCAGGCAAGTTTTGGCGTGGCAATGCGACAGCGCAACAGCGTGGACGAGGCGAAGTACAGGACGGCAACCTCGAAGAAGATGATCCAGAAAATCAGCATGTCGATGCCGTGGGCCGTGAGCACCATGTAGAAGGTGTCTGCGGGCAGCCAGTGCACGGCGGGCCAGCGCGTCAGCACCACGCCAATGGCCAGCAGCCCGCCCACGAGCAGGGCGACCACGGCCATGAAGGCGTTGGCGATCATGAGCTTCTCGGCATGTGCCTCGAACTGCAGGCCCGTGCGCGGGCAGGTACGGTAAGTCGTAGTCATGTCGCACCTCCGCTCACTTCACGTAGATGCGGCCCACCATCTCGTGGTGACCAATGCCGCAGTACTCGTTGCACACGACGGAAAATGTGCCGGACTCGTTGGGTGTGACCTTGATCACATGCTCGTAGCCCGGCACGACCTGGATATTGATGTTGGTCGGCTGCAGCGAGAAGCCATGGTTGTAGTCCATGGAGGTCAGGTGCAGCTTGTAGGTCTTGCCCTTCTCCAGCTCGATGATGGGCCACCAGTTCCACAGTCGGCCGATCAGGTAGACATCCGCGCCCTCGGGCGGCGCCACCACGGGAATGTTCTGCTCGGTCTCGGTGCGCACCGTCCACTTGTCGACGGCGGCCTGGGCCAGCGCGGAGAACTTCTCGGGCGTGGTCTTGTAGGTCTCGGTGGCCAGGTTCTGTTTGCCGTAGATGTGCCAGCCGACCATCATGGCGAACATGACCATGCACCAGACGAAGGAGATGAAGATCCACAGACCTTCGACGCGGTCCAGCGGGTGCTTCCACCAGAGCCGCTCTGCGGGGGGGAGTATCGCGCTCATGGGGTGCTCCTCTCACTTGGACAGCGGGATCAGGAGAATGTCGATGATGCCCCAGAGGTTGTAGAGAACCATGGGAATCATCACCCCCAGAAACAGCAGCAGGAACGGGCTGTCCAGCAAGCGCTGTATGAGCGGAACTTCTTCGTTCTCGTCGTCACGGTGGCTCATAGTCGTCTCCTTGTCGGGCCTTGTGGCGGCCTTAAATCTTGACTATCGCGCTGGGATGTGAATTGAACTATGTCAATTTTCCGTTTTGGGGTCGGCCTGGGGAAAACCCTGGATTGACCTGCGGTGTGGGGCGGCGGTGATGAAAAAATGCTTGTCTGACGCGTACTTGCGATATGGCCGCCGTTGGGGTCGAGCTGCCGCGGAGGCGTGCAATCCAAACTTGTATTGATTTACCTCAATGATCGTCGCTGCTAGGTGCTGTCGATGCGAGCACCTGGGCCACGCGACTGCGCAGCAGCGGCAGCAGTTCTGCCTCGAACCACGGGTTGTGACTGAGCCAGCCGTTGTTGCGCGGACTGGGGTGGGGCAGGGCGATGACGTGGGGCCAGTGGCGCTGCCAATCCCGCACGGCGCGCGTGAGCGCACGCGGACCGTCGGGCATGTGCCAGGCCAGCGCGTACTGGCCGATGACCAGGGTCAGCTCGATGCGCGGCAGGCGCGCGAGCAGCGGCGCGCGCCAGGCGGGCGCGCATTCGGGGCGCGGCGGCAGGTCGCCGGACGGGCCCTTGCCCGGATAGCAAAAGCCCATGGGCAGGATGGCGAACAGATCGGGGTCGTAGAACTGCGCGGGCGTCACGCCCAGCCAGTCGCGCAGGCGTGCCCCACTGGCGTCGTTGAAGGGAATGCCGCTGTCGTGCACCTTGCGCCCCGGTGCCTGGCTGGCCAGAAGAATGCGTGCGCCGCCTGCGGCCTGCAGCACCGGGCGTGGCCCGAGCGGCAGGTGGGCGGCGCAGATGCGGCATGCGCGCACCCGCGTGAGCAGCTGCTCCAGGGGCTGGCTGCTGGGTACGCGTGGGTGAGGCGATGGCGGGCGGGGCATGGTGCCATCATAGAAATCCACGGTCTGCCTGGTGCGCGCATGGGATGGGCGGCGGGCGCAGGCGCTACGATCGCGGCTCGATGACGACAAGCCCTTCCTCCCACCAGCCGCTGGCCGAGCGGCTGCGCCCGCGCCAGCTCTCCGAGGTGATTGGCCAGCAGCACATCCTCGGGCCCGGCAAGCCGCTGCGCCTGGCGTTCGAGTCCGGGCGACCCCATTCGTGCATCTTCTGGGGGCCACCCGGTGTGGGCAAGACGACGATAGCGCGCCTGATGGCGCAGGCGTTCGATGCGCAGTTCATCGCCATCAGCGCCGTGCTCGGAGGCGTCAAGGACATCCGCGATGCCGTGGTCCAGGCCGAGAGCGCGCGCGACGGGCTCATGGGGCAGCGCACCATCGTCTTCGTCGACGAGGTGCACCGCTTCAACAAGAGCCAGCAGGATGCGTTTCTGCCGCATGTGGAAAGCGGGCTGTTCACCTTCGTGGGTGCGACCACCGAAAACCCCTCGTTCGAGGTCAATTCGGCCCTGCTGTCGCGCGCCACGGTCTATGTGCTGCAACCCCTGTCCGGTGACGAGTTGAAGCAAATTGTGGCCAAGGCCCAATCCCTGCAAGCGCTTCCAGCTATTGAAAATGAAGCGTTGGAGCGCCTGATCGCCTACGCCGACGGCGACGCCCGGCGCCTGCTCAACACGCTGGAGACGCTGGCCATCACGGCCGCGCAGGCCCAGGTGCAGAGCATCACCGATGCCTGGCTGCTCCAGGTCCTGGGCCAGCAGATGCGCCGCTACGACAAGGGGGGCGAGCAGTTCTACGACACCATCAGCGCGCTGCACAAGTCGGTGCGTGGCAGCGACCCGGACGCGGCGCTGTACTGGCTGGTGCGCATGCTCGACGGCGGGGCCGACCCGCGCTACATGGCGCGGCGCATCATCCGCATGGCCTGGGAGGACATAGGCTTGGCCGACCCGCGCGCCATGCAGATCGCCAATGAGGCAGCGCAGACCTACGAGCGCCTGGGCAGCCCCGAGGGCGAGCTGGCCCTGGCCCAGGCCGTGATCTACCTTGCCGTGGCGCCCAAGAGCAATGCGGGCTACATGGCCTACAACAAGGCGCGCGCCTTCGTGAAGCAGGATGGAACACGCCCCGTGCCCATGCATCTGCGCAACGCGCCGACCCGGCTCATGAAGGAGCTCGACTACGGCAAGGGCTACCGCTACGCCCATGACGAGGAGGATGGCTTTGCCGCCGGCGAGAGTTACCTGCCCGAGGACATGGAGCCGCCGGGCTTCTACGCGCCGGTGCCGCGGGGGCTGGAGATCAAGATTGGCCAGAAGCTCGAAGAGCTGCGCGCGCGCAACGCCGCGGCGACCGACCCGGGGCGGCAATAGCGAGGGACGGCGGGTTGGGGGGCGATACAAGGGAAAACCCGCCCCTTGCCAGCTCGGGATCGCTCCACTCCCGTGACAAAATTTCCACCACGAACCCGCGCAGGCTTTGGACTCGCGGGTTTTTTGGTAATGACGGCAGAAGGCAGGCGGGCCCACAAGGCCGTAGCCATCGTGCACGCCTGCTGACGATCCGGTCGACACGAAGGACTCTTTTATGGACATCTTGCTGCAGCAGATCATCAACGGTCTGGTTCTCGGCAGCATGTACGCCTTGATAGCCCTGGGCTACACCATGGTGTACGGCATCATCCAGCTCATCAACTTTGCCCACGGGGAAGTGCTCATGGTCGGCGCGCTGACCAGCTGGAGCTGCATCGGCCTGATGCAGGGCGCCATGCCGAACGCGCCCGGCTGGCTGATTCTGCTGCTGGCCACGCTGATTGCGTGCGTGGTGGCGGCAACGCTCAACTTCACGATCGAGAAGGTGGCCTACAAGCGCCTGCGCAACAGCCCGCGCCTGGCGCCCCTGATCACGGCCATCGGCATGTCCATCCTGCTGCAGACGCTGGCCATGATCATCTGGAAGCCCAACTACAAGCCGTACCCCACGCTGCTGCCCTCGGTGCCGATTCAGGTGGGCGGGGCGGTGATCACGGTGACCCAGGTGCTGATCCTGGCCGTGACGGTGCTGGCGCTGGCCTCCATGGTGTACCTCGTGGGCTATACGCGCCTGGGCCGCGCCATGCGCGCCACGGCCGAGAACCCGCGCGTGGCTGCGCTCATGGGCGTCAAGCCCGACATGGTGATCTCCGCCACCTTCATCATCGGCGCGGTGCTGGCGGCGATTGCCGGCATCATGTGGGCCGCCAACTATGGCACGGCCCAGCACACCATGGGCTTTCTGCCGGGGCTCAAGGCCTTCACGGCGGCGGTGTTCGGCGGCATCGGCAACCTGGCGGGTGCCGTGGTCGGGGGCATCCTGCTGGGTCTGATCGAGGCCATCGGCTCGGGCTACATCGGCACGCTCACGGGGGGCGTGCTGGGCAGCCACTACACCGACATCTTCGCCTTCATCGTGCTCATCATCGTGCTCACGCTGCGTCCCTCGGGCCTGCTGGGCGAGCGCGTGGCCGATCGCGCGTAAGGGAGGCTCAGCATGAAAAACAACAAGATCCAATGGATCCTCGGCGGCATCGCGCTGCTGGTGCTGCCGCTGGTGCTGCAGTCCTTCGGCAACGCCTGGGTGCGCATTGCCGACCTGGCGCTGCTGTACGTGATGCTGGCCCTGGGCCTGAACATCGTGGTGGGCTACGCGGGCCTGCTGGACCTGGGCTATGTCGCCTTCTATGCCGTGGGGGCCTACATGTTCGGCCTGCTGGCGTCCCCCCATCTGACGGACAACTTCGCCTGGTTTGCGGCGCATTTTCCCGACGGGCTGCATCTGTCGCTGTGGATGGTGATACCGCTGGCGCTGCTGCTGGCGGCGGTCACAGGGGTGCTGCTCGGCATCCCGGTGCTCAAGCTGCGCGGTGACTACCTGGCCATCGTCACGCTGGGCTTTGGCGAGATCATCCGCATCTTCATGAACAACCTGGACCACCCGGTCAACATCACCAACGGCCCCAAGGGGCTGGGGCAGATCGACTCCGTGAAGATCTTCGGGCTGGACCTGGCGCGCAGGCTGGAGCTGTTCGGCTACGACATCAACTCCGTCACTCTCTACTACTACCTGTTCCTGGTGCTGGTCTTGATCACCATCGTGATCTGCTACCGCCTGCAGGATTCGCGCATAGGCCGCGCTTGGATGGCCATCCGCGAGGATGAGATCGCCGCCAAGGCCATGGGCATCAACACGCGCAACATGAAGCTGCTGGCCTTTGGTATGGGCGCGTCGTTCGGCGGCGTCTCGGGTGCCATGTTCGCGGCCTTCCAGGGCTTTGTCTCGCCCGAGTCCTTCAGCCTGATGGAGTCGGTGATGATTGTCGCCATGGTCGTGCTCGGCGGCCTGGGCCACATTCCGGGGGTGATCCTGGGCGCCGTGTTGCTGTCGGCGCTGCCTGAGGTGCTGCGCTACGTGGCGGGCCCGCTGCAGAGCATGACCGATGGGCGCCTGGACGCCTCCATCCTGCGCCAGCTGCTGATTGCGCTGGCCATGATCATCATCATGCTGATGCGCCCGCGTGGCCTGTGGCCATCGCCCGAGCATGGCAAGAGCCTGACCCAGAAGTCCTGACACCACCGGCAGAGCAAGAACATGGCAGATACATCGAAGGAAGTGGTGCTTAAGGTCGCAGGCATCTCCAAGCGTTTCGGCGGCCTGCAGGCGCTGTCGGACGTGGGGCTCACCATAGAGCGCGGACAGGTCTACGGCCTGATCGGGCCCAATGGGGCGGGCAAGACGACGTTCTTCAACGTCATCACAGGCCTGTACACGCCCGATGCGGGCACATTCGAGCTGGCGGGCAAGCCTTACGAGCCTACAGCGGTGCACAAGGTGGCGCAGGCGGGCATTGCGCGCACCTTTCAGAACATACGCCTGTTTGCCGAGATGACGGCGCTGGAGAACGTGATGGTCGGACGGCATATCCGCACACGCTCCGGGTTGTTCGGTGCGGTCTTTCGCACCAAGGGCTTTCGGGACGAGGAGGCGGCAATCCGCCGCCGGGCACAGGAGCTGCTGGACTATGTGGGCGTGGGCAAGTACGCGGACTTCAAGGCGCGCACGCTGTCCTACGGCGACCAGCGTCGCCTGGAGATTGCCCGGGCCCTGGCCACCGATCCACAGCTGATTGCGCTCGACGAGCCCGCCGCCGGCATGAACGCCACCGAGAAGCTGCAGCTGCGCGAGCTCATCGACCGCATCCGGCGCGACAACCGCACCATCCTCATCATCGAGCACGACGTCAAGCTCATCATGGGGCTGTGCGATCGCGTCACGGTGCTCGACTACGGCAAGCCGATTGCCGAGGGCACGCCGGCCGAGGTGCAGAAGAACGACAAAGTGATAGAGGCCTACCTGGGTACCGGCGGGCACTGAAGGACAGAGAAAAAATGGCCGAACAATCCAAGCAAGTACTGCTGCAGGTCAAGGGGCTCAAGGTCGCCTATGGCGGCATCCAGGCCGTCAAGGGCATAGACATGGAGGTGCGCGAGGGCGAGCTCGTGACCCTGATCGGCTCCAACGGCGCCGGCAAGACCACGACCATGAAGGCCATCACCGGCGGCCTTGCGCTCAGCGATGGCAACATCGAGTATCTGGGCCGCAGCATCAAGGGCCGCGGAGCCTGGGATCTGGTCAAGGATGGTCTGGTGATGGTGCCCGAGGGGCGCGGCGTGTTTGCGCGCATGACCATCACCGAGAACCTGCTCATGGGCGCCTACACGCGCAGCGACAAGGCCGGCATTGCCGCCGACGTGGAGAAGATGTTCACCATCTTCCCGCGTCTGCGCGAACGCAAGGACCAGCTGGCCGGCACCATGAGTGGCGGCGAGCAGCAGATGCTGGCCATGGGCCGTGCGCTCATGAGCCAGCCCAAGGTGTTGCTGCTCGACGAGCCCTCCATGGGGCTGTCGCCCATCATGGTGGACAAGATCTTCGAGGTGGTGCGCGATGTCTATGCACTGGGCGTGACCATCGTGCTCGTGGAACAGAACGCCAGCCGTGCTCTCGCCATTGCCGATCGCGGCTATGTGATGGAGTCGGGTCTGATCACCATGACGGGTGCGGGGCAGGAGCTGCTGTCCGATCCGCGGGTGCGGGCGGCCTACCTGGGCGAGTGAAATCGGGCTCCCGCAGGGGCATCATGCATGCCCTTGCCGGGGCTTTGCGGGGTGCAAAAAAACAAAAGACCGCTTTCGTAGAAAGCGGTCTTTGTGTCTCAAAACCCCTGTGGGATCTCGTTAAACTTGGTGCCCAGGAGAGGACTCGAACCTCCACGCCTCTCAGCGCTAGTACCTGAAACTAGTGCGTCTACCAATTCCGCCACCTGGGCATTTCAGGAAAGAAATAGATTGTATAGCAAAAAAAAACATGTCGGCCATTCGGTCGGGCAATTTTCTTCGGATGAAATTGAAGGCACCGTGCAGGGCCATCGTGATGGACATGGATTTGTCACTCGCGACGATGGCGAGCCCGACATCTACATCCCTCCCAACGAAATGCGCGCCGTGCTGCACAAGGATCGTGTGCGCGTGCGCATCGTGCGTCAGGACAGGCGAGGAAGGCCCGAGGGGCGCGTGCTCGAGATCATCGAGCGGCCCCGGCAACCCATCATCGGCCGGCTGCTCCAGGAAAGCGGTGTGTGGTTGGTGGCACCCGAGGACAAGCGCTACGGCCAGGATGTGCTGATCCCCAAGGGGGCGACCGGCACGGCCGCCACGGGACAGGTGGTCGTGGTCGAGCTCACGGAGCCGCCGGCATTGTTTGGCCAGCCCGTTGGGCGGGTGGTCGAGGTGCTGGGCGAGGTCGACGACCCGGGCATGGAGGTCGAGATCGCGGTGCGCAAATACGGTGTGCCGCATGAGTTCTCCGATGCCTGCCTGGCACAGGCCAAGGCGTTGCCGGACTCTGTCCGGGCGCAGGACAAGCGGCGGCGCGTGGATCTCACCGATGTTCCGTTCGTCACCATCGATGGCGAGGACGCGCGCGACTTCGACGACGCCGTGTATTGCGAGCCTGCAAAGGTGGGGCGCAGCAAGGGTTGGCGCCTGCTGGTGGCGATTGCCGATGTCAGCCACTACGTGGAGAACGGGAACGCCATCGACGTCGACGCCTACGACCGTGCCACCAGCGTGTACTTTCCGCGCCGGGTCATCCCCATGCTGCCGGAAAAGCTCTCCAACGGACTGTGCTCGCTCAATCCCCATGTGGAGCGGCTGTGCATGGTCTGCGACATGCTGGTCACTGCCAAGGGGGAACTGCACGCCTATCAGTTCTACCCGGCCGTCATGCTCAGCCATGCGCGACTGACATACAACGAGGTGTCGGCCATACTCGTCAACACGCGCGGCCCCGAGGCGGCCAGATACCAGGACCGCGTGGGTGATCTGTTGAACCTCCATGGCGTATACCGTGCGCTGCTGGCGGCCAGGCAGGCACGCGGGGCGGTCGACTTCGAGACCACCGAAACGCAGATCATCTGCGACGACAACGGCCGAATAGAGAAGATTGTCCCCCGTGTGCGGACAGAGGCCCACAGGCTGATCGAGGAGGCCATGCTGGCCGCCAACGTGTGCAGTGCCGAATTCGTGCAGCAGGCCAAGCGGCCCGCGCTCTATCGTGTGCATGAGGGGCCCACGCCGGAGAAGCTCGATATCCTGCGCGGCTATCTCAAGGCCATGGGGGTGGCGCAGACGATCTCGGACGAACCCGAGCCTCGGGAGCTTCAGGTCATCGCCGACGCGACCAAGGACAGACCGGACGCGCAGCAGATTCACTCCATGCTGCTGCGCTCCATGCAGCAGGCGATCTACACGCCCGTCAACAGCGGCCATTTCGGTCTGGCGTTCGAGGCCTACACCCATTTCACGAGCCCGATACGCCGCTATCCCGACCTGCTCGTGCACCGGGTCATCAAGTCGATACTGGCGGGCACCAAGTACGCCCTGCCGGCATTGCCGACACCCGGTGAGGCGCAGTTCAAGCTGGCCCGGCGACTGGCCTCCAAGGTCGCCGAGCCCGTCATCCGAACGGACAAGACGGGGATCAGCGTGCGCGAAACCCAGGCCTGGGAGGCGGCAGGCCTGCACTGCAGCGCAAACGAGCGCCGGGCCGACGAGGCCAGCCGGGACGTCGAGGCCTGGCTCAAATGCCAATACATGCGTGAGCATCTGGGCGAGGAATACGCCGGCATGGTCACGGCCGTCACCAGCTTCGGCGTATTTGTCACCCTGGACTCCCTGTACGTCGAGGGGCTGGTGCACATCACGGAACTGGGCGGTGAATACTTCAAGTTTGACGAGGCGCGTCAGGAGCTGCGCGGCGAGCGCACCGGCATTCGCTTCACCATAGGGGCACGCGTGCGCGTGCAGGTCAGCCGCGTCGATCTCGATGGACGCAGGATCGATTTCCGCCTCGTTGACGAGGTGGCGGACAAGGGGTTGAACCTGCCGTCCAAGGCGCGTGATACCTCCAGGCGCTCTCGGTCGGAGGATGCCCGTCTCTGGGAGGCCGCACCAGCGCGCGGGCCGGCCAAGGGCGTCGATGTGCGCTCGCGCAAGGACAGGGATCGACTTCAGGGCGCACCCGGGGCCAAGCGTGACACGGGCAAGGGGCGAGCCGGAAAATCGGCCACCAAGGGCCGCAAGCCACGCGGCTGACAGATGACTGACAGATGGAAAAGGAGATGGGGCATATGACACAGGATTCGAGAGTTGCCATCGTCACCGGCGCAGGCTCGGGCATCGGCAAGGCTGCGGCGCTGGCATTGCTCGGCGATGGCTGGACTGTGGCCCTCGCGGGGCGGCGTGAACAACCGTTGCTGGATGTGGTTCGTGAGTCGGGGGCCGGCGCACGGGCGCTGTCCGTTCCCACCGACGTGGCAGACCCCGATGCGGTGCGCAAATTGTTCGACCTGACGGTTCAGCGTTTCGGCCGCGTGGATCTGCTGTTCAACAATGCGGGCGTGGGTGCGCCGGCTGTTGCGCTGGAGGACCTGCCGGTGGCGGAGTGGAAGAATGTGGTGGACATCAACCTGAACGGAATGTTCTATTGCATTCAGAACGCGTTTCGCGTCATGAAGTCTCAGGTGCCGCGGGGTGGACGCATCATCAACAACGGCTCCATTTCGGCGCACACGCCGCGTCCCAATTCCATTGCCTACACGGCAACCAAGCACGCCGTGATGGGGATGACCAAGACGGCATCACTCGATGGGCGCAAGTACGACATTGCCGTCGGCCAGATCGACGTGGGCAACGCGGCAACGGAACTGGCTCAGCGCATGACCCAGGGCGTTGCGCAGGCCAACGGCCAGATTGCGGCCGAGCCGCTCATGGACGTGTCCATCGTGGGGCAGAGCGTGTTGTACATGGCCAATCTCCCGCTCGAGGCCAATGTGATGTTCCACACCGTCATGGCAACGAAAATGCCTTTTGCCGGGCGTGGCTGAGTCGCCATGCGTGGCCGGCTGCACCTCGCGATCGCCTTGTGCGCATGCCTGTGGTGGGGTGGTGTCGTCGCAGGCGATGGGGATGGCGCGGTCTTGCCTGTGGCGGGCATGGCAGAGAGAGTGCTTGCGTGCACCGCCTGCCACGGCAAGGAGGGTCGGGCCACGCCGGATGGGTATTTCCCGCGCATAGCGGGCAAGCCTGCGGGCTATCTGTACCACCAGCTGCTCAATTTTCGCGATGGCCGCCGCAGCTATCCGCAGATGGGCTATTTGCTCGAGTACCTGACGGACGACTACTTGCGCGAGATCGCGGGGTACTTCTCTGCACTCGAACTGCCTTACGCGCCACCGGCACCTGTTGTTGCCCCGCCTGCGCTGCTCGCGCGTGGCGAGCAGTTGGTGCGCCATGGTGATGCCGAAAAGGGGATTCCTGCCTGCACGCGGTGCCACGGCGTCGCCATGACCGGGGTTGCGCCTTTCGTTCCGGGGCTGCTCGGGCTTTCGCGAGACTATGTGGCAAGCCAGCTCGGAGCCTGGAAGACCGGACAGCGCCAGGCTCAGGAGCCGGACTGCATGGCGCGTGTGGCGCGGCAGCTGACCGTGGACGATGTGAGTGCCGTGTCGGCCTGGCTTGCGTCGCGGGCCGTGCCTGGCGGGGGGCAGGCCGCGGCGAAGTTCAATGCCGATCTGCCCATGCCCTGCGGAGGTGTCGTTGCGCCTTCAGCCTCTGGGGTCGCGCAATGACGGCGCGTCGCGTCGTGATGGCGTGTGGCGTGGTTGCGGCGCTCTTGCTGGGGGCGGTCATGGCCGTCGGGGTATTGAATCGACTGGACGAAGAGCCGCTGCCGGCCCAGGCGGTTGCACTGTCCGTGACTCCGGAGCTCGTTGCACGAGGTGAATATCTGGCGCGCGCCGGCAACTGTGTGTCCTGTCATACCCGGCAGGGCGGGGCGGACTATGCCGGAGGTCGCCCCATCGCGACGCCGTTCGGTGCCGTTCATGCGCCAAACATCACGCCGGACGAGGAAACGGGCATAGGGCGCTGGTCGGCCGCGGAGTTCTGGCGTGCCATGCACAATGGCCGCTCGCGCGACGGGCGGCTGCTCTATCCCGCGTTTCCCTATCCGAGCTACACCTATGTGACGCGCGCAGACTCGGATGCGATCTACGCGTATCTGCGCAGCCTGGCGCCGGTGCGGCAGGCGAATCGGCCTCACGCTCTGCGCTTTCCCTTCGAAACGCAGGCTGCGCTCGCCGTCTGGCGCGCCCTGTTTTTCCGGCCGGGCAGGCTGGTAGACGACCCGACCCGATCTGCGCTGTGGAACCGGGGCGCGTATCTGGTCCAGGGGCTTGGTCATTGCGGCGCATGCCATACGCCTCGCAATGCACTGGGCGCGTCGCGCGCCGATGCGCCGTTTCGCGGGGGATTGATCCCCGTGCAGAACTGGTATGCGCCGGCGCTCAACGATGGGCGCGAGGCTGCCGTGACCGATTGGCCCGTGGCGGATGTGGTGGCATTGTTCAAGACGGGCGTGTCGCCCCGGGCCGGAGTGTCCGGTCCCATGGCCGAGGTGGTGTTTCGCAGTCTGCAATATCTCAGCGACGCCGATCTGCAGGCCATGGCCGAGTACCTGCGCGATCTGCCGCGGCTGGACAGACCCGCGCCGCCGGCCGTGAAGCCACCTTCCGCCGCGATGGCGCTGGGCCGTGAGATCTATGGGCAGCAATGTGCCCAATGCCATGGCATGCACGGACAGGGGCGTCGGGGTGAGCTGCCTGCATTGGCAGGTAACCGTGCGGTGATGCTGGCGGACAGCACCAACCTCGTGCGTGTGGTGCTGCACGGCGGCTACCAGCCGGCCACCAGGGGAAATCCGCGGCCCCATGGCATGCCACCTTTCATGCAGAGCCTGTCGGACCAGGAGATCGCCGCGGTTCTGTCCTATATCCGCAATGCCTGGGGCAATGCTGCGTCCAGAGTGGATACGATAGACGTCTACCGTGCGCGTGAACGGCGCGGTTCATGAGCACAAGGATGGAAGGCATGGGTATGGAAAGCGCAGTGCCGGCGGCCGATGCGCCTCTCGGGGGCGGACAGTCATGGTGGGTGGTTTGCCTGTGCGCCCAGTGGTGCACGACCTGCAGGGAGTACCGTGCAGCGTTTGAAGCGTTGGCCGGCGATTGGCCGCAGGTCAGGTTCGAATGGGTGGATGTGGAGGACGAGGAGGCCGTCGTGGGCGACGTGGATGTCGAGACCTTTCCCACCATTCTGATCGCCGATGGCAGGCTCGTCCGCTTTCTGGGTCCCGTTCTGCCGCAGCCCCAGGTTCTGGGGCGCATGCTCGAGGTCCTGCGGCGCGACGCGGGGCACGCGCCCGCTGAAGTGCAGGCGCAGGCCCTGTTCGAGCGCATCGTCGCAAGCCGGCGCGCCGCATGACGCGGGATGCAAGATGCGTGCCGTTGGCCTTTGCGTGTTGACGTGTTAGCGGATACAATACGCGCTTCACGACCAAAACGGGCGGGTACCAACCGCCCTTTTTTTTTGGGCGTTTGCTTATTGGGCGTGTGTTGGCCCCCGCTTCCCCAGGGGGGCTTGGTGTTTTCCATTCGCATTGGGTAGAGCGCATATCTGTGGCATTGCAGCAAATCGTTGAACAAACCGTGGCCGGCTTGGGCTATGACCTGGTGGAGATCGAGCGCTCCGCAGGGGGGCTGCTGCGCATCACCATCGATCTTCCCTGGGTCGCACCTGCGGAGGGGGCGGCGCTGCCGCCGGTGGAGCAGTTCATCACGGTGGAGGATTGCGAGAAGGTCACGCGCCAGCTTCAGTTTGCCCTGGAGGTGGATGGGGTGGACTACAAGCGCCTCGAGGTGTCCTCCCCGGGCATAGATCGCCCGTTGCGCAATGAGCAGGACTTTGCACGCTTCGAGGGGGAGGTGGTCGACATCACGCTGAAGGAGCCCCTGGGTGCCGCGGCGGGAGGTCAGGTGGCCGCCAATCGCAAGAAGTTCCGTGGCACGCTCGAGCGTGCCGCCGGCGGCGGATGGCAGATCGTCTGGAGCGATGCGCCGCCCGTCAAGCCCGGTCAGCGTGTGAGCAAGAAGCGCGAGCCGGCGCCGCTGCAGGCGCTCGGCTTCACGCTGGACGAGTTGCGCGAGGCGCGGCTCGCTCCCATCGTGAACTTCAAGGGGCGGGGAGCCAAGCCAGGCGCTGCAGACCAATAGGGCTGCCGGGAATGAATGCATGGGAGTCCGCTCTTCGTGAGCGGGCTGGCCGGGAATTGAGAAACAGGAGAGTCGTCGCATGAACCGCGAACTGTTGATGTTGGTAGAAGCCATCTCGCGTGAGAAGAACGTGGAGCACGAGGTGGTGCTGAGTGCCGTGGAGTCGGCGTTGGCTCAGGCTACGAAGAAGCTCTACCAGGGCGAGGTGGACATCCGCGTGTCCATCGATCGCGACACCGGCGAGTATGAGACCTTCCGCCGCTGGGTGGTGGTGCCTGACGATGCCGGCCTGCAGAACCCCGATGCCGAAGAGTTGCTCATGGACGCGCGCGACCGCGTGCCCGACATCGAGGTCGGTGAATACATCGAGGAGCAGGTCGAGTCCGTGCCCATAGGGCGCATTGGTGCCATGGCCGCCAAGCAGGTCATCCTGCAGAAGATTCGCGACGCCGAGCGCGAGATGCTGCTCAACGACTTCATGAGCCGTGGCGAGAAGATCTTCACCGGCACGGTCAAGCGCATGGACAAGGGTGACATCATCGTCGAGAGCGGCCGCGTCGAGGGGCGCCTGCGTCGCAGCGAGATGATCCCCAAGGAAAACCTGCGCAATGGCGACCGCGTGCGCGCCATGATCATGGAGGTGGATCTGACGCTGCGCGGCGCGCCCATCATCCTCTCGCGCTCCGCGCCCGAGTTCATGATCGAGTTGTTCCGCAACGAGGTGCCCGAGATCGAGCAGGGCCTGCTCGAGATCAAGAGCTGCGCGCGTGACCCGGGCAGCCGCGCCAAGATCGCCGTGCTCAGCCACGACAAGCGCGTCGACCCGATCGGCACCTGTGTCGGCGTGCGCGGCACGCGCGTCAATGCCGTGACCAACGAACTGGCCGGCGAGCGCGTGGACATCGTTCTGTGGAGCGATGACCCGGCGCAGTTCGTCATCGGCGCGCTGGCGCCCGCCAATGTGAGCTCCATCGTCGTCGACGAGGAAAAGCATGCCATGGACGTGGTCGTGGACGAGGAAAACCTCGCCATCGCGATTGGCCGCGGCGGGCAGAACGTGCGACTGGCGTCCGACCTGACGGGCTGGAAGATCAACATCATGGATGCCGCCGAGTCGGCGCAGAAGCAGGCCGAGGAAACGAGCGCCACGCGTCAGCTGTTCATGGAAAAGCTCGACGTGGACGAGGAGATTGCCGACATCCTGATCCAGGAAGGTTTCGAGAGCCTCGAGGAGGTGGCCTATGTGCCGCTGCAGGAAATGCTCGAGATCGAGAGCCTGGACGAGGATACGGTCAACGAGCTGCGCGCCCGCGCCAAGGATGCGCTCTTGACCATGGAGATTGCACGGGAAGAAAGCGTCGGCGGTGTGTCTCAGGACCTGCGCGATCTCGAGGGTGTCACGCCCGAACTGATCGCCAAGCTGGCACAGGCCGGCGTGAACACCCGCGACGATCTTGCGGATCTGGCCATTGATGAACTGACCGAGCTGACCGGGCTGTCCGCCGAAGATGCGACGGCCTTGATCATGAAGGCGCGTGAACATTGGTTCACGGGACAGCAGTAAGGGTCAGGGAGGTACGAGCAGAATATGTCGAGTAACACCGTTGCCGAGTTCGCTGCAGAACTCAAGAAGTCTCCGGAAACCCTTCTGGAGCAGCTCAACACTGCCGGCGTGACCAAGGCCTCGCCCACCGATGCATTGACCGAGGCCGACAAGCAGAAGCTGCTGGCCTATCTGAAGGCCAGTCACGGCACGGCCAGCGCGGGCAAGAGGATCACGCTGGTGAAGAAATCCACCAGCGAGATCAAGCAGGCCGATGCGACGGGCAAGGCGCGCACCATCCAGGTGGAGGTGCGCAAGAAGCGCACCTTCATCAAGCGCGATGACGCTGCGGAGACGGCTGCCGATCCGGCGGCCGTTGCACGCCTGCAGCAGGAGCAGGAGCTTGCCCGCCGCGAGGAAGAGGCCCGCCGCCATGCCGAGTTGATTCGTCGCCAGGAAGAGGAACTGGCGGCGCAACGCCGCGAGCGCGAGGAACGCGAGGAGCGTGAGCGCGCCGCCGAGGAGCGTGCCGCCGCCTATGCCGCTCAGCTGGCCGAGAAGAAGGCCCAGGAGACGGCCGAGATTGAAGAGGCTCGGCGTGAGGCCGCGGCAGAGGCCGATGCGCGTGCCAAGGCGCAGGCCGAGGCGCGTGCCAAGGCCGAGGCCGAATCCAAGGCACGGGCGGCCGAAGAGGCTGCGCGCGCCGCGGATCTGGACGAGCGCCGGCGCAAGGCGCTGGCCGAGGCCGAGGCCATCCGCGCCATGATGGCTGCGCCCAAGAAGGTGCTGGTGGCCAAGAAGCCCGAAGAACCCAAGCCGGCCGCCAAGGCGGCGGATGCCAAGGACGCCAAGAAGGGCACGCTGCACAAGCCTGCCGCAGGTGCTGGCGCACGTCCGGGCGCGACGGCAGCGGCAGGCGCGGGCAAGGAAGTGAAGTCCGCCAAGCTCTCGTCGAGCTGGGCCAATGAAGGCACCAAGAAGAAGGAAATCAAGACCCGCGGCGACAGCAGCGGTGGCGTGGGGCGCAGCAACTGGCGCTCCGGTCCCAAGGGCCGGCGTGGCAACGATCGGGACGATCAGCGCCATCAGCAGGCTCCGGCGGAGTTCCGCGTGCTCGAGGTCCATGTGCCCGAGACCATCACCGTGTCCGAGTTGGCGCACAAGATGGCCATCAAGGCCTCCGAGGTGATCAAGGCGCTCATGAAGATGGGCCAGATGGTCACCATCAACCAGCCTCTGGATCAGGACACGGCCATGATTGTGGTCGAGGAAATGGGCCACAAGGCGCTGGTCGCCGCGCTGGACGACCCGGAGGCGTTCACCGCCGAGGAGGTCTCCAGCCATCAGGCCGAGGCGCTGCCGCGCGCTCCCGTGGTCACCGTGATGGGCCACGTGGACCATGGCAAGACCTCGCTGCTGGACTACATCCGCCGCTCCAAGGTGGCGCCCGGCGAGGCCGGTGGCATCACCCAGCACATCGGCGCCTACCATGTGGATACGCCGCGTGGCACGGTCACCTTCCTCGACACCCCCGGTCACGAGGCCTTCACGGCCATGCGTGCCCGCGGTGCGCAGGCCACCGACATCGTCATCCTGGTCTGCGCGGCCGACGACGGCGTGATGCCGCAGACGCGCGAGGCCATCAAGCATGCCAAGGCCGCGGGCGTTCCCATCGTGGTCGCCATCACCAAGGCCGACAAGCACGAGGCCAACCCCGAGAAGGTCAAGCAGGAGCTCGTGGCCGAAGAGGTGGTGCCCGAGGAATACGGTGGCGATTCGCCGTTCGTGGCCGTCTCGAGCAAGACCGGCATGGGCATCGACGAGCTGCTCGAGCAGGTGCTGCTGCAGGCCGAGGTGCTGGAATTGAAGGCGCCTGTGGAAGCCATGGCCAAGGGCCTGGTGATCGAGGCGCAGCTCGACAAGGGGCGCGGCCCCGTGGCCACGGTGCTGGTGCAGTCGGGCACGCTCAAGGTGGGCGACATCGTGCTGGCCGGTCAAACCTTCGGCCGCGTGCGCGCCATGGTGGACGAGAACGGCAGGGCCGCCAAGGAGGCTGGGCCTTCGATCCCGGTGGAAATCCAGGGTCTGTCGGAGGTGCCGCAGGCGGGCGACGAGTTCATGGTGCTGGCCGACGAGCGCCGCGCACGCGAGATCGCGACCTACCGCGCCGGCAAGTTCCGCAACACCAAGCTGGCCAAGCAGCAGGCCGCGAAGATGGAAAACGTCTTCGCCGAGATGCAGGCCGGCGAGATCCAGCATCTGCCCATCATCATCAAGGCCGACGTGCAGGGCTCGCAGGAGGCGCTGGCCGCATCCCTGCTCAAGCTCTCGACCGACGAGATCAAGGTGCAGCTGGTCTATGCCGGCGTGGGCGGCATCAGCGAGAGCGACGTCAACCTGGCGATTGCCTCCAAGGCGCTGATCATCGGCTTCAACGTGCGTGCCGACGCGAATGCGCGCAAGCACGCCGAGGCCAACGACGTCACGCTGCATTACTACAACATCATCTACGACGCCGTCGATGAGTTGAAGGCCGCCATGTCCGGCATGCTCGCGCCCGAGCAGCGCGAGGAGGCCATCGGCACGGCCGAGATCCGCACCGTGTTCGTGGCGTCCAAGATCGGCACGATTGCGGGCTCCTACATCACCTCGGGCCAGGTCACGCGCGGCTGCAAGTTCCGCCTGCTGCGCGACAACGTGGTCATCTACACGGGCGAGGTGGAGTCGGTGCGTCGCATGAAGGACGATGTCAAGGAGGTCAAGGAAGGCTTCGAGTGCGGTATCAAGCTGCGCAACTACACCGACATCAAGGAAGGCGATCAACTTGAGCTCTTCGAGATCAAGGAAATCGCCCGCACGCTGTAAGGCGGCAAGAGCATGGCTGCGAAGAAGTCCTCCACGCCCAACCGCGGCTTCAAGGTCGCGGATCAGATCCAGCGCGACCTGGCCGAGCTGATCCGCGAGCTCAAGGACCCGCGCATCGGCATGGTGACGCTGCAGGCCGTGGAGGTCACGCCCGACTATGCGCACGCCAAGGTGTTCTTCAGCGTGCTCGTGGGCGACGGCGAGGCCACGCATGAGGCCCTGAACCAGGCGGCGGGCTTTCTGCGCAACGGCTTGTTCAAGCGCCTGCACATCCACACCGTGCCCACGCTGCACTTCGTCTATGACCGCACCACCGAGCGCGCGGCCGACATGAATGCGCTGATCGCGCGCGCCGTGGCCTCGCGTTCCAAGGACGACGACACGCAATGACGGCACGCGCTCCCCGCATCCGGGTGCAGCGACGCCCGGTGCACGGAGTGTTGCTGCTGGACAAACCGCTGGGCCTGTCCAGCAACGACGCCCTGCAGAAGGTCAAATGGCTGCTGCGCGCCGAGAAGGCCGGCCACACGGGCACGCTCGACCCGCTCGCCACCGGCGTGCTGCCGCTGTGCTTTGGCGCGGCGACCAAGTTCAGTCAGCTCCAGCTCGACGCTCCGAAGACCTACGAGGCCATTGCCCTGCTGGGCACGACCACCACCACGGGCGATGCCGAGGGCGAGGTGCTCGAACGCCGGCCGGTCGATGCCGCGGCACTCACGCCCGAGCGCCTGGCCGCCGTGCAGGCGCAGTTCACCGGCGCCATCCGCCAGGTGCCGCCCATGCACAGCGCGCTCAAGAAGGACGGCAAGGCGCTCTACGAATACGCGCGCGCCGGTGTCGAGGTGGAGCGTCCGGCGCGCGATGTCACCATTCATGCATTGAATCTGGCTCTGACGCACGACCAGCAAGCGCAAGCAGCTATAAAAATTGTAGTTACCTGCAGCAAGGGTACCTACATTCGCACCCTGGGTGAGGACATTGGCCTGGCCCTGGGCTGCGGTGCGCACCTGAGCTTCCTGCGCCGCATCGACACCGGCGGCCTGGGCGTGGCGCGCTGCGTGAGCCTGGCCGCGCTCGAGGCCATGGGCGAGGACGAGCGGCTCGGCCAGGTCCAGCCCGTCGACACCCTGCTGGCCGGACACAGGCCCGTCACATTGACCGAGCAGGATGCGGCGCGCTTTCTCTCGGGCATGCGCCGCCGCGGCCCCTGGCCCGATGCGGCCGCCGTCGCCGTCTATGGCGAGCGCCCGCACGCGCTGCTCGGCGTAGGCCACGTGGTGCGTGGCGAACTCATCCCCGATCGTCTGCTGAGCCCGCTGGAGATTCAGCAAATCCTGCAAGGCGCGCCGCGCGCCGACATAGAACGCGGCACATTGGAAACCACGCTATGAGCAAACAAATCCGCAATATCGCCATCATTGCCCACGTCGACCATGGCAAGACCACCATGGTGGACCAGCTGCTGCGCCAGTCCGGCACCTTTGCCGCACACGAGAAGGTCGTGGACACGGTGATGGACAGCAACGCCATCGAACGTGAGCGTGGCATCACCATCCTGGCCAAGAACTGCGCCGTGTCCTGGCAGGGCACGCACATCAACATCCTCGACACGCCCGGCCACGCGGACTTCGGCGGCGAGGTCGAGCGCGCCCTGTCCATGGTGGACGGCGTGGTGCTGCTCATCGACGCGCAGGAAGGCCCCATGCCGCAGACGCGCTTCGTGACCAAGAAGGCGCTGGCCCTGGGTTTGAAGCCCATCGTCGTCGTCAACAAGGTGGACAAGCCCGGCGCGCGCCCCGACTACGTGGTCAACGCCGCGTTCGACCTGTTCGACAAGCTGGGCGCGACCGACGAGCAGCTCGACTTTCCCGTGGTCTATGCCTCGGGCATCAACGGCTGGAGCTCCCTCGAGCAGGGCGCGCCGGGCGAGCAATGGGGCCCGGACATGTCGGCCCTGTTCAACACCATCCTGCAGCATGTGCCCTCGGTCAAGGGCGACGCGGCCGCGCCCGTGCAGATGCAGGTGTCGGCGCTGGACTATTCCACCTTCGTCGGCCGTATCGGCGTGGGCCGCATCACCCAGGGCACGCTCAAGGCCGGCCAGGACGTGCTGGTCATGGCCGGGCCCGATGGCGCGAGCTACAAGGGCCGCATCAACCAGATCCACCAGTTCCAGGGCCTGGACCGCGTGCAGGTGAGCGAGGCCGGCCCGAGCGAGATCGTGCTCATCAACGGCATCGAGAACATCGGCATTGGCGAGACGGTGACCGACCCGGCCAACCCCCAGCCCCTGCCCATGCTCAAGATCGACGAGCCGACGCTGACCATGAACTTCTGCGTCAACACCAGCCCGCTGGCCGGCCGTGAGGGCAAGTTCGTCACCAGCCGCCAGATCTGGGATCGGCTGCAGAAGGAGCTGCGCTCCAACGTCGCGCTGCGCGTCAAGGAAACCGACGAGGACGGCGTGTTCGAGGTCTCGGGCCGCGGTGAACTGCACCTGACCATCCTGCTCGAGGAAATGCGCCGCGAGGGCTACGAGCTGGCCGTCTCCAAGCCGCGCGTGGTGTTCAAGGACATCGACGGCGAGCGCTGCGAGCCCATCGAGCTGGTCACGGCCGACATCGAGGAAGGCCACCAGGGCGGCGTGATGCAGGCGCTGGGCGAGCGCAAGGGCGAACTCGTGAACATGGAGCCCGATGGCCGTGGCCGCGTGCGCCTCGAATACCGCATCCCGGCGCGTGGCCTGATCGGCTTTACCAACGAGTTCCTGAACCTGACGCGTGGCTCGGGCCTGATCAGCAACATCTTCGACAGCTACGAGCCGCACAAGGGCGAGATCGGCGGGCGCAAGAACGGCGTGCTCATCAGCATGGACGACGGCGAGATCTTCACCTACGCGCTGGGCAAGCTCGATGACCGCGGCCGCATGTTCGTCAAGGCGGGCGATCCGGTGTACGAGGGCATGATCGTGGGCGTGCACAGCCGCGACAACGACCTCGTGGTCAACGCCACGCGCACCAAGCAGCTGACCAACTTCCGCGTCTCGGGCAAGGAAGACGCGATCAAGATCACCCCGCCGATCGACCTGACGCTGGAGTACGGCGTGGAGTTCATCGAGGACGATGAGCTCGTCGAGATCACGCCCAAGAGCATCCGCCTGCGCAAGCGCCACCTCAAGGAGCACGAGCGCAAGCGCGCCAGCCGCGAGGGCGCGTGACCTTGGCCCGCCGAGGCGCCACAACAGCAAAGGGAGCCGCTCTGGCTCCCTTTTTTCATGGCGCTCGCCAGGGGGGTCACACGGCCAGCTCGGCCAGCCCGTACAGCGGCGCGCCCAGCCAGGGCCGCCACAGCGCGTCAGAGGTGCGGCCCCACCAGCCATAGCATTCGCTCACGCTGTGCAGGTGCGCAAGGCGCAGCCGCGGGTGACTGCTGCACAGCTCGTCAGGGTGCTGAATGCCCCAGCGGAACTCGGCCCCCGTGCGGCCCACGCTGCTGTGCCAGCGCGCGCGCCCCACGGCACATTGGTGCAAGGTGTCGATCAGCAGGCGCGAGCCCGCGGGCGCATGGCTGGCAAAGTCTGCCAGCACCTGCTGGGCCTGCGCTGGCTGCAGGTACATGAGCACTCCTTCGCAGACCACGAACAGCGGGTGTTCCATGGCCTCGGGCGGCAGTTGCAGGGCCTGCCACCAGTCGGCATGCGTGAGGTCGAGCGCGACGCTGCGCAGCCGCCGTGAGCAGGGCGGGTCGAGTGCCAGGCGCAGCGCAATGACCTCGGGCAGATCGGCGTCCACCCAGTGGTTCTGGCCGTTGTCCAGCCATTGAAAGTAGTTCGACAGTCCGCAGCCCAGGTTGATGCCCCAGGCCTTGGGGTGGCGTGCGAAGAAGGCCTGGCCCGCGCGCTGGATATGCCGGGTGCGCCACAGGACGTTGAGGACGGTGGGGCGGTCGGCCAGGTAGGCGTCGACATCCACTCCCAGGCTGCGCAGCAGGCGCGCGGCGTCTGCATCGCTGCAGGCCAGGCTCGGGAAGAAGCTGCCGCCCGCGGCCCGTGCGGCCAGGGGAATGACCAGGGTGCTGGGGACGGCATCGAGCGACAGGGGAGGGCGCTCCATGTCGCTGGTCGATGCCCACATGCGACCGGCCGGCGCGCCAGGGGCCTGCCCCTGCGGCGCGTGATGGGGGGGCGCTTGCCGGGCATGATCCTTCCTGGCGCCCGCTGCGCCATGCCAGTTCAAAGGGGTGGGCATTGTCATGTCTCCTCCGGTGAGCCTGGATCGCGTGGGTGTCCCTCTGTGCCCCGAGGGCGTTCTATCCGCTCTCAATCTACGCGCCTGGCCGCTGTGGGGCAAGCATGCGCCGGCGCGTGCTTGTGCTGTGTCAAGATTAACGTCTTTGCGCCGCCCTGTGGGAGGGACGCGGTTTCAAATCGTGCACGCAGGGTGGCGCCGGCGCGCCCCTGCCGTGATGTGGCGCATATGTCTTCAACAAACCTATGGATGGATGGAAGGATTGACAATGACCGAGATCGTGACGGAGCTGCGTGGCAAGGTGGGCTGCATCACGCTGAATCGCCCCAAGGCGCTCAACGCCCTGTCGCTGCAGATGGTGCGCGACCTGATGGCCGTGCTGCTGGCCTGGCAGCATGACGACGCCGTGCAGGCCGTGGCCATCCGCGGCAGCAACAAGGAGGGCGCATTCGGCGCCTTCTGCGCCGGTGGCGACATCCGCTTTCTGCATGCCGCGGGCACCGTGGGTAACCCCGAGATCGAGGACTTCTTCACCGAGGAATATGCCCTCAACCACCTGATCCACAACTTCGGCAAGCCCTACATCGCCTTCATGGACGGCATCGTCATGGGCGGCGGCATGGGCATCAGCCAGGGCGGCACCCTGCGCATCGTCACCGAGCGCACCAAGATGGCCATGCCCGAGACGGCCATCGGCCTGTTCCCCGACGTGGGCGGCGGCTACTTCCTCTCGCGCTGCCCAGGCCGCGTGGGCGAATGGCTGGCGCTTACGGGCGAGACCATTGGCGCGGCCGATGCGATCGCCTTTGGGCTTGCCGACGGCTTCCTGCCGTCGGAGCAGCAGGCCGCAGTGTGGGAGGGACTGGGCACTGAGACCTTTGCCGACGGCGCCGCCGTGCAGCAGTGGATTGCTTCAAAATTGGTAGCTTCTGGCGCTTGCCAGATAAGCGTCAGAGGTCAAATTGATGAATACTTCGCCTTGAAGGATGTGCCCGCCATCGTGGCCGCGCTGGAGGGCGCGGACGACGACTGGGCGCGCGCCACGGCGGCCACGCTGCGCAAGCGTTCGCCGCTGATGCTGCATGTGGTGCTCGAGCAGATCCGCCGCGCGCGCACCATGGGCCTGGCCGATGACCTGCGCATGGAGCGCGACATGGTGCGCCACTGCTTCTACCTGCGCCCCGGCCAGAGCGAGACCATAGAGGGCATACGCGCGCTGGCCGTGGACAAGGACCACAGCCCGCGTTGGAACCCCGCGCGCATCGAGGACGTGAGCCCCGAACTGGTCCAGGACTTCTTCAGGAGCCCCTGGCCGGCGCATGCGCACCCGCTGGCGGCGCTGGGCTGAGTTGCCGGTACACGGCCGTGGCCAGCGCCTGCAGCGCCGGCCGCGGCAGCGCGCCGCTGAGCGCGTAGCCAAAGCCGCGGTCCACCCAGTAAAAGCCCGACACCGCCCCCTCGCTGTAGAAATGGAAGGCCGGTGCCTGGCCATCGTCGAGCGCGCCCAGGTACAGGGTGATGCGCACGCCCTCGGCGTTCTGGTACATGAACTGGGCGCGTGCGCCATCGCCGCCGGGCAGCAGGCGGCCGCCCACCAGCTCGAAGCCCTGCGCCTCCAGATGCGGCACCGTGAGCGGCCGCGCGAGACGCCTGGACAGCCACTGCACCAGATGCTCCTGCTCGGCGGCCGTCACCTCCACGGGGTGGCGCCGCTCCGGCTGGTAGACCGCATGGGCCACGGCGGCCTGGCGCGCGAACTGTTGCGGCGCCGAGGCTGCGGCGGCCGGTGTGGCATCACCCCCCCATGGCCCATGCAGGCCCCAGCCCAGGCCAAAGGCCAGCACCCAGCTTGCGGCGAGGCCCGTACCGACGGCCCAGCGTCTGCGCGCGGCCTGGGTCTCGTCGAGGCGCTCGGCGGCCTGGCGCAGGGCGTCGGGCAGGGGGCGCTGCAGCCAATCCGCGTGCAGCGTCTGCAGCAATGCGCGCTGGCGCACCCAGGCGTCGGACTCCTCGCGCATGGCGGCGGCAAGACCGGCGTGCAGGCGCTCGGCCTGCTCGGGCGGCAGGCGGCCATCGACCAGGGCGTGCAGCGCCGATTCGTCGGGGCGTGGAGGGTGGGGTGCGTTCATGGCGGTCATTTCATGGCGGTATGGGCGCAGCCGTGGTTCACTTCATGCGGCGCAAGGGGCCGGGTGCGGGTGTCTTGGCGTCGCGCGTGGGCGCCGCCTCCATCAGCTCGCGCATGCGACCGCGGGCGCGCGACAGGCGCGACATCACCGTGCCCACCGGTATGTCCAGGACGCGCGCCACGTCGGCATAGGCCATGTCCTCCAGCGTCACCAGCAGCAGCACGGCGCGCTGCTCGGGCGGCAGGCGCTGCAGGCAGCGGTCCAGATCCAGCGTGGTGTCCGAGGCCACGCCGTCGGCGCCGGCCAGCGTGGCCAGGGTCTCGTCATCGAGTGGCTGCACCACCTGCAGGCCGCGGCGCTGGTTCAGGTAGAGGTTGTGCATCAGCGTGAACAGCCAGGCGCGCAGGTTGCTGCCGCTGCGCCACAGCAGCCATTTGTGGCAGGCGCGCTCGAGCGTGTCCTGCACCAGGTCGTCGGCCGCCCAGGCATCGCCGGTGAGTGCGCGCGCGTAGCGGCGCAGCCCGGGCAGTTGTTCCACGATCTGGGCGCGGTTCATGCGCGCATTGTCCCGCTCACGGCATGGCGGCGTGCCACAGGTTGAGCTTGCCGTCGCCGCCCTTGTCGCCGGGCTTGGCGTCCTGGGCCCAGTAGTACAGCGGCTTGCCCTTGTAGGCCACCTGCTGGCTGCCGTCGTCGCGCTGGATCAGGCTGTAGCCCTCGCCGCTGGGTGCCATGGTGGCCGTGAGCGGTGGCCAGTTGGTGGCGCAGCCGCCGTTGCAGACCGATTTGCCGCTGCCGGCCATGTCCTTGTCGAAGGTGTAGAGCGTCATGCCATTGGGGCCGACGAGCACGCCGCCCTGGGCGCTCACCTGCGCACAGGCCATGGAATATCCGCTGGCCAGGGCCAGCGCGGCAAGCAGGGATCCGAGTTTGCTCATGGTGTTCTCCGTTGAGGCGCCGGCCGCCGCAAATGTCGGCCGGTCGCAGGGATGAACACCGCAGCGCGGGCGTTTATTCCATGCCCGCGCAAAAAACCGGTCAGCGGTGGCGGCTCTTCATGGCGCGCTCGACCTCGCGCTTGCCCTCACGCTCCTTGATGGTGTCGCGCTTGTCGTGTTCGGCCTTGCCCTTGGCCAGGGCGATGTCGCACTTGGCGCGGCCGTCCTTCCAGTGCAGGTTCAGCGGCACCAGGGTGTAGCCCTTCTGCTCCACCTTGCCGATCAGGCGGCGGATTTCCTCCTTGTGCAGCAGCAGCTTCTTGATGCGCGTGGCATCGGGATTCACATGGGTGGAGGCGGTCTTGAGCGGGTTGATCTGGCAGCCGATCAGGAACAGCTCGCCGTCCTTGATGATCACGTAGCCGTCGGTCAGCTGCACCTTGCCCTCGCGCAGGGCCTTGACCTCCCAGCCGTGCAGCACCATGCCGGCCTCGTGGCGTTCCTCGAAGAAGTAGTTGTAGGCCGCCTTCTTGTTGTCGGCGATGCGTGACGATGTGTCGGGTTTCTTGGCCATGGTCTTTCAAATGCGGCGCAAACCGGGAGTTCCAAGGCCTCCCTACAATCGTTGTCGTCTCGCGCCCGCCATTCTAGGCGCCCCGTCTTCATGAAAACAGTCAACAAATCCGTCCTCATCTGGTACAGCCCCGAAGAAATGTTCGCACTCGTGACGGACGTGGCGCGCTACCCCGAGTTCCTGCCCTGGTGCGACCATGCCACCGTTCTCGAGCACTATGACGATGGCATGAAGGCCGAGGTCGGCATTTCCCTCGGGGGGCTGCACAAGTCCTTTGTGACGCGCAACACGCATGAACAGGGGCGCCGCGTGGAGATGGAGCTCATCGAGGGGCCGTTTTCCCGGCTCGACGGCGATTGGCACTTTCACCCCGTGGGAGATGGCACGCAGCGGGCCTGCAGGGTCGAGCTCCAGCTGCACTACGGCTTTAGCAGCAGAACGCTGGCCGCGCTGGTCGGGCCGGTGTTCGATCGCATCGCGGCGACCTTTGTCGATGCCTTCATCAAGCGGGCAGAACAGGTCTATGGCTGAACCTGGCGTGCTGCACGTCACGGTGGTCGCGTCGCTGCACGCGGGTGAGGTGCAGGAGTGGCAACTGTCCCTGCCCGCCGGCGCCACGGTGGCCGATGCGCTCCGCGCCTGCCGGCTCGTGCCTGCGGACGCCGGCCTGGTGTGCGGCATCTGGGGCAGGGTGGTGGCAGAGCAGGAGCGGCTGCGCGACGGCGACCGTGTCGAATGCTGCCGGCCGCTGCTGGTGGACCCCAAGCTGGCCCGCCGTCAGCGCTTCAAGAGCCAGGGCGCGCGTGCCGCGGGCCTGTTTGCCAGGCGCAGACCCGGTGCCAAGCCGGGTTACTGACAGTCCTACCGGCAGTCCGACGCAATGATCTCGTCGGCGCGGCGCTGCTCGGCCTGGCGCGTGGCGTCGTCCATGAAGCTGCGCTCGCCCTTGGCGTTGACGTGCCCCACCAATTGCCCATCGGCCAGTTGCGTCTTGACACGTTTGGCGCGTGCGCAGTTGTCGGCCCTGGCCTGGGCCTGACGCTGCTCGTCGGCCTGCTTCTTCGCGGCCTCGGCGGCCTCGGCCTTGGCCTTGTTTTCCTCGAGCCGCCGGTCCTTGCCCGACGCCGCCTCGGTGGGGGTGGCTGCCTTGGTGTCGCTCGCGGCGGGCGCTGCCGCCTGCGCAGGCATGCCTGCGGCGCGTGGCTGCTTGAGAATGTTTTTCTCGGGCACATCCTGTGGTGGCGGCCGGTCGCTGAACACCTTGTGCCCATCCTTGTCTATCCATTGCCATTGGGCAAAGGCGCCCGTCGTGACGCAGCAAAGCAGGGCCAGCAGAAGATGTTTGATGTGTTTCATGCAAGCAAGTGTAACCATGCGCGGCATCCGGGCCAATAGCGGGGCATGGCCGCCACATGCATCGTGAATCGGCGCCCAAGTACAATCGACTTTTTGGAGCTTTCACATGCGCCTTCTCGGAAAAGCGCTCACCTTCGACGATGTGTTGCTGGTGCCCGCGTACTCCCAGGTCCTGCCCAAGGACACGTCTCTCGCCACGCGCTTCACGCGCAACATCACCTTGAACCTGCCGCTGGTGTCCGCCGCCATGGACACCGTGACCGAGGCGCGCCTGGCGATCGCCATCGCGCAGGAGGGCGGCATCGGCGTCATCCACAAGAACATGACGCCCGAGCAGCAGGCGGCCGAGGTCGCCAAGGTCAAGCGCCATGAGTCGGGCGTGGTGCACGACCCGGTGGTCATCACCCCCGAGCACACGGTGCTGCAGGTGCTCGAACTCTCCGAGAACCTGGGTATTTCCGGCTTTCCGGTGTGCGACGGCGGCAAGGTGGTGGGCATCGTCACCAGCCGTGACGTGCGCTTCGAGACGCGCTACGACGTCAAGGTCAGCCAGATCATGACGCCGCGCGAAAAGCTCATTACCGTCAACGAGAAGGACCACACCAGCCCCGCCCAGGCCAAGGCGCTTCTGAACAAGCACAAGCTCGAGCGCCTGCTGGTGGTCAACGACGCCTTCGAATTGAAGGGCCTGATCACCGTCAAGGACATCAACAAGCAGACCACCTTCCCCAACGCCGCGCGCGATGCCGAGGGGCGCCTGCGCGTGGCCGCCGCCGTGGGCGTGGGTGCGGGCACCGAGGAACGTGTGGCGGCCCTGGTCAAGGCCGGGGTGGACGCCATCGTGGTCGACACCGCCCATGGCCACAGCAAGGGCGTGATCGACCGCGTCCGCTGGGTCAAGCAGAACTACCCGCAGGTGGAAGTGATCGGCGGCAACATCGCCACCGGCGCCGCGGCGCTGGCGCTGGTCGAGGCCGGTGCCGACGCGGTCAAGGTCGGCATCGGCCCCGGCTCGATCTGCACCACGCGCATCGTCGCCGGCGTTGGCGTGCCGCAGATCATGGCCATCGACAGCGTGGCCACGGCGCTCAAGGGCACGGGCGTGCCTTTGATCGCCGACGGCGGCATCCGCTACTCGGGCGACATCGCCAAGGCGATTGCGGCCGGTGCATCGACCATCATGATGGGCGGCATGTTCGCCGGCACCGAGGAAGCACCGGGCGAGGTCATCCTCTACCAGGGCCGCTCGTACAAGAGCTACCGCGGCATGGGTTCGATCGGCGCCATGCAGCAGGGCAGCGCGGACCGCTACTTCCAGGAGGCGACCACCGGCAACCCCAACGCCGACAAGCTCGTGCCCGAGGGCATCGAGGGCCGCGTGCCCTACAAGGGCTCCATGGTCAGCATCGTCTTCCAGATGGCCGGTGGCGTGCGCGCCGCCATGGGCTACTGCGGCTGCGCGACGATTGCCGAGATGAACGACAAGGCCGAGTTCGTTGAGATCACGGCCGCCGGCATCCGTGAGTCGCATGTCCACGACGTGCAGATCACCAAGGAAGCGCCCAACTACCGCGCCGATTGAGCGGAAAACTGCGGGCCACCGCCCGCAGTGAAGCTCTGTTTTTGATAGCTGCTGGCGCTTGCCTGATAAGCGCTGGAGGCCGATTTCTTTATAAATCGCCATGCAACACGACAAGATCCTCATCCTCGACTTTGGCTCCCAGGTCACCCAGCTGATCGCGCGCCGCGTGCGCGAGGCCCATGTGTACTGCGAGGTCCATCCCTGCGACGTCAGCAGCGACTGGGTGCGCGAGTTCGCCGCCGACGGCAAGCTCCGGGGCGTGATCCTCTCGGGCAGCCACGCCAGCGTCTACGAGGTCGATGACAAGGCGCCCGATGCCGTGTTCGAGCTGGGCATCCCCGTGCTGGGCATCTGCTACGGCATGCAGACCATGGCGAACCAGCTCGGCGGCAAGGTCGAGGGCGGCCACACGCGCGAATTCGGCTACGCCGAGGTGCGCGCGCACGGGCACACCGCGCTGCTCAAGGGTATCGAGGACTTCGCCACGCCCGAGGGCCACGGCATGCTCAAGGTCTGGATGAGCCATGGCGACAAGGTCACGCAGCTGCCGCCGGGCTTCAAGCTCATGGCCAGCACACCGGCCTGCCCCATCGCCGGCATGGCCGACGAGGCGCGGCGCTTCTACGCCGTGCAGTTCCACCCCGAGGTCACGCACACCGTGCAAGGTGCGGCGCTCTTGAACCGCTTCGTGCACGAGATCTGCGGCGCCCAGGCTGACTGGATCATGAAGGACCACATCGAAGAGGCCGTGGCCAAGATCCGCGAGCAGGTGGGCGACGAGGAGGTCATCCTGGGCCTCTCGGGCGGTGTGGATTCCAGCGTCGCCGCCGCGCTCATCCACCGGGCCATCGGCGACCAGCTGACCTGCGTGTTCGTCGACCACGGCCTGCTGCGCCTGAACGAGGGCGATATGGTCATGGACATGTTCGAGGGCAAGCTGCACGCGCGCGTGATCCGTGTGGACGCGAGCGACCTGTTCCTCTCCAAACTCGCAGGCGTGAGCGACCCGGAGCAAAAGCGCAAGATCATCGGCGGCCTGTTCGTCGACGTGTTCAAGGCCGAGGCCGCCAAGCTCAAGGCCGCCAATGACGGCGGAACTGGAGTTGACGGCCGACCAGCCGTCAAGGGCGCGACCTTCCTGGCCCAGGGCACCATCTACCCCGACGTGATCGAGTCCGGCGGCGCCAAGAGCAAGAAGGCCGTCACCATCAAGAGCCACCACAACGTCGGTGGCCTGCCCGAGCAGCTGGGCTTGAAGCTCCTGGAGCCGCTGCGCGACCTGTTCAAGGACGAGGTACGCGAGCTCGGCGTCGCGCTCGGCCTGCCGCGCGAGATGGTGTATCGCCACCCCTTCCCCGGCCCGGGCCTGGGCGTGCGCATCCTGGGCGAGGTCAAGAAGGAGTACGCCGACCTGCTGCGCCGCGCCGACGCCATCTTCATCGAGGAGCTGCGCGCCGCCATCGACCCGCAGACCGGCAAGAGCTGGTACGACCTGACCAGCCAGGCCTTCACGGTCTTCCTGCCGGTCAAGAGCGTGGGCGTGATGGGCGACGGCCGCACCTACGACTACGTGGTGGCGCTGCGCGCCGTGCAGACGTCCGACTTCATGACCGCCGACTGGGCCGAGCTGCCCTACGGCCTGCTCAAGAAGGTCTCGGGCCGCATCATCAACGAGGTACGTGGCATCAACCGCGTGACCTACGACGTCTCGAGCAAGCCGCCGGCGACGATCGAGTGGGAGTGATTTTGCGTCTGGTACGCACTGGCAACTACGGGCAATAAATGCCGCCTAAGTGGATGTTTTAGGTGGACATTTTGATTGTTCTTCCTGGCGCTGTCTGGCAGGTTCTGGCACCAGCAAGCAATTTCTCCTGATGGCATGGGCGATGGTAGTATCCCGCCTGATGCCATGATGTTGCCTCGATACCATGTGCGCTCGGCGGTTGTTTGCATGGTATTTAATTCTGATAAATTGTTGATTTTTAACGATTAAAGTGGGATTTTTTGGCAGTTCTTGATCATGGTATCCAGTCCGGACTCTGGAGCCTTGTCATGTTGACCGATACCAAGCTGCGCAACCTCAAGCCGAAGGACAAGCTGTACAAGGCCGTCGATCGTGACGGCCTCTATGTGGCCGTCACGCCGGCTGGTGCCATCTCTTTTCGCTACAACTACGCGATCAATGGCCGGCAGGAGACGATGACCTTCGGCCGCTACGGAGTTGGCGGCATCACCTTGGCAGAAGCGCGCGAGCGGCTTAATGAGGCCAAGAAGATGATCGCGGCGGGCAAGTCGCCGGCAAAGGAGAAGGCACGCGACAAGGCGCGTACCAAGGATGCCGAGACGTTCGGGGCATGGGCCGAGAAGTGGTTGCGCGGCTACCAGATGGCCGATTCCACCCGCGACATGCGCCGCTCCGTTTATGAGCGCGACCTCAAGACCAAGTTCGGCAACTGGAAGCTGACTGAGATCACCCACGAGGACTTGCGGGCATTGACCGATGCCATCGTCGGCCGCGGTGCGCCAGCGACGGCTGTGCATGTTCGGGAGATCGTATTGCAGGTCTATCGCTGGGCTATCGAGCGTGGTCAGAAGGTCGAGAACCCAGCCGAGCTGGTGCGCCCGACTTCCATCGCCAAATTCGAGCCGCGCGACCGTGCGTTGACGCCTGATGAAATCGGCTTGATGTACCAGTACATGGAGCGTATTGGCACGACGCCAACCATTCGGGCGGCGGTCAAATTGCTGCTTCTGACAATGGTGCGCAAGAGCGAGCTGACCGATGCGACCTGGGACGAAATCAATTTCAGCGAGGCGCTTTGGACGATCCCGAAAGAGCGGATGAAGCGACGCAACCCCCATCTGGTGTTTCTTTCCCGGCAGGCGCTGGATATCTTCATCGCGCTGAAAACCTTTGCCGGTGGCTCGAACTATGTGTTTCCGGGGCGCTACGATGCCGACGTGCAGATGAGCAGTGCCACGCTCAATCGCGTGCTGACGCTGACCTATCGGCTGGCGCAAAAAGAGGGGAGGCCTCTTGCAAACTTCGGGCCGCATGATTTGCGGCGCACGGCCAGCACGCTACTTCACGAAGCCGGCTACAACACCGATTGGATCGAGAAGTGCCTCGCCCACGAGCAACGGGGTGTCAGGGCGGTTTACAACAAGGCTGAATATCGCGAGCAACGCACGGCCATGTTGCAAGACTGGGCGGACATGATCGACGAGTGGACGCTCAAGTCACGTTTGTCGGCGTGAATTTTGATGCAAACTAATTGTACGATTTGGTTGACGAAAGAAAATGAGATGGGAAACCGGGGAGAATGGGTAGTTGGCGGGCGTCCTCCGGGATCGACGCAAGCGCCTTGAACACAGCTTGGCGCTTGATGCTCAGCTTTCGCGCTATGTCTGACTGACTCATGCCGTACCGGTGCAGAATCACCATTTGCTTCTTCCGATCCGTCACTTTGTTGTCCACCATCCATCGCGCATGGTGGCGCAGTTCGGCCTCGTCCGCAGGCTGAAAGCCATACTTGCGGACATAGTGAAAGACGTAGCTGTCGATAAGCGCGTCGCCTGACTGCGCTTGGCCTGCTTGCATTTTTGTGGATTGCAGGCCAAGTCTGGCTAGTTCCTGATCGAACTGCGCCAGTGACCGTTTGGCCCTTCGATATGCGGGATTCCATTCGCCGGTTGGCAATCTTGGCCGGTGTTCAGGACAGTACAGGTTGCTTAGTCTCAGTATGTCTTCCGGGTCATTTGCCTTTGGTGCCTCGCTTCCATTGCCGAATAGAGTCAGTTCGGCCATTGCCCCGCAAAATCGGCAAAACCCCCGAGTGCGCCCACTCTTCAAATTCGTGTCGCGAATCTTCGACTTTGTTGGTCGCTTGCGGGCACAGGCGCTGACCAACTCAATCAATGTTTCGAGCGTTGCGACAAACTGCTTTTCGCGCGCAGACCACCGGTTGTTCGTGAGCGTGAAAGCGCGCAGTAGCTGCCGTTGCAGCCGAGCCATTGCGTTGAACCCGATCAGTCGTGCGATTTCGCTGAATGGCTTCACGTCTGGCCCGACACCCGGTACATGGCCCAAATAGCGCAAGGGAAGGGTAGCTGCATAGGCGGTCACAACGGGATCAATCAGTTCCTTCAACAATCGGACGCTGTGCTTGTCCGTTGAAGATGCCCGCCAACGACCTTGGAATCGCCCTATGGCTTCCGAAATGGCTGGACAGCAGCCTTCCCAGATCGGGATTGAAGGATTCCTCATGTCAACCATTTTAGCCAACTAATACGCCGACGCAACTGGCATCACGGGGCACCATCAGGCACGTCTAAAGTGGCTGAAGGAAACACGGCATGCTGGCAACAACGAACAGGACGCTCATCAACCGCAAGAAACTGTTGGCGATGATCCCGCTGGCAGAGCGCACGATTTACAACATGGAGCAGCGCGGAGAGTTTCCCCGTCGCATCGTGCTCACCAGCAGAAACGTCGCATGGGATCTGGCGGAGGTTGAAGCATGGGTTGATGCCCGCAGGTTGTCGGGTGTCCAAGCCATACGCCCCGGAGTCGGGCACTGAGCTGCTAGTTCGTGCTCATCGCGCCGAACACCAGCCGGGCTGAGCGCATCGACTGCGAGGTTGCCTTGCGGCTCGCATCAGGCCGCTGTCAGCAAGGCGATTTCTTCATAGCGGACATCTTTGGTGCCTCGCCGAAAGATGATATTGCCAGCATGGAGTATCCATTGTTCGCGTTGAAGGCTGGCGACAAGCGGGTGCGTACCTACGAACGCAATGGCAACACCGTGACTGTGATGCCCGGGTCTTGTGGCTGCGCCACCATCTACGACAAAGACCTGTGGATTTACTGCATCAGCCAGTTGATGGATGCCAGGAACCGGGGCCGCGTCATCGCGCCGACCGTGCGCTTTACCGCCTATGACTTCCTGATCGCAACGGGACGTGGTGCCAGCGGTCGGGCTTACGAACGCATGGAAGACATGCTGCGCCGCCTGAAAGGCACGGTGGTCGAAACCAACATCGAGACGAATGGGCAGCGTGAACGACGTGGCTTTGGCTTGATCGACAGTTGGCGGGTGGTCGAGAAGTCTCCCGTCGATGATCGAATGGTAGCCGTCGAGGTGGATTTGCCACGCTGGCTCTTCCGTTCGGTGGATGCTGGGAAAGTGTTAACGCTATCGGATGACTATTGGGGTCTGCGCAAGGCGTTGGATCGCCGCATCTACGAGTTGGCCCGCAAGCATTGCGGTTCGCAATCGCGTTGGCGCGTCTCGATGACGGTTCTGCACCAAAAGAGCGGCAGCATGGCGTCGCTGCGTCGATTCCGCTTTGACGTGAAAGCGTTGGCGGAGAGTGGTGGGTTGCCAGACTACCTGATGGCCTTCGATGTGGAACGGGACGTGGTGGCAATCTATGCCATCGGCCCCAAGGGCCGGAGGGCGGAGGCATGCGACATTCAGACCGGACGGCCACATGCCACGCTGACGGCTCACAAGAGGGTTGTCGCGAGGAAGCCCAAGAGGCAGCTCTGACCTGTGGATAGCCACGTGCTTTCAGGAACGCTTTCTGTGGATAGCCACGTGCTTTCAGGAACACCAGACACGTGCTTTCAGGAACGCTCACTTCGTGCTTTCAGGAACGCAACCACCCCTCAAACCCTTGCGGCACAAGGCTTTCAAAAAGTGTAACGCGCGCGCGCTTTAACTGCTTTTTTAACTTTAAAAGCTCTTTAACGCATTGCGGCTGTGGACAACATGGACAGCGCGCAGCATTTGGGCTGGCTGACCTTTCGTGGAAGCGGTGTTCTTTAGGCAACTTTATGCAAAACAAGGCAATTCAGCGGTTAATCGACGGCCGCAAGCGCAATTTTGCGCAAGAGAGCGCAATTCAATGCAATTGGCTGAAAAGAAAGAACCTCTTGCATTCAATTGCACTACTTTGCGTCGTAAGTGACGGCAAGATGTGTGTTGTACCGGTACGGGCTGCGCCCGCACCTGTCCACCACCGCCCCTTACTCGCCTTCGGTTCGACGGAATCTTGCTCTGCGAGGCTGACCGTCGCTGCCGCGACCAAGCCCTAAGCCGAACGAGCCAAGCGATGCCAAAGCTGCCCCAGCGCCCCCCCAAAGAGCCGGCCGCCCTGCCTCCCAAGGTGCGGGGTGGGCGGCCGCGTGGGCGGCGCATAGAGGTGTGGGTGACACCAGAGGAAGAAGCGACCATTGCCGACCTGGCTGCACAGGCCGGCTTGTCCAACTCGGGCTACCTGCGAGCGGTAGGCCTTAACCAGCCGGTGCGGTCAGTGGTTGACCTGAAAGCGGTGGCCGACCTCGGGCACGTCAACGGCGACCTTGGCCGGGTGGCGGGCCTGCTGAAACTCTGGCTGGCCGAGAAACGCGGGCAGGGCGGACGTCCGGTGGAGGTCGAAAGCCTCATGATCGAGTTCCGCGCCCTGCAAACCCGCGTCCTGGACGTCATGGGGCGCGTGGTGCGTGGTGATTGAACGTGGTGGCTCTGACACTTGGGTGCGCTTCACCTTGCGGCTACAGTTCCATCGCGCAGGCTCGCCTGCTTCCGCAGCCGCCGTTCAAGCCTTGAAGTTCGGAGAGCGTTGATGAGCACCAAACCAAAAAGTTACATGACCGAAGAAGACCGCACGCGGCGGCGAGCTGGCGGCATGTCGGAGAACGCAATCCTGATGGCGGAATCCCGTGCAGCCGACCACGCGGGCGACGAGGAGGCCGCGTGGGCATGGCTGGCGCTGGCAGAACTACCAGCGCACTCACTCGCCTTCCTGAAAGACCAGCAAGGGGCGGCTTTCATCCGGGAGCATGGCTTTAACACCGCCGATGCCGACGCCGCCTACGGGCGCGATTGGTTGGATCGGGTTTGAGTGAGCGCGCCCGTGACGCCGTGGAAGGCGCACACGCAAGAGAAGCCAGCCTCGGCGTAAGGCCCCTCGCCATTACGAACGTGGCTTAGCCACGGAATTCATGCAGCCATTGTGTTCATCAAACGGTGATTTGTTGGACAGTTTTTGCAATGGGTGGTTTTGCCTGTCCAAAGTGCCGTCCGGCTGTTAAAATTGGCGTCAACTTATCAACGTCCAGCAAACACTCCTTTGCTGGACATTTTTTGTGTCTGGAAGGTGGGTATCGGCCAATGGGGCAGCGCATCGGGTACGCCCGAGTCTCGACAGATGACCAGAACCTTGATTTGCAGTTCGATGCGCTGCACAAGGCTGGCATCGGCGACGACTGCCTCTACTCTGACACAGCGAGCGGCAAGGATGCTGAGCGCAAGGAACTAGCAGCGTGCCTCAAGGCGCTGCGCGAGGGAGACACCCTTGTCGTGTGGCGGCTGGATCGCCTTGGCCGCAGCCTGCCTGACCTCGTGCGCATCGTTGGAGAGCTGGAACAGAAGGGCGTCAGCTTCGAGAGCCTGACGGAGAAGATCGAGACGAGCAGCGCGGCAGGCAAGCTGGTTTTCCACGTCTTTGCAGCGCTCGCCGAGTTCGAGCGCAACCTGATCCGGGAGCGCACCCGCGCTGGCCTTGCCGCAGCCCGAGCCAGAGGCCGCGCCGGCGGGAGGAAGCCAAAGCTCACCGAGGCCCAGATCAAAGAGATCAACGAGATGGTGGACGCGCAGAAGCTCCCCATCGGTCGAATCGCCGAGCTGTACGGTGTCTCGCGAACCACAATTTACAAGGTAGCTCCTATTGGGCGGCCCGAGCCGAAGCGGCAGAACTGAAAACAGAAGGACAACAATGGACACCAATACCAAGAAGGGCTACGACCTCATCAATCGCCGCCGCAAGCAGTGGGTCAACGAGGAAGAAGTACGCCACGCATGGATGAAGGGGCTTGAAGAGGCCTTGCAGATCGACTTGGACGCGGAGAGAGCCAAGCGCGACTCCAGCTACAACAACGTCGTCATCGAATTCAAAGGCCCCGGCCTCTTCAAGGGAAGTGAGACAAGTCCGAAGTTCATCGAGGCGACCGATGGTCGTCTCTTGAAATACATCCCCCGCTTGGCTGCTGAGCAAGGGCTGGATGAGAAGGCCTACATCGGTATTGCCATCGACGGCGATCATGTGGGCTTTGCGCAAGTCCAAGATGGCAAGATCGTTCACCAGCCACTGATGCCGTTCTCGACCATTGCCTTCCAGATGGTGGTCGATGCGCTGAGAGCAAATTTCCGGCGAGCCATCACATCAGAGAACCTAGCCGAGGACTTTGGGCATCTATCCGAGACAGGCCGCGAGTTCATGCAGGAACTGTCCAATGCTCTTGCTGACGCTCTTGGGCAGCCCGGCAACCGCAAAATCAAGATGCTCTTCGAGGAATGGGCAACCTTGTATGGGCAGGCTGCTGACCTCAGCATTCAACAGCGCAAGAAGATCAATGGGTCGTTGGGATTTGACTTCTCAGGCCCGGCCGCCATTGACTTGCCCGCCAAGCTTTTCGTTACCCACACCTTTCATTCTCTGCTGATGAAGCTGATCGCGGCCGAGATCGTGGCTGCACATGGCATGGCGTCAAGCACTTCCCTGATCCATGAGCTACTGGCTCTCGGATCGGACGACGCTCTGGTTGAGGCCCTACGCTCGGATGTCGAGAACGGCGGGTTCTTCAACGCAGTCGGCTTGCATGGCTTCGTCGAAGAAGCCATCTTTAGTTGGTATCTGGATGCCACAACCAAGAAGGCGATCCGCACGTCGATGTGCTTGGCGATTCGCACCTTGCTGGCCCAGCTTTCGGTCTATCGCTTCGATACCATCAAGAAAACCGGCCGCTCGCGCGATGTTCTGCGTGACTTCTATCAGGACTTGGTGCCGGAGGAATTGCGCAAGAGCCTTGGCGAGTTCTACACGCCTGACTGGTTGGTCGAGCACTCTGTGGCCAAGCTCGGCTACAAGCGAGACAAGTGGCTTGCCGCTCGGCTACTTGACCCGACATGCGGGTCTGGCTCGTTCTTGCTGGAGGCTATTGAGCAGAAGCGCCGAGCAGCGCTGACGGCAGGATGGACTGCTGAGCAGACGGTGGACATGCTGACCACGACGGTCTGGGGCTTCGACCTCAACCCACTTGCTGTGCAATCCTCTCGTGTCAACTTCCTGATCGCTATCGCAGACCTTTTGCAGCAGTGCAAAGGCAAGGACGTTGAGATTCCCGTGCTCCTGGCAGATGCGGTGTACTCCCCGGCCCCGCATCCAGACGGCGACCAAAAGGTTATTGAATACAGCATCGGCAGCCAGCAGGCGAATCTACAAGTCGTTCTCCCTGCCGATCTGGCACGTGATCGTGTGCTGCTGGACAAGGTATTTCAACTCATGGGTGAAGAGGTCGAAAACGACACTGAGTACCCTCCTGTCGCGAAGGCGCTAGTGAAAGCTCGAATTCTGAGCAAGGCGCAGGCCGACGAATGGCATGACAACCTCAAGACGACCTACGACCAGGTACTCGCCCTGCACCGGCAGAACTGGAATGGAATCTGGTTCAGGATCGTGCGCAACTTCTTCTGGTCAGCCACGGCCGGGCAGTTTGACGCCATCGTTGGCAATCCGCCTTGGGTGCGATGGTCGAATCTCCCTGAAGCGTATCGGAACCGAGCCAAGCCGACCTGCGAGAAGTACGCCATCTTCTCGGACACCAAGTTCCACGGGGGCAATGAGCTAGACATCTCCGCCATCATCACCTACACGACAGCGGACAAGTGGCTGGTAGAGGATGGGCGGTTGGTGTTCGTCATCACGCAGACGGTTTTCCAGTCCCCTTCGTCGCAAGGCTTCCGGCGTTTCCGCATCAATGCGACCGACCGTTTGGTGCCAATCTCCATTGATGACATGAAAGAGCTAAAGCCGTTCCCGGACGCGGCCAACAAGACGGCTGTCGCCATGTTCACGAAGAAGGTGCGGGGGACGACCCGTTATCCGCTGGACTACCGGGTCTGGCTTGGCAAACCTAAGACGGACGATGCTGGCAATCCGAAGAAAGGGCGCGGCGGTCAGGTTGCACGCTTGAAGGCCATCGACCCACGCTTGAATCGTGCCGAGGTGACCGCCCTTGTGGATGTGATCCAGATGGAGGCCAATCCCGTCTCTCAGACGATGGAGGGCGCACCCTGGGCCATCATGAAGCCGGGGCACTTCGCAGCATGTCAACCGATGTTTGGAGCTTCGACTTGGGTCAACGGTCGCAAGGGCATCACGACCGACCTCAACGGGGTTTATTTCGTGGACGTCATCGACTCGAACCCAGCGACGCAGACGGTCAAGGTGCGCACCCGGCCGCATGAGGGCAAGACTGACTTGGGTCAGCCGCGCGAGTTCTGGGTTGAAGCCGAGAGCTTGTTTCCCCTTGCAAAGGGTGCAGGCGACCTGCATCCCTGCTACTTCCTGCCGGAGAACACGCTATATGCGTTCGTGCCCAATAAGGGCATCGACCGGGCCTCATTGGACACTGCAGCGGCGTGCTATAGCAGCCACACGAATCCGAAGACCTTCAAGTTTTTCAAGGCGTATAAGTCTTTCCTGGAGTCCCGTTCCACCTTCAAGACCCGTATGAAGGCCGCTCCTTTCTTCGCTATCTACAACGTGGGCGATTACACCTTCGCGCCGTACAAGGTCATTTGGGCTGAGATGACGGGCGACTTCTCGGCGGCCGTAGTGGCGTCAGGCTCGGTACCAGGCTACGGGCCGCGTGTTTATGTTCCTGACCACAAGCTCTACTTTGCCGACTTCGACCAACCGGAGCCAGCTTTTTACTTGTGCGGATTGCTGCACTCAGAGATCGTCAAGGAGATGATCGAGGCGCACAACGTGGCAACCAATATGGGCGACATATTCAAGCATGTGAGCCTGCCTGAGTATGACGCCACTTTGGCCGAGCATAAGGCGCTTGCTGAGCTAGTGAAGCGGGCCCATCAAGAGCATGACTCTAAGAAGCGTGCCAATATCGTCGCCAAGGTCAGGGCTGCTGCTGCTGAGATCATTGAAGCTGAAATCGCACTTCGCCAGTAAATGAGTTCGATGACGGAAAACCAATAGCAGGTGCAGCCGATAGTCCTTTTGCGCGTCGCCGTGCATCGCAACTGTTGAAATCAGGGAGGAATATGAGCGATCAATACACCTACGCGAGATTTTGGCGCTGCGCTCTACAGGTGAATCCTGTCGGCTACAACGGCACCTACAGGGGAGCCGACCACGGGCTGGATGAGGGCGGCTACAACCAAGCCCTGCTTCAAAAATGCCTTGATCTGGGTATCAAGGTTGTTGGTTTGGCCGACCACGGCAGCGTGGCCAGCGTCGATGCCTTACGTCAGGTGCTCCAGCCGCACGGGATCGTGGTGTTTCCGGGTTTCGAGATCGCCTCGAACGACAAGACGCATTACGTCTGTCTCTTCCCGGAGGACACCACGGTGCAGCAGCTTGATCGCTACCTTGGCAACCTCAAGCTGCATGACCCAGCGGATGGCATTCGGCCTTCTCGGCTGAGTTCGGAAGAACTGATCGAAGAAGTCGATTTACTGGGTGGGTTCATCTACGCTGCACATTGCACGCAGGAAAGCGGGCTGCTGAAAAACCGCCTGAATCACGTATGGAAACATCCAAAGCTGCGCGCGGCCCAAATTCCGGGGTCGATAGACGACCTCACGAGCATCGAGGGCGACTTCTATCGCAAGGTGTTCTTGAATAAGGACGACGGCTACCGGCGTGAGCGCCCTGTGGCAGCGATCAATGCCAAGGATGTTGCCAAGCCTGATGACTTGGATCAGCCGAGCGCAACGTGCTTCATCAAGATGACACGGCCCACTTTCGCTGCGTTCAAGGTGGCCTTCCTCGATCCGGGATCGCGTGTCCGGCTCAACTCGCAGCAGGCCCAAAGCCCAATTGGTAAGGTGGTACGCATGACGGTGGCCGGTGGCTACCTTGATGGCGTCCGGGTGGATTTTTCAGACCATCTCAACACGGTGATTGGCGGCCGTGGAACGGGTAAGTCAACCTTGCTTGAATGCCTGCGCTTCGCCTTGGACTTGCCACCCAAAGGCAAGCAGGCGCAGAAGCTCCACCAAGAGATCATCAAGGAGAACCTTGGTCGCTCGGCCGGTCGGGTTGAGCTGACAGTGGTGTCCTCTGCCCAGAACGGCAAGCAGTACACCATTTCGCGCCGTCATGGCGAGCCGCCTATGGTGCGTGACATGGATGGCAACGTCTCGACCCTGCTCCCGCGCGACTTGCTGCCAGGCATCGACATTTATGGGCAGAACGAGATTTACGAGCTGGCCCAAGATGAAACCAGTCGGGTGCAGTTGCTGGATCGCTTCCTTCCTCAAGACGGAGAGTACGAGTCCAAGAGCGCCGACGTGCATAGGCGCTTGAAGGAGAACCAGCAGACGCTCACCAAGTCCCTGACCGATCTCGACGAGCTGAATGCACAAGTTGAGCGCTTGCCCAAGCTGGAAGAGCAGCTTCGCGGTTTTGATGAGCTGGGGATCAAGGAGAAGCTGGCCAAGACCTCATTGCTCGCGCGCGAGCGAGAGATTGCCAAGACCGCGGCCGAGGGCGTACAGAGCTTTCGCGATGCGCTGACAGACCTGCGTGACAGCTTGCCTAACCTTGACTTCATCAACGATGAGGCGCTTGAAGGTTTGCCTGACGCCGCCCAGTTGCTCGCTATGCGTACGACGCTGGATGGACTCAAGCAGGGGTTCACAGGCCATCTGACCGCGATGCAGGCCTTGCTTGATGACAAGGCAGGACAGTTCTCCACCCAGCATGACGCATGGCAGCAGGCGATTCAGGCGCACGATGTCGAGTTGGAGAAGGCGCTGCGCACGTTACCCGCCACTGCTGGAAAGAGCGGGCAGGAGGTCGGTGTTGCCTATCAGAAGTTGATGGGGGAGATCGAGCGCATCAAGCCCATGAAGTCGCGGGCGACTACGCACGAGTCCCAGCGCGACACCTTGCGTCAGGAACGGCGCAACCTGTTGGCCGAGCTGTCTGATTTGCGTGCGCAACGCATACAGGCGTTGCAGAAGGCCGCGAAGAAGCTGAACAGACGACTTGAGGGCAAGCTCAAGGTGGAGATCGTGCCGGAGGCTGACCGCACGCCCTTGATGACCTTCCTGCTGGGTTGCAGGCTGGACGGTGTTGGTGAAAAGCGGCTTGCGTTCATTGAGGATGCTGAGACGATCAGCCCGCTGTCGATGGCCCAGTCGATTCAGAAAGGGTCTGCCGACGTGCAACTCGATTGGGGCGTCACGCAGATGGTGGCCGACGCACTCACCAAGCTCCAGTCGTCTCAGCTCATGGAGTTGGAGGCCTTGGAGCTGGAGCATCGCGTGGACATTTTCTTGAATGTCGCGCACGGCCAAGCCGATACGGTATTCCGGCCGCTCAACAAGCTCTCTACGGGGCAGCAGTGCACTGCAATCCTGCACATGCTGCTGCTTGAGAACGTTGATCCCCTTCTCATGGATCAGCCGGAGGACAACCTTGACAATGCCTTCATCGCAGATCGGATCGTCGCTGAGTTGAGGGAGGCAAAGACCAGTCGGCAGTTCTTGTTCGCCACACACAACGCGAACATTCCGGTGTTCGGTGATGCCGAGTGGATTGGCGTGTTCACGGCCGCTGAAAACCAAGGGCGTCTCGGACTGGAAGCGCAAGGCTCGATTGACGTTCCCGTGATTCGGGATCAGGTGGCCAGCATTCTGGAAGGCGGGCGCGACGCCTTCATCCAGCGCAAAGAGAAGTACGAGTTCTAATTGGCCGTGGAGTGGGGCGCGAAGCTGACTTGTTTATCATGGTATTTTTCATGGCATCGGTTGGCTGTCTGTGTGTAGGCTATTGATTTGTAATGATTAAATTCGTCAAAATGCAATTGAGTGGGAGTGAGGCGGCGCAAGCTGCGCTGCAATATCGCTGAACCCGCATCACTGCGGGTTTTTTTATGCCCGATGCAGACGTAAAAAAGCCCCGGCGAGCCGGGGCTTGGGGCGCTGGGGGCGTGGCAGCTTCAGGCTGCGTTGCGGCGGCGGCGTGTAGCGCCCAAGCCCACCAGGGCGGCACCCACCAAGGCGAGGCTGGCCGGTTCAGGTACGTCGTTGGGCGGCGTTACCTCGTTGTAGGTGTACGTCAGTGTCGCGCCGCAGCCAGCCTGGGTCTGTTGATTGGTGCTGATATTGCCACCACCACCGCCAACGGTGAAGGAGGAAATGGTTTCGCACATGACCATGTAGGTGCCGGTACCGGTCAGGTCACCGAGGATGGACGAGAGATCGAGTGCGAAGCTGTCGGAGTCGTTGGCCGGACCGAAGGATTTGGTTTCACCGGCTGCATACGAAAGAGCACCCGTGGAGTAGGACATTCCAATGGTGATGGGATTCAGCAACGCATTGAGACCAGCCAGATCCGATGAGAAGAAAAGATCGGTTGCGGAGGTCAGGTTGGCGCGCTGCGATTGGAGCGCCGTATTGGTCGCATCGAACGCGAATATCGCCTCGCCGTTGAGCGTCAGTGTCGCGCCGGTCAGCGTGCCGAGCGTGCTGTCGAACTTGTTGAAGGTGCCGAAATCGACAGCCGGTACGAGCTCCGTGATGTGCGACGGCACGGTGAAGCTTTGGGTGACGACGCCGGCCTGGGCTGTCAGTGCCAGCAGCGAAGCACCAGCAACAGCAGCGAATTTCTTGATCATGTGTGATTCCCTCAAAAAAGGTTGTTGGTTATAGATTCGTACGCGACAAACCTGACAATACGGCAAGCAAAATGCGTACCTAGTGGGAGCTAGTGTTAGTAAACAATAACTTACGCAGTTGCGTTGGTTTGCAAAGCTGACTGGTGTAAAAAAAACCGACACTTTTGCGGTGTTGAACGAGCGATGTGTTCGCCGTTGCGCCGTACGAAATCGCAGTCTTATCGCTGAGGCAACATGATGCGAAGCTTGAGCTCAGGTTGCATCGGAGGTTTGGCCCAGCCATTGATGGCACGCATGCCATGGTTTGAGGATGCGCGGTGCGGTGAGCGCGGACCGTCAGCGGTTGCGTGGCGCATGTCAGGTTGTGTCGTCCTGACGCCGTGTGAAGGGACGGCTCGCGCCTACGATAGAATGCGCCCGCTAATCGTCGTGGTTGGTGTGCTTGGCATGATCCATGGTCCAAGTCCGTTGCGACCCCCACGCCACGCAAAGGCGAACGAGAGTTCGCCTTTTCTTTTGCTGCAGTTGAAAGATCGACCATGTTGGAATCCATACGCAAGCACACCAAGTGGGTGATGGGCTTGCTGTTCTTGCTGATCATCCCTTCGTTCATCCTGGTGGGCATTGACCGCAACTACTTCGGCGGCGGCAGCCCGGTGGTGGCGCGGGTCGATGGCAAGGACATCACGCAGGCGGATTGGGACAATGCCCATCGCATGGAGAGTGATCGCATCCGCGCCCAGTCTCCGGACATCGATGCCAAGCTGCTGGATTCGCCGCAGGCGCGCTATGCGACGCTGGAGCGCCTGGTGCGTGACAGCGTGTTGCAGGCTGCGGCGCAGAAGATGCACCTGCTGACCAGTGATGCGCGACTGGCGCGCGAGCTGCAGAGCATTCCGCAGATTGCCGCCCTCAAGCGCCCCGATGGCACGCTCGATACCGAGGCCTATCGCGCGCTGGCGGGTGCCCAGGGCCTGACTCCCGAAGGACTGGAGGCGCGCATACGCCACGATATTTCCGTCAGCCAGGTCATGGGCAGTGTGATGGCGTCGGCATTTGCCGGCCCCACCGAATCCAAGCAGGCGCTCGACGCCATCTTCCAGCGTCGGGAGATTCAGGTCGCGCGCTTCAATGCGTCGGACTTCGCCTCCAGGGTCCAGGTGTCGGATGCCGATCTGCAGGCCTACTACCAGGCGCATCCGGCCAAGTTCCAGCAGCCCGAGCAGGCGAGCGTCGAATACGTGGTGCTCGATCTCGATGCCGTGAAGGCGGGCATTTCGGTGAGCGAGGATGACCTGCGCACCTACTACAAGGAAAACCTCAGTCGTCTGGCCGGCAACGAGGAGCGCCGCGCCAGCCACATACTGATCAGCGCCGCCAAGGACGCTCCTGCCGCCGAGCGCGAAAAGGCCAAGGCCAGGGCGGAGGAACTGCTGGCCGAGCTGCGCAAGGCGCCGGGCCGGTTTGCCGAGCTGGCAAAGAAGGATTCGCAGGATCCGGGCTCCGCGGCCGCCGGCGGTGACCTTGGGTTCTTCGCGCGCGGTGCCATGGTCAAGCCCTTTGAAGATACGGTGTTCGCCATGAAGAAGGGCGACATCAGCGATGTGGTGGAAACCGACTTCGGCTACCACATCATCATGCTCACGGACATCAAGACGCCGCGCCAGCCGACATTCGAGGAACTGCGGCCGTCGCTCGAGGCCGAGCTCAAGCAGCAGCAGGCCCAGCGCAAGTTTGCCGAGGTGGCCGAGACCTTTGCCAATGCCGTCTACGAGCAGGCCGACAGCCTGCAGCCGGTGGCCGAGAAGCTCAAGCTCAAGATCCACACCGCCACCGGCGTGACGCGCACGCCTGCCGCGGGCGCGCAGGGCCCGCTGGCCAATCCGCGCTTCCTGGAGGCGCTGTTCCAGCCCGACTCCCTGCAGAACAAGCGCAATACCGAGGCCGTGGAGATCGGCAGCAGCATGCTGGCGGCCGGGCGCGTGACTGCCTACCAGCCCGCGCTGACCGTGCCGCTGGACCAGGCGCGCGAGAAGGTCCGCGCACTGTTCGTGGCCGACAAGTCCGCCGAACTGGCGCGCAAGGAGGGCGAGGCCCGTCTGGAGGCGTGGAAGGCCGATCCGGCAGCGGCCAGCGGGTTGTCCGGCGCCGTGACGGTGTCGCGCGACCAGCTGCAGAACCAGCCGCGTGCCGTTGTGGACGGCGCCCTGCACGCGCCGGTCGACAAGCTGCCCTCCTGGGTGGGCGTCGATCTGTCCGGACAGGGCTATGCCGTGGTCAAGGTCAACCGCGTCGTGGCGCGTGAGGCGGTCGATGAGGCCACGGCACGCATGGAGCGCCAGCAGTACCTGCAGGCCTGGGGCATGGCGGAGATGCAGGCCTACTACGAACTGCTCAAGCAGCGTTTCAAGGTGGAAATCAAGGTGCCGCGCCCGGCGGCGCAGGATGGGGCCTGAGGCAGGCGCGGCGCCCGGGCCCAGGTTCCATCCGAGATGCTATACTCACGGGTTCTCGATCCTCTGGCCGGCCGCTACTCCTATCCGTGATGGGGTAGCCACAAGGCGCCAATAGGGGCGCCACAGCCAATCCTGGTGCGGACATGATCGTTGGAAATCTGAACATGAATCTGATTCAAATTCTCGAGCAGGAAGAAATTGCTCGCCTGAACAAGAACATCCCCGCATTCGCGCCTGGCGACACCGTCGTCGTGAGCGTGAACGTGGTCGAAGGCAACCGCAAGCGCGTGCAGGCCTACGAGGGTGTGGTGATCGCCAAGCGCAACCGTGGCCTCAACAGCGGCTTCACCGTGCGCAAGATCTCCAGCGGCGAGGGTGTGGAGCGTACCTTCCAGACCTACAGCCCGCTGATCGCCGGCATCGAGGTCAAGCGCCGCGGTGACGTGCGCCGTGCCAAGCTGTACTACCTGCGTGAGCGCAGCGGCAAGTCGGCTCGCATCAAGGAAAAGCTGCCGTCCCGCGTCAAGGTGGCCGACGCCGCGTAATACGCCGTCGTCCGCATTCCCGCGAAACCGCTACAGTGCATGGCCTGTAGCGGTTTTTTCTTGGGTGGCGGCAATTCGTGAGCTCCTTTCGTCCTTCCGGTTCTGACGCAGCGTCGGTGATGGCCTCGCTGTCCTCGCTGCCCGACTTCGACCCGCGTGCCGTGCCGCTCGTCGGTGTGGACTCCGACCTGCCCGCCGTGCCCGCCGCTGCGCAGACGCCCGCGGCGCTGCGCCAGCGCTTTGCCGCCCCGCCGCCGTGGACGCCCGAGATCGTGCGCGAGAAGAAGTTTGTCGAGCGCACTCCCGCGCAGGCCGCCGTGCTCGTGCCCATCGTGCAGCGCGAGCGGCCCACGGTGCTGCTGACCGAGCGCACCGCGCATCTGTCCACGCACAAGGGCCAGGTGGCCTTCCCCGGAGGCCGCAGCGACCCCGAGGATCGGGATGCGGCTGCGACTGCCTTGCGCGAGGCCCACGAGGAAGTGGGGCTGGATGCGAGTCGTATCGAGGTGCTGGGCAGCCTGCCTATGTATGTCACGGGCTCCTCCTTCATCGTCACGCCCGTGGTGGCGCTGGTGCGGCCCGGCTTCGTGCTTCGGCCCAACCCCGACGAGGTGGCCGACGTGTTCGAGGTGCCGCTCGATTTCCTCATGAACCCCGCGCACCACGAACGCCACGCGCTGCACTGGCAGGGCCTGCGGCGCGAGTGGTTTGCCATGCCCTACCAGGATGGCGAGCGCCAGCGCTATATCTGGGGCGCGACGGCGGCCATGCTGCGCAACTTCTATCGCTTCATGCTGGCGTGACGCGCGCTGCCAGGGCCCGCCGGGCCGCGCCGCTATCATTGCCGCCATGAGTTTCTTTGCCATCCTGTTCGCCTTGCTCATCGAGCAGGCCAGGCCGCTGGCCCGCAGCAACCCCATCCACGATGGTTTGCGCGCGTGGGCGCTGTCGGTGTGTCGCAGTTTCGATGCCGGCCAGCGGCACCATGGCTGGATGGCCTGGGGGCTTGCGGTGCTTGTGCCGCCGCTGATCGTGCTGGCCGTGCACTGGGCGTTGCTGCACTGGGTGGGATGGCCCCTGGCCCTGGTGTGGAGCGTGGCCGTGCTCTACATCACGCTGGGCTTTCGCCAGTTCAGTCACCACTTCACGGCCATACGCGATGCGCTCGAGGAGGGCGATGCGACCGAGGCGCGCGCGCGGCTGGCGCAGTGGAAGCAGGTGGATGCCAGCGAACTGCCGCGCAGCGAGATCGTGCGCCATGTGCTCGAGTATTCGGTGATCGCCGCGCATCGCCATGTGTTCGGCGTGCTCGCCTGGTATTCCGTTTTCGCGGCGCTGGGCCTGGGGCCCACGGGTGCGGTGCTCTACCGCATGGCGGAGTTCGTCGCGCGCTACTGGGGATCGCGCTCGCGCGTGGTGACGGCACATCCGCCCAGCGAAGCGCTGCGCCGCGCATCCGAGCAGGCGTGGACGGTGATCGACTGGCTGCCGGCGCGCCTGACGGCCCTGAGCTTTGCCGTGGTGGGCAGCTTCGAGGAGGCCATCGAGGGCTGGCGCTTTCACGCGCAGCGCTTCCCCAATGACAACGATGGCGTGGTGCTGGCCGCCACGGCCGGCGCCATCAATGTGCGCCTGGGCGGCGAGGCCCTGCGCAGCCACGCGGGCGCCGAGGTGCAGGCGGGCTTCGAGGCCGGTGCCGACCTGGGCGACAGCGACGCCACGCCAGGGCGCGAGCCCGAGGTCGGCCATCTGCGCAGTGTCGTCGGCCTGGTGTGGCGCTCGGTCGTGGTGTGGATGCTGCTGCTGGCGCTGCTCACGCTGGCGCGCCTGCTCGGCTGAAACTATTTATTTAATAGCTGCCAGCGCTTTCTGCATAAGGGCTGGAGGCCGATTTGGCTATCAATACGCGCTCTGGCTCAGCTCGGCAAACAGTTCGCCATAGATGCGGTAGCGCTGCGGGCTGATGGCCAGGGCGTCCTGACCCTCGCGCACCTGGGCCATCACGCCGCAGCCGGGCTCGTGCAGATGCGTGCAGTTGTAGAAGCGGCAGGCGCCCGCATGCGCCGCAATGTCGGGCATGCAGCGCGCCAGCTCGGTGGGCGCGAGGTGGCGCAGGCCGAACTCCTGAAACCCTGGTGAGTCGATGAGCGCCGTCGTGCGCGCTCCATCCATCCAGTAGAGGCTGGTGGTGGTGGTGGTGTGCTTGCCCGAGTTGAGGGCCTGCGAGATCTCGCCCGTCTGCGCTGCGGCGCCCGGCACCAGCAGGTTGACCAGCGTGCTCTTGCCCGAGCCCGAGGGCCCCAGCACCAGCGTGGTCTTGCCGGCGAGCAGCGGCAGCAGCACGCCCCGGTCCACCTCGCCCGACTGGGTCAGCGACAGCGGCAGCACGCGGTAGTGGCGGCCGCTGGCCTGCTCGCCGCCCATGTGGCGGTAGGGCCAGAGGCGCTCCCAGGCGCGCGCGAAGGGCTCGACGAGGTCGCTCTTGTTGAGCGCGATCAGCGGTGTGATCTGCGCCGCCTCGGCTGCGATCAGGGCGCGCGCGAGCTGGCTCTCGGAGAACACGGGTTCGGCCGCGATCAGGATCAGCACCTGGTCTAGATTGGCTGCAAACGACTTGGTGCGCACCTCGTCCTGGCGGTAGAACAGATTGCGCCGCTCGAGCACGCGCTCTATCGTGCCCTCGTCGCCCTGGCCGCGCCCCTGGCCCGGCGCGGCGGGCTGCCAGAGCACATGGTCGCCCACGACGGCCTGGCTCTTCTTGCCCCGCGGGTGGCAGATGCGGCGCTGGCCGTCGGGCGTCTCCACCACGCAGTGGCGGCCGTGGCTGCCCACCACCAGGCCCTGCAGGCCGCCGCTGCCGCTCATGGCGCGGCCAGCAGGGCATCGACGCGCGTGGCGCAGTCGATGTCGGTGGCCGAGATGCCGCCCACGTCGTGGGTGGAAAAGCGCACCACGCAGCGGTTGTAGTGCACGGACAGGTCGGGGTGGTGGTCCTGGGCGTGGGCGATGAAGGCCACGGCGTTCACGAAGGCCATGGTCTCGTGGTAGTCGGCGAAGCGGAAGGTTTTCTCGATCGCCACATCGCTGCCATCGCCGGTGAGCTGCCAGCCTTGCAGCTCCGCCAGTTTTGCTACTATTTGCGTAGCTGTCAGCGCTTTCCTGGTCTGCGTGGACCAGTCTTTCTTTGGGAACATCGTCGTCGTCATGGCTGCAGGGCCGCGGGCAGGCGCGCCAGGCGCTCCGTGGCGGGGGGGTGGGAGTAGTAGAAGCGCGCGTACACCGGGTCGGGCGTGAGCGTGGAGGCGTTGTCCTGGTAGAGCTTGAGCAGGGCCGAGGTCAGGTCGGCGCCGCTCGCCTGGGCCACGGCGTAGGCGTCGGCCTCGAACTCGTGGCGGCGCGAGATCTGCGCCATGAGCGGCGTGAGAAACAGCGTGACCGTGGGCATGACGAGCACGAACAGCAGCAGCGCCAGCGCGTCGTTGGGCGCCGAGGCGGGCAGGCCCGGCAGCATCAGATTGGGCTGCACGCCCAGGCCCGTATAGAACCAGCCGCGCGTGGTCAGCCAGCCGAGCAGCGCAAAGCCGATCAGGCTGATGGCAAACATGCCGACCAGGCGGCGCGTGATGTGCTTGTGCTTGAAGTGGCCGAGCTCGTGCGCGAGCACGGCCTCGACCTCGCCGGGCGCGAGCTGCTTGAGCAGGGTGTCGTAGAACACTACGCGCTTGGCCGCGCCAAAGCCCGTGAAATAGGCGTTGGCATGGGCGCTGCGGCGGCTGCCGTCCATCACGAACAGGCCCTTGGCCGTGAAGCCGCAGCGCTGCATCAGGGCCGTCACGCGCGCCTTGAGGGATTCGTCCGCGAGCGGCTGGAACTTGTTGAACAGCGGCGCGATGAACAGCGGAAACACCACCATCAGCAGCAGGTTGAAGCCCATCCACACGCCCCAGGCCCAGAGCCACCACAGCGGGCCGGCCGCGCCCATGAGCCACAGGATCAGCGCCGCGATGGGCAGGCCGATGACGGCGCCCACGAGCGTGGACTTGACCAGGTCGGCCAGCCACAGGCCGAGCGTCATCTGGTTGAAGCCAAAGCGTTGCTCCAGGCGGAAGGTCTGGTAGAGCTGCACCGGCATGTCGATGGCGCCGCTCACGAGCGCAAACGAGGCCAGCAGCGCGAGCTGCTGCACCATGCCGCCGCCCAGCCAGGTCAGCAGCGTCTGGTTCAGCAGGTCGAGGCCGCCCAGCAGCGTCCAGCCCAGGGTCACGGCGGTGGCCAGCGACATCTCCAGCAGGCCCAGGCGCGCCTTGGCCACCGTGTAGTCGGCCGCCTTCTGGTGCGCGGCCAGCTTGACGCGGCTCGCAAAGGCCGCGGGCACGGCGTCGCGGTGGCGCGCCACATGGCGGATCTGGCGCGAGGCCAGCCACAGGCGCAGCGCCAGCCCCAGGAGCAGCAGGGCGGCAAACACCAGCGTCGTCAATGTCGATGGCGTGAGAAACGATGGCGTGGAAAGGGTGGCAGGTTCGTGCGGCATGGGCGTGGAAGTTTACGGCGACAATCCGCGCCATGTCTGAAACCACCCCTACTGCCGAATCCACCCTCGCCAAGTCCGATCAGAACCTCGTCTGGCTCGACTGTGAAATGAGCGGCCTCGACCCCGAGAAGGAGCGCCTGCTGGAGATCGCCGTCGTCGTCACCGGCCCCAGCCTCGAGCCGCGCATCGAAGGCCCGGTGTTCGCCATCCACCAGAGCGACGCCGTGCTGGGCGCCATGGATGCCTGGAACAAGGGCACGCATGGCAGGAGCGGCCTGATCGACAAGGTGCGCGCCTCCACCATCACCGAGGCCGACGCCGAGCAGCAGCTCATCGACTTCCTCTCGCGCTACGTGCCCAAGGGCAAGGTGCCCATGTGCGGCAACAGCATCGGCCAGGACCGGCGCTTTCTCGTCAAGTACATGCCCAGGCTCGAAGCCTTCTTTCACTACCGCAACGTGGACGTGAGCACGCTCAAGGAGCTGGCCAAACGCTGGAAGCCCGCGGCCTACGATTCCTTCAAGAAGGCGCAGCGCCACACGGCCCTGGCCGACGTGCACGAGTCCATCGACGAGCTCGCGCATTACCGCCAGCATTTGCTCGCATTGTGAAACCGGCGGGCACAGGTAGATAATCCGCTGCCTTCCGTACCCGGTCGGCATGTCCCCCTGCGGCGCCGGTCTCACCATGCGGGCGCCTGCGGGTTCTCTTGCGCACTCTCTACCGGAATCCTCGCCATGCAACACAAGTTCGTCCCATCCTCGCTGGTGGCCGCCGCCGCCCTGGTCTGCGCCACGGGCGCATTTGCGCAGGAGCAGATCGTCAAGATCGGCCACAGCGGCCCCCTGTCCGGTCCCAACACCTTCGCCGGGCGCGACAACGATAACGGCGTGCGCCTGGCCATCGAGGAGCTGAACGCGCGCAAGATCAACGTGGGCGGCAAGACGCTGAAGTTCGAGCTGGTGTCCGAGGATGATCAATGCGATGCCAAGGCCGGCGTGGCCGTGGCGCAGAAGTTCGTGGACTCGGGCGTGCGCTACGTCATGGGGCCGTACTGCTCGGGTGTGACCATTCCCGCCTCGCGCGTCTATGACGGCGGCGGCACCATGGTCTCCACCGTGGGCACCAACCCCAAGATCACCCAGGCTGGTTACAAGAACCTGTTTCGCATCGTCGCGAGCGACGTGCAGGCCGGCGCCAACATGGCGGCCTATGCCGCCAATGTGCTCAAGGCCAGGAAGGTCGGCGTGATCGACGACCGCACGGCCTTCGGCCAGGGCCTGGCCGATGAGTTCGCCAAGGAGGCGCAAAAGCTCGGCCTGACCGTGGTGGGACGCGAGTTCACGACCGACAAGGCCACGGACTTCATGGCCATCCTCACGAACCTCAAGGCCAAGCAGCCCGAGGCCATCTTCTACGGCGGCTACGCGCCCCAGGCCGCGCCCATGGCGCGCCAGATGAAGCAGCTGGGCATCAACGCCAAGCTGCTCGGTGGCGACACCCTGTGCAGCCCCGAGATGACCAAGCTCGGCGGCGACGCCGTGAACAACGTCGTCTACTGCGCCTATGCCGGCATGCTCATGGACAGCGACGCGGGTGCCAAGGCCTTCCAGGACAGGTTCAAGAAGCGCTTCGGCCAGAACCCCGATGTCTACGGCCCGTTCTACTACGACCAGGTCATGAACATCGGCGAGGCCATGCAAAAGAGCGGCTCCATCGACCCGGCCAAGGTCGGCGCCTACATCCACCAGCATGCCTACAAGGGCGTGATGGGCGAGTATGCCTATGACGACAAGGGCAACCGCATCAAGGCGCCGGTGGTCGTGATGACCTTCGAGGCCGGCAAGGCCAAGCCGCTGGCCAGCTATTGAGTCTTGAACACGCCTTGCGGGAAAACCCCAGGCGTGCCATAATCCGCCGCTTGCACCGCCTCATGCGCGGTGCAATTTTTTTGTGCATCTGCCTTCACACACCGGGCGCTGCACGCCGGCGTGCCAGGCACGCGGCGCACTGCAGCCAATGCCCACCGGGGCCTTCCGCTACGGCCCTTTGGTTTCGTTTGATGGTTGATGTTTTGTAACCATCTGACGAGGCCTGCCCGGGAAAGCGCCCGTGGCCGTCTTCGTGTGAGCCATTCATGACCGAGCAAACTCTGCTGCAGGGCCAAGACGCGCCTGCAGAGTCCACCATTTCCACCGCCAACGCCGCAGGGCAGACCGCACTGCCCGAAGGTTTCGTGCGCCTGGGCCTGGCCCCCGAGCTGGTCCGCGCCGTGGCCGACCTGGGCTACACCGAGCCCACGCAGGTGCAGCAAAAGGCCATCCCCCTGGCCATGGGCACGGGCGACGATTCCGGCCGCTTCATCGACCTCATGGTCTCGAGCCAGACCGGCAGCGGCAAGACCGCGGCCTTTCTGCTGCCCGTGCTGCACACGCTGATCCACCAGCAGGCCGAGGCCGAGGCCGCAGCACGCGCCGAGTACGAGCGCGCAGCCGCCGAGGCCGCTGCGCGCGGCGAGGCGCCGCCCAAGCGCCCCAAGCGCAAGAACCCCATGCATCCGCGCAACTTCAAGGCCGCCGTGCCCGGCGCCCTGGTGCTGTGCCCGACGCGCGAGCTCGCGCAGCAGGTGGCGCATGACGCCATCGACCTCGTCAAGCACTGCAAGGGCCTGCGCATCGCCAACGTTGTCGGCGGCATGCCCTACCAACTGCAGATCGCCAAGCTGCAGAACGCCAACCTCGTCGTGGCCACGCCCGGGCGCCTGTTGGACCTGCAGCGCTCCATGCAGATCAAGCTCGACCAAGTGCAGTTCCTCGTCGTGGACGAGGCCGACCGCATGCTCGACCTGGGCTTCTCCGACGACCTGGCCGAGATCAACCAGCTGACGGCCCAGCGCAAGCAGACCATGATGTTCAGCGCCACCTTCGCGCCGCGCATCCAGCAGCTGGCCATGCGCGTGATGCACGAGGGCGGCGCCAGCGTGAAGAAGATCCAGATCGACACGCCGCAGGAAAAGCACGCCAACATTGAGCAAAAGCTCTACTGGGCCGACAACGCCGAGCACAAGCGGAAGCTGCTCGACCACTGGCTGCGCGACGCCTCCATCGACCAGGCCATCGTGTTCGCCAGCACCCAGGTCGAATGCGACGGCCTGGCCAACGACCTGCAGCAGGACGGCTTCTCGGCCGTGGCCCTGCACGGCGCCCTGAGCCAGGGCCTGCGCAACCGCCGCCTGATGGCGTTGCGTAACGGCCAGGTGCAGATCCTCGTGGCCACCGACGTGGCCGCGCGCGGCATCGACGTGCCCAGCATCACTCACGTGTTCAACTTTGGCCTGCCCATGAAGGCCGAGGACTACACGCACCGCATCGGCCGCACGGGCCGCGCCGGCCGCGACGGCCTGGCCGTGACCTTTGCCGAGTTCCGCGACCGCCGCAAGATCTTCGACATCGAGGGCTACTCGCGCCAGCAGTTCAAGGCCGACGTGATCGCCGGACTGGAGCCCACGCAGCGCTTCCCGCAGGGCGGCCGCCCCGAGTTCGGCGGCCGCGGCCGCGAGGGTGGGCGTGGCCAGCGCTTCGGTGGCGCAGGCCGCGGCCACGGCGATCGCGGTGGCTTCGGTGACCGCGGCGGTCGTGGCGAGCGCGGCGGCTTTGGCGGCCGCCGTGACGGAGAAGGCTATGGCCGCAAGAGCGGCTTTGGTGACACGTCCCGATTCAACGAAGGCCCTCGTTTCAAGGATGCCCCCCGCTTTGGTGAAACGTCCCGTTTTGGCCGTGGCGAGGGCGCGGCACCGCGTGGCGACTTTGGCCGCCGGGGCGACTCGGGGCGCGGCGGTTTTGCCAGGCCCCAGGGCGGCGGCAAGCCCTATGCGCCGCACGACGCGCGCAAGCGCCAGACGCAGCGCGGCGGCCGCTGATCGAGGGCGTGGCGCCGCAGGGCGCCGGCCGCAGCCAGCCTTGGCAACGGGGCTGGCTTTTTTGTACCCGCCCATGCGCGGCCCGCGCTCCTTGCGGGCCTGCCGACGAGATCAGGCCGCCGTTGCCGTGCGCCCGATCTCGGGCCAGCGGTGGTGCAGGTAGATCCAGGACAGTAGCCCCACGCACATCATCAGCAGCGAGGCCAGCGCCAGCAGTACCGTGGAGTGCATGACCAGCGGCGCCACCACGCCCGCGACCAGGCCATTGGCCATGGAGCCGACGAAGGCCTGCAGCGACGAGGCCATGCCGCGGCGCTGCGGGTAGAGGTCCAGCACCAGCAGCGTGACCACGGGCACCATCAGCGCCCAGCCGAAGGAGAAGATGCCTATGGGCCACATGGCCCAGGCCGCGTGGGCCTTGAACAGCAGATTCGCGCCCAGGTTCAGCAGCGCCACGACCAGCATGATCACGAAGCCGTGGCGGATCTGGCGCTTCGGCGCAATCCGGCCCGCCAGGCGCCCGCTGGCCCACGCGCCGCCCATGATGCCGGCGATGGTCGTCATGAAGAACCAGAAGAACTGCGTGGGCGACAGGCCCAGCAGGTCGCCGAGAAAGGCCGGCGCCGACAGCACGTACAGAAACATGCCGTTGAAGGGCACGCCGCTGGCCAGCGCCAGCAGCAGAAAGCGCGGACTCGTGCCCAGCTCCCAGTAGCCGCGCATCAGGTCGCCCAGGTGCAGGCTCTGGCGGTTTTGCTCGGGCAGAGATTCGGGCAGCAGGCGCCAGTTGGCCAGCCACAGCAGCACGCCGACCCCGGTCAGAAACCAGAACACGCTGTGCCAGCCCAGATGCACCGACAGCCAGCCCCCGACCATGGGCGCAATGGCCGGCGCCACCCCGAAGAAGATGGTCACCTGGCTCATCACGCGCTGGGCCTGGGTGGGCGGGAACAGGTCGCGGATCACGGCGCGCGAGACCACGATGCCCGCGCCCGCCGACAGCCCCTGCAGCGCGCGAAAGGCCACGAGCTGCCCGATGTTCTGCGCCAGCGCGCAGCCCAGGGATGCGAGCGTGAACACCGCCAGCCCCCACAGCACCACGGGGCGCCGCCCAAAGCTGTCCGACAGCGAGCCGTGGAACAGCGTCATGAAGGCGAACGCGAACAGATAGGCCGACAGCGTCTGCTGCATCTCCACGGGCGTGGCCGCCAGCGCCTGGCTGATGGCCGGAAAGGCCGGCAGATAGGTGTCTATGGAGAAGGGCCCCACCATGCCCAGCAATGCCAGCAGGACGGCGAGGGCCCAGCGCGGGCCGCGCCAGAGATGTGGTGCTTGAGGGTGCATGAAGGGCAGGCGGCGCTGGCGCGCCACAAAGCGCCAGATTATGGGTCAAGCCGCCACCGCGTGCCGCCCGTGACCCGCATGGATAGCTATGTAAACAATAGCTGTCAGCGCTTGATGGACAAGCGCTGAGGTCATGAAACGCCCGAGATTCCCCGGGCGGAGCTCACGGCCGCTCAGTGGCCACCGTGCTTGCCATGGCCGCCGGCGGGAGCGGGCGTTGCGCTCAGGGCGCGCACGGGCAGCTGCAGCTCCTGCGACTGGCGCTGGCCGTCCTTGCCCTCGAAGACCAGGGTCAGCGGCACGCTGGCGCCCTGGGCCACGGGCTGCTTCAGATCCAGCAGCATGATGTGGTAGCCGCCGGGCTTGAGCTCGACGGCCTGGCCGGCGGGCAGATCGAGCGCGGGGATGGCGCGCATCTTCATGACGTTGTCCACGAGCTTCATCTCGTGCACCTCGGTCACGCCGGCCACCGGGCTGCTGGCGCCGACCAGGCGCATGTCCTGTGCGGCCGTCAGCCGCATGAATGCGCCCGTGGCCTTTTGCTGGGGCACGGTGGCGCGCACCCAGGGGTCTTGCACGCTGACCTGGGCATGGGCCAGACCGGAGAGCAGCAGGGCGGCGGCCAGCGCCAGGCGGGGGGTGAAGGGTTTGCTTGGCATGAGAAATTCCTGAAATCAAAAAACGGGAGAGGCAACGGGCTGCCGCCGCAGGGGCAGGGCAGGGCGCCGTCGGCGAGGGGATTTCAGGCCCGGGCGGGCGGAGCGCGTGGCGGGAACGCCGCACGGCTCAGCGGCGGCACATGGCCGCGTGCGAGCGTCGCCGGCACATGCGGCGGCAAAGCCTGCGCGGCACCCGGGGCCTCGATGGCCGGTGGCGGCAGCATGGCGGGCAGGCACAGCACGCATTCCAGGCCGTGCTGCTGCGCGTCCTGCGCGGCGGCGTCGTTGCCGCCTGCTGCTACCCAGCGCGGCTCGCCCGCGGCGTTGCAGATGCGCTCCATGCCCTGGGCGCGCACCAGCGGCGAGAGCATGGCCGCGCCCAGCGCCAGCGCAAAGCAGGCCAGCAGCAGGCGGGCCAGCAGCAGGCGGGCCGGGCGGTGGGAGCGGCGCAGGGCTTGCATAGGTGGTGGCCATTATCGGCCCGCGCGCCAGGCTGCGGGGGCTGGCCACATGCCGATCGTCGGCACCCATGCGACACAAAAACAGCATCGCTTGATAAAAGTCATTTTACATTCCACTTTCGTTCTGGCATGCTTGCAAACGCTAATCAATCGCATTTGCTTCAACAAGAACCACCGCATGTCTTCCGTCCCATCCCCAGTCTTGCGTCCGTCCCGGCCACGGGCGTTGATGCACCCCATCGCCTGTGCGCTCGCGCTGCTGGCCTCGTCCGTACATGCCGACGAGCCTGCGGCCTTGCTTCCCTCCGTCACCGTGCGTGCCGATGCCGCGGGCGAGGGCACGGCCCCGCTGCGCCCCTCCGCCGTGGCCGAGCGCGAGCGCCTCGCGCGCGTGCCCGGGGGCACGAATCTCGCGCTGCCGCAGCAGGAGGCGCGCCTGGCCACGCTGCGCGACGTGCTCGACTACCAGCCCGGCGTGGTGCTGCAGGACTTCTTCGGCGCCACCGACCAGCCGCGCCTGTCGATTCGCGGCTCGGGCATTCAGAGCAACCCCGTGAACCGCGGCGTGGTGCTGCTGCAGGACGGTCTGCCGCTCAACGAGGCCGACGGTTCCTTCATCATCGGCCTGCTCGAGCCGCGCAACGCCGCCCTGGTCAGCGTGCGCCGCGGTGCCAACACGCTCACGCCCAGCGCCACCACGCTGGGGGGCGAGCTCGATTTCCAGTCGCTCACGGGCGCCGACCAGAAGGGCCAGGTGCGCGCCGAATACGGCAGCTTTGGCCGCAAGGCGCTGCAGGGCGCCGTGGGCGTGGCGGGCGAGCAGTGGGATGGGCGCATCGGCGTGAGCGGCGACCGCTTCGACGGCTACCGCCACCACAGCGCCTCGCGGCGTGACGCCCTGCATGCCAATCTGGGCTTCCAGCGTGGTGGTGTGGAAAACCGCACCTACCTGTCGTGGACCGATCTGGAGTTCGAGATCCCCAATGTCGTGCCCAAGGACCGCGTGGGCAGCAACCCGCGCGGCGTGATGGGCGACGGCAGCACGCCGCAGGACCAGCTGCTCAACATCTACCGGCGCGACCCGCGCCGCGAGGCGCGGCAGCTGCGCCTGGCCAACCGCACGCGCTGGGGCAGTGACGCGCTGCGCCAGGAGCTGGGCCTGTACTGGCAGGACACGGACGACTGGTTCAAGGACCCGACCATGGGCACGCGCACCGACAGCCGCACCCTGGGCGCGCAGTGGCGCGCGGACGGTCAGGCCAGCGCGCAGCTGGCCTGGCACATGGCCCTGGCCTGGTCGCGCAGCGACATGGACCGGAGCCTGCGCGCCGTGAGCCCGGCCAACGGCAGCGAGCTGCAGCTCTTTGGCGACTACGACCTGCAGGCCGAGAACCTGCAGGGCCAGCTGGGCGCCGACTGGCGCGTGGCGCGGGACTGGACGGTGGTCGGCCAGATCGGCTGGAGCCGGCAGAGCCGCGACGCCGCAAGCCGCCAGACTGGCCAGCGGCTCGATCAGCAATGGACCTTTGCCACGCCGAAGATCGGCGTGAACTGGCAGGCCACGCCCGCCACGCGCGTCTGGGCCAACCTGAGCCGCAGCCAGGAGGCGCCAACCTTCTGGGAGATCGTCGCCGGCACCGTGCCCAACCCCGCCAACCCGGCCACGGCCAAGAGCAGCCTCACCAGGCTGGAGTTGCAGCGCGCCACGACCTGGGAGATCGGCGGCCAGGGACGCTGGGGCGAGGGCGCGCATGCGCCGCAATGGCAGCTCGTGTACTACCGCAGCCAGGTGGCCGACGAGATCCTGAGCGTCTCCAACGCCTATGGCCAGGCGCTGGGAACGACCAACTACGCGGGTGGCACGCGCCACCAGGGCGTGGAGGCGGGCCTGTCCGGCTCCTGGGCGCTGGGCGCGGCGGGCGCGCTCGACTGGCGCGGCTCCTGGACCTACAGCGACTTCCGCTTCAAGGACGGCGCCTACGCCGGCAACCGCATCGCCGGCGTGCCGCGCCAGCTCATCAACGCCGAGCTGATGTGGCGCACGGCCGTTGCCAACGGCAGCCTGCGCCTGGGCCCCAACCTGCGCTGGATGCCGCAGGACACGCCCATAGACCATGCCAACACCGCAGGCGCCACGCAGGACAGCTACGCCCTGCTGGGCTTCAAGCTCGAATGGACGCAGGGCCCCTGGCGCACCTGGCTCATGGCCGAGAACCTGACCGACCGGCGCTACGCGAGCAGCTTTGCCATCCGCGACAAGGCCACGGCCGCCCAGCCCGGCTACCTGCCGGGCCTGGGCCGCAGCGTTGCCGTGGGTGTGAGCTATTTGTTCTGACGAAGGGGGGCAGGCCATGACCGATCTCCTCAACCGCCGCCAATGGCTGCAGGCCGGCGCCGCGCTGGCCGCGCCGGCGCTGCTGCCCGCGGCCATTGCCGCGCCCCTGCCCAGGTTGGTGCTGGCCGGGCCGCCGGCCATCGTCTCGGCGCCGCTGATCCGCATGGCGCAGGGCAATGCCCTGGCCGGTGTCGCGCAGCAAACCGAGTTCACGCCCTGGCGCGACCCGGACCAGCTGCGCGCCATGGCCATTGGCAGGAAGGCCGACATCCTGGCCATGCCGAGCAATGTGGCGGCCAACCTCTACAACCGCGGCGCGGGCGTGCGCCTGCTCAACATCTCCACCTGGGGCGCGCTGTGGATCGTCACGCGCGACGGCGAACGCAAGCGCCTGGCCGACTTCAAGGGCGAGGAGATCGCCGTGCCCTACCGCGGCGACATGCCCGACCTGATGCTGCAGCTCCTGTGCGCCAGGCAGGGCATCAACGCCCGGCGCGACATGCGGCTGCGCTACGTGCCCTCGCCCATGGAGGCCATGCAGCTGCTCATCACGCGCCGCGTGCGCCATGCGCTGCTGGTCGAGCCCGGCGTGTCGATGGCGCTGCGCAAGACCCATTCCTTCCCGGTCAGCGTGGTCGCGCCCGAGCTCTACCGCGGCGCCGACCTGCAGCAGGAATGGGGACGGCTGTTCGAGCGCCCGCCGCGTATTCCGCAGGCCGGCATCGCCGCAGTGGGCGCCGTGCGCGAGCAGCCCCAGGTGCTGGCCGCCGTGCAGCAGGCCTATGCCGACGCCGTGGCCTGGTGCCGCGCCAACCCGCTCGAATGCGGCAAGCTGGTCGCGCAGCATGTCGAGCTGCTCACGCCCGAGGCCGTGGCCGACGCCATGCCGCACAGCCAGCTCGAGGCCGTGGACGCGGGCGCCGCGCGCGCCGACATCGAGTTCTTCTTCGAGCAGCTGCTGGCCCAGGACCCGGCCCTGCTCGGCGGCAGGCTGCCCGACGCGGGCTTCATCGGGGGCTGACGGTGGGCCTGCTGTGGCGTCTGCTGCGCGGCATGCCCGCGTATCTGTGGAGCGGCTGGGGCGCCTGCGCCAGCCTGCTGCTGTTCGTGGCGCTGTGGGAGCTGGGCGCAGCCTGGTACGGCGCGCTCATCCTGCCCGACCCGCGCACCACCTTTGCCTCGCTCGCGGCGCTGCTGCAATCGGGCGCGGCCTGGCCCGAGCTCGCCATCACCGCGCGCCGCGCCCTCAGCGGGCTGCTGCTGGCCGTGTGCGTGGGCAGCGGCCTGGGGCTGCTCGCGGGCCTGTCAGTCACGGCCTCGATGATGGCGCGGCCCTGGGTCACGCTGCTGCTGGGCATGCCGCCAATTGCCTGGCTGGTGCTGGCCATGCTGTGGTTCGGCGCGGGCGACGGCACGCCCGTGTTCACGGTGTTCGTGGCCTGCCTGCCCGTGGTCTTCATCGGCGCGCTGCAGGGCACGCGCACGCTGGACCACCACCTCAAGGACATGGCGCGGGCCTACCGCCTGCCCTGGCGCATGCGCCTCTTTGACCTGTACCTGCCGCATGTCGCGGCCTATCTGTTTCCGGCCTGGATCACGGCCCTGGGCTCGTCCTGGAAGGTGGCCGTGATGGCCGAGCTGCTGGCCACGAGCGACGGCGTGGGCGCGGCCCTGGCCGTCACGCGCTCGCACCTGGACATGGGCGCGTCGCTGGCCTGGATCTGCGCCGTGGTGGGCATTCTGCTGCTGCTCGAATACGGCGTGCTCGAACCCATCAAGCGCGAGCTCGAACGCTGGCGCAGCGCCGGCACAGCACAGCCCCAGGCGTGACCACAGGCAAGGCAAGCAAATGACGACCCAGCCCACCTCACCCCTGTCGCTGCGCGTGCGCGACCTCGACCATGCCTACGGGCCCACCACCGTCCTGCAGGGCATCAACCTGGACCTGCCCGCGGGCCAGATCGTGGCGCTCGTCGGCCCCTCGGGCTGCGGCAAGACCACGCTGCTGCACCTGTGCGCGGACCTGCTCGCGCCGCAGCAGGGGCGCATCGAGCGGGCCGCCGGCCCCGCGGCCGTGATGTTCCAGCAGCCGCGCCTGCTGCCCTGGATGCTCACGCTGGACAACATCGCCCTGGGCCTGAAGGCCCGCGGCATGGCGCGCGCCGAGCGCCACGAGCGCGCACGCGCGGTGGCGCTGGCCCTGGGCCTGCCCGAGGCCTCGCTCGCGCAATACCCCGCCGAGCTCTCGGGCGGCATGCAAAGCCGCGCCGCGCTGGCGCGCGCGCTGGTGCTCGAGCCCGCGCTGCTCTTCATGGATGAGCCGTTCTCGGCCCTCGACGTGGGCCTGCGCGGCCAGCTGCACCAGCTGCTGCTGGCGCGCCAGGCGCAGTCGGGCATGGCGGTGCTGCTCATCACCCACGACCTCATGGAGGCAGTGCGCCTGGCCGGCGAGGTGCTGGTGCTCGCCGCCGCGCCCGGGCGCATCGTGGCGCGCTACCGCCCGCCGGGTGCGGCGCGCACGCGCAGCGAGGCGCTGGTGCACCGCTCTGCGGCCGAGCTGCTGCAGCACCCGGCCGTGCGCGCCGCGTTCGATCTGCCGGCGCAGGAGGCGCGCGATGCCGCCGCCACAACCCCTGACGCCGACGGCGCGGGGCTGTGGCTGCAGGCCGCGCATTGCCCGGCACCGCGTGCGGGAGATGGATGCTGAACACCCATCCCCTGAGCGCGGGCGACGGCTTCCATTGGCGCAGCTGGCCGCCGTGCGACATGGCCATGCGCCCGTCATCCCCGTGCATGCGGGATCCAGGCGCCGCCAGACGCGTCACAGCGCCTCCTGGCTCGTCATCCCCGCGCAAGCGGGGATCCAGGCGCCGCCACCGATACGACGGATGCGTCATCACCGTGGATCCCCGCTTGCGCGGGGACGACGGCGGGTTTTCAGAGGCTCGTTGATACCAGCCACCACTATTGAATGAAATTGCCCACCAGCGCTTGTTGCATAAGCGCAGGCAGCTCCTTTTTTTGACATGAATTCCTCCCGAAACCCCTTGCGCAGCGCCCATCCGATATGGATGTGCGGCATGCGTCCGTTCTTTCTGCTGGCCATGGTCTCGGCCCTGGGGCTGCTGGGCCTGTGGGGACTGGTGCTGGGTGCGGGCGTGGCGCCGCCGCAGGTCGAGGGCGGGCCCATCGTCTGGCATGTGCATGAGCTGGTGTTCGGCTTTGCCATGGCCGGCGTGGCCGGGTTTGCGCTCACGGCGTTGCCCGAGTTCACGGGCGTGGCGGGTGTCTCGCGCGTGCAGCTGCGCGCGCTGGTGCTGCTCTGGCTCATCGCGCGCGCGGGCTTCTGGGCCTCGGGCTGGGGCGGCGCGGTGGCGCTGTGGCTGGCGGCTGCGGCCCAGGTGGCGCTGCCGCTGGCCGTGCTCGCGGTGCTGGCACCCGCACTGCGCACGGCCGCGGGGCGCGCGCATTGGTCGTTTGGCTGGGCGCTGCTGGCATTGGCGGCCATGGCGCTGGGCTTTTATGTGGATGCGCTGCGCGGCGCGGCCGGCCTGCGCTGGCTGCATGCGACGCTGGGCGTGCTCATGCTGCTCATCGTGGTGGCGGCAAGCCGCATCTCCATGCGCATGGTCAACCGCGCCATAGAGCAAGTCACGCCGGGCGCGCCGCCCTATCTGGCGCGGCCCCCGAAGCGCCACCTCGCGGCGCTGTGCATCACGCTGGCGACGCTCGCGCAGTTCGTGCGGCCGGGCGATGCGCTCGTGGGCTGGCTTGCGCTCGCCGCGGCCGCCGCCATGTTCCATCTGATGAGCGACTGGCATGTGGGAGCGGCGCTGTGGCGCCGGCGCTTTCCGCTGCTGCTGTACGCCATGTACGCCTGCATGGCCCTGGGCTATGCGGCGCTGGGGCTGGCCCATCTGGGCGCGCTTGCGGGCACGGGTGCGGGCTGGCACCTGCTGGGCGCGGGCGCGGTGGGCATGGGCGTGTTCGTGGTCATCGCCATCGCCGGGCGCGCCCACGCGGGTCTGTGGCCCGATGCCGGGCCGTGGATACCGCTGGGCGGCGCGCTGATCCTGGCGGCCACGGGCCTGCGTGTGCTGGCGGCTCTGCTGGGGTGGGGCGGGGGGGCGCTCGCGGCATCGGCCGCGCTCTGGTGCCTGGCCTATGCCGTGCTGCTGTGGCGCGTGGGTCCGGGCCTGTGGCGCCCGCGCACCGACGGGCGCGACGGCTGCGAAGGGCCGGCCGCGTAGCGGGGAGTTGATCTGGATTAACGAATCTGTGTGTCTCGTTCAGCTGCCCATGGTAAAGTTGCATTGATACGAATGACAATGATTTGTATTTGAGTTGTGCCGCTCCGAGCATGTCGGCCGCGCCTGTGCGCAGGTACACCCGATCGACGGCTGCCGGAATACGCACTCCACCCATACCAACCCATCCGCCCAGCCCCACGCGCGCATAGGCATGCAAGCGTCCAGCCACCGCGGTATTTCGCCAGGACGTTCATGCTTTCTGCACCTACCCGTACCGTGCGCGGGCTCTGCCGCCCGCATCCCCTCGCCGCCGCCGCGGCCGCGCTGTGCCTGGCCGGCGCCGCCCATGCCCAGCAGGCCGAGCCCGCGCAAACCGTGGCCATGGGCCCGAGCCAGGGTCTGCCGGCCGTCACCGTGACGGCCACCATGACCGAGCAGGACGCGCGCACCGCGCCGGCCAGCGTCACCGTGATCACGGCCGAGGAGCTGGCCGAGAAGAACGCCACTGACCTACTGGACGCCGTGCGCGGCGCGCCCGGCATCACGCTGCAGGGGCGCCAGGTGGGCGGGCGCAAGACGCTGGCGCTGCGTGGCCTGGAGGGCAAGCACACGCTGACGCTGATCGACGGGCGGCGCATCAGCGCGAGCGACGACGTGATCGGCCATTCCGACTACCAGTACGGCTGGCTGCCGATCTCGGCGATCGAGCGCGTGGAGATCATCCGCGGCCCGATGTCGGCGCTGTACGGCTCCGAGGCCCTGGGCGGCGTGATCAACCTCATCACCAAGCGGCCCAAGGACCGCTGGAGCGGCTCCATCGGCGTCTCGGGCGCGACGGGGCTGTCGAGCGACGCGGCGAGCGAGGGCGGCACCTCGATCTACGCGGGCGGGCCGCTGGGCGAGCGCGCGCGCCTGTCGGTGAACGCCGAATACGCCCACCGCAATGCCACGCCCGACGTGGACGATCCGCGCTACAGCGAGATCGAGGGCCGCAAGCCGCGCAACCTGGGGCTGAACGCCGAGTACGACCTGACGGCCCAGCAGCGCCTGCAGGCCGGCATCAGCGACGGCAAGGAAATTCGCCGCTATGACGACGTGAGCACGGCCGGCAAGGTCTACCGCAACCGCTACGACCTGGATCGGCGCCAGACCCACCTGGGCTGGGTGGGCGACTTTGGCGATACCAAGGCGCAGCTGCGCGCCTACCGCAGCGAGATGAGCATCAGGAACACGCGCACCAACGGCGTGTCGGCCACGCGTCCGCAGGACATGCAGGACGACGTGGTCGACGGCCATGTGACCATGCGCCGCGGCAGCCACCAGATCGCCTTTGGCGGCGAATGGCGCAAGGAGGAGCTGGTCAACGCCGGCCTCACGGGCGGACGCGACGACGTGACGCACAAGGCGCTGTTCGTGCAGGACGAGTTCGCGCTCACGCGCAACCTCATGGCCACGCTGGGCCTGCGCGCCGACCACCACGGCATCTTCGGCTCCGAGCTCAGCCCGCGCGCCTACCTGGTCTGGGAGGCCAGCCCCAGCCTGGTCGTCAAGGGCGGCTATGGCCACGCCTTCAAGGCGCCCACGCTCAAGCAGATCTCGCCCAACTACGTGGGCGCCGAGGGGCCGCACAGCTTCCTGGGCAACGGCAACATCCAGCCCGAGACGTCCAACTCCTTCGAGATCGGCGCCGACTGGCAGGCCAGCCCCACCTGGTCGCTGCGCGCCACGGCCTTCCATACCGAGGTCAAGCAGCTCATCACCTACCGCCTGCTGCAGCAGATCGGCATACGCCGCATCTACCAGTACGACAACGTGGACGCCGCGCGCATCCAGGGCCTGGAGGCGGGCTTCACCTGGGCCATCACGCCGCAGCTGTCCTGGAGCACCGACGCCACCGTGCTGCACACGCGTGACAAGACGACCGGCAAGCGCCTGAACGACCGCCCCACGACCACCGTGGCCTCGCACCTGGCCTGGCGCGCGGCCGGCTGGGATGCGCGCCTGGGTCTGGAGTACACGGGCAAGCAGGACAGCTACGGCACAAGGCTGCCGGCCTACACGCTGTGGAATGCCAGCCTGGGCCACAGCTGGAAGATCAATGCCACGCAAAGCCTGACCTTGCGCGCGGGCCTGGAGAACATGGGCAATCTGCGCCTGGCCGAGAAGTCGCCCAACTTCGGCTTTGCCGAGCAGGGGCGGCGCGTGTTCGCGTCGGCGCGCCTGGACTTTTGACTATAAAAATAGTAGCTGCTAGCGCCCGTCCATAGGGCGCAGGAGGCCAATTTGACTATGAAACACATGCGCTGGCTGCTGTGCGCCGCGCTGCTCCTGCTGGTCGGCGTGGCGCGTGCCGCGTCGGTGTTGTTCATCGCCACGGGCAACGTGCCGCAGGGCAAGTTCCACCAGCTTGCCGAGATCGCGCGCCCCCATGGCATCGAGGTCGAGGTGCGTTACCTGAACAGCCTGCCGGCCGACGTCGATGCCGGCCTGTGGCGCGGGCGTGACGCGGTGTTCTTCGACAGCTACCAGCAGGACGAGGTGCGCGACCGCCTGGTGCGCGCGCTGCCCGGCCTGGCCGCGCCCAATGCCTGGCTGTACGACGCACGCCCGGCCTGGGGTGGGGGCCTACCCGAGGCCGTGGCGCGCCGCCTCATCACCTATTACGCGAGCGGCGGGCGCCAGAACTACGAGGGCTTCTTCGCCACGCTGGCGGCGCAGCTCAAGGGCGGCAACGCGCTGGCCGCGGCGCCCGACCCCGTGGTCTTCCCCAAGACCGGCATCTACCACCCGCGCTGGCCCGGCCTGGTGACGGGCGACGTGCACGCCTATCTGCGCGGCCAGGGTGTAGACCGGGCGGCCGCGGGGCACAAGCCCGTCATCGCGATTGCGCTGCACCAGCAGTACATAGGCTCGATGCAGACGGCCTACATCGACGACATGGTCGCGCGCGTGGAGGCAGGCGGCGCCGTGGCCCTGCCGTTCTACACGCCCATGATGGGCGAGGGCGGTTTCCCCAAGGTGCTGCAACCCGGCGGACCCGGCACGCCCGTGCTGGCCGACGTGCTCATCAACACCCAGATCACGCTTCTTGCCGACGAGCGCCGCGCCGAATTCGAGCGTATGGGCATCCCCGTCATCCAGGCCATGACCTACCGCCGTGGCGACGAGGCCGAGTGGGCCGCGAGCCAGCAGGGCATCGCCACCATGGACGTGCCCTTCTACCTGGCCCAGGCCGAGTACGCGGGCATCACCGACATCCAGGTGGCGTCTGCCACGCGCAAGGGTGACGAGCAGATCATGCCCATCACGGCCCAGGCCGCGGCCGTGGCCGCCAAGGCGCTGAACCTCGTCAAGCTGCAGCGCAAGCCCAACGCCGACAAGCGCGTGGCCGTGATGTTCTGGAACTACCCCGCGGGCGAGAAGAACCTCTCGGCCTCGTTCCTCAACGTGCCGCGCAGCCTGCAGACCACGCTGGCCGCGATGGCGGCCTCGGGTTACCGCACCGAGGTGCCGCCCGACGAGACGCACCTCATCACCCTGCTGCAGCGCCTGCTGGCCCCGGCCTACCGCGGCGGCGAGCTTGAGCCGCTTCTCCGCGACGGCCTGGCCGTGCTGCTGCCCGTCAAGGACTACCGCGCCTGGCTCGCCAGCCTGCCGCGGCCCACGCAGCAGGCGCTGGCCAGCGCCTGGGGCGCGCCCGAGAAATCCCCCTGGGTGCTGCGCCAGAACGGCGCGGACCATTTCGTGATTCCGCGCCTGCAGCTCGGCCACATCACGCTGCTGCCCCAGCCCGGCCGCAGCGGCATGGCGCCGGGCAGCCAGGACGCGCGCGCCAAGGAAAAGGAGATCTACCACTCCACCACCGACCTGCCGCCGCACCATTACCTGGCCACCTATCTGTGGACGCGCCGGCACAACGACGCGCTGGTGCACTACGGCACGCACGGCACGCAGGAATGGCTGCCGGGCAAGGAACGCGGCCTGTCGGTGTACGACGCGCCGCTCTTGGCGCTGGGCGACATCGCCGTGGCCTACCCCTACATCGCCGACAACATCGGCGAGGCCACCCAGGCCAAGCGCCGCGGGCGCGCCACCATCATCAGCCACCAGACCCCGCCGTTCGCCCCCGGCGGCCTGCACGAGGCCCTGACCCAGATGCACGACCTGCTGCACCAGTGGCAGGCCCAGGACGAGGGCGCGGTGCGCGTGCGCATGGCAGCCGACCTGCTGGCCGCCGCGAAGAAGGAGCGCGTGATCGCCGACATGGGCTGGACCGAGGCGCGCGCCAAGGCGCAGTTCGCCGACTTCGTGCAGGAGCTGCACAACCACCTGCACGAGCTCGCCCAGACCGCCCAGCCCCAGGGCCTGCACACCCTGGGCCGCGCGCCCGAGGAGCTGCACCGCCTGGGCACCGTGCTGCTCATGCTGGGCAGCGACTTCTGGGAGGCCGCGGCGCGCCACGCGGGCGTGAGCGCCGCCGACCTGGACGAGGCCCTGATCGGCCCCTGGGACAGGCTGGCGCAGACCGTGCCTTACCAACTGCTGAAAAAGCATGTGGTCGATGGCCAGGCCACGACCGACCTGCCCGAGCAGCTACAGAAAGCATTGCAGAAGGCGGCGCAGGTCTATGCCGACATCGGCGCGCAGAACGAGCTCAAGGGCCTGCTCACGGTGCTGGACGGGCGCTACCTGGCTACCTCCTACGGCGGCGACCCGATCAAGAACCCCGACGCCTATCCCACGGGCCGCAACCTCTACGGCTTCGACCCCTCGCGCATCCCCACCAAGCAGGCCTGGGAGGCCGGCAAGCAGGCGGCAGAGAACATGCTGGCCGAGCACCGCAAGCTGCACGGCAGGCAGCCGAAGAAGCTCACCTTCAGCCTCTGGTCGGTGGAGACCATGCGCCACTTTGGCATGCTCGAGGCCCAGGCCCTGTGGCTGCTCGGCGTCGAGCCCGTGTGGGACAACGGCGGGCGCGTCACCGGCGTGAAGCTCGTCGACCGCCAGCAGCTGGGCCGCGCGCGCGTGGACGTGGTGCTGTCGGCCACGGGCCTGTACCGCGACCATTTCCCCAACGTCATGAAGCAGCTCGCCCAGGCCGTGCTGCTGGCGTCCCGCGCCCGGGACGAGGCCGACAACCCCGTGGCCGCCAACAGCGAGCGCATCGCGCAAAGACTCATCGCCCAGGGCGCCGATGCCAAGGCGGCGGAGCTCGCCGGTGCCACGCGCATCTTTGCCTCGGAGAGCGGGCGCTACGGCACCGGGCTGGACGACGCGGCCCTGGCCACCGACACCTGGAAGGGCAAGGCCGAGGGCGACAAAAAGCTCGCCCAGCTCTACCTCTCCAAGATGCAGTTCGCCTATGGGCCGGACGAGGCGCAATGGGGCAGCGCCGGCGTCGCGGGGGCGGCAGGCAAGGGCGGCAAGGCCGTCAACCTCTACGCCGAACACCTGAGCGGCACCGAGGGCGCGGTGCTCTCGCGCAGCTCCAACCTCTACGGCATGCTCACCACCGACGACCCGTTCCAGTACCTTGGCGGCATCGCGCTGGCCGTGCGGCACCTCGACGGCAAGGCGCCCGAGCTCTACATCAGCAACCTGCGCGGCGCGGGCAGTGGCAAGGTCGAGGGTGCGGCGCAGTTCCTCGCCAAGGAGCTGGCCACGCGCCAGTTCCACCCCGGCTACATCCAGGGCCTGATGAAGGAGGGCTACGCGGGCACGCTGCAGGTGCTGGACGCCACCAACAACTTCTGGGGCTGGACGGCCACCGCACGCGAGATCGTGCGCGACGACCAGTGGCAGGAGATGGTCGACGTCTACGTGCGCGACAAGCACAACCTCGGCCTCAAGGACTGGTTCGAATCCAGGAACCCGCATGCGCTGGCGCAGACCATGGAGCGCATGCTCGAGGCCGCGCGCCAGGGCTACTGGAAGGCCGACCCGGCCACGTTGCGCGAGTTGAAGGAGCGTTGGCGCGATCTGTCCAAGCGCTTTGATGTGCGGAGCGACAACGCCGCCTTCGAGCGCTTTGTGGGCGCGGCGCAGGGCGGCGCGGGCTATGGCCTTGCGCCCGGCGCTCCTGCTGCGCCGGCGGCCGCCGCGCAGGCAGCGCCCCAGGATCAGGCCCAGCCCGCCGAGCCCCCGCCGCAGGACGAGGCCCCGCCGCAGCCGCCCCCGCCGCCCATCTCCGGCATGCGCCTGGAGCAGGTGCAGGAGCAGCCCCGCGACAGCGCCGTGCCCGTCTGGCAGACGCTGTCGGTGGCCCTGGTGCTGGGCGCCGTCATGCTGGGCGGAGGCTGGTGGCAGCGCCGTGGCAGGTTTGGCATCAAATCGGCCGTTGGCGCTTGATGGGCAAGCGCTGACAGCTATTTTTTTGATAGTTTTATGTTGTCCCATTCCATGACGCGCCCCGGCGCCGCAGGGCTGCTGCTGGCGCTGGCCTGCGCCGGCGCCAAGGCGCAGCAGCCGCCCGCGGCCGAACGCCAGCTCGGCGAGGTGACCGTGCAGGCCGAGGGCAGCGCACTCGACGAGCAGCGCGCCGCCGCCACGCAGAAGACCATCATCGACCGCAGCGAAATCCAGGCCCTGGGCGGCCTGACCGTGGGCGAGCTGATCCGCAAGCTGCCCGGCATAGACGCGGGCGAGCATGGCGCCGACGGCGGCATGAGCGCGCGCGCCCGCGGCATGTCGCGCGACGCCGTGCAGTTCCTCGTGAACGGCGAGCGCCCCACGGCCAACGCGCGCTTTGCGCTCACCGAGGTCGGCCGCATGCCCACGGGGGAGCTCGAGCGCGTGGAGATACTGCGCGGCGGCTCGGCCGAGTTCGGCGGCGCCGCGCCCATCACCGTCAACCTGATCATGCGCCGCCCGGTGGCGCGCGCGGCCACCAGCGTCAAGCTGGCGGCGGGCCAGCGTGGCGACCGCAACAACGCCCAGTTCACCGCCAGCCGCAGCGGCGGAGAGGGGGGCTTTTCCTGGCTGTTGCCGCTCACGCTCAACCGCCATGCCATGCCGGTGGATCAGACCACCACGCGCAGCCTGGCCGGCGGCGTGCGCCAGCAGGATGTGGAGCAGGGCCGCTACGGCCTGCGTGAATTCATCCTCTCGCCGCGCCTGGCCTGGCGCGGGGCCACGGGCCAGCTCACGCTCTGGCCGAGCCTGTACTACAACGAGGGCGAGCGCAGCACGCGTACCGCGCGCTCGGACGGCAGCTGGCGCCAGGACAGCGAGGACAACCGCATCCGCATCGCGCGCCTGCGCAGCGAGGGCGAATGGCGCGCCTGGGGCGGCAAATGGACCGGCCGCGCGGCCATCATGCAGGGCCGGCGCGACGCCGACCGCCTGCGCCAGGGCAGTGCGGCCGCCTGGCAGGAGAGCGAGCACCGCGAGGACCGCGAGCGCAGCGCCTCGCTGCGCTTTGACCGCGCCACGGGCGACCACCTGTGGTCCGTGGGGCTGGACGCGGCACGCCACGCGCGCGACGACCGCCAGGCCTTGACCGGCGCCTTCACGGGCGACTCGCGCTTTGCCGGCAGCGCCAGCCAGGGCACGCTGTGGCTGCAGGACGAATGGGCGCTCAGTGATGCGCTCACGCTCACCGGCGGCCTGCGCGGCGAGCGCATGGCCATCCACGCGCAGCAGAGGGACAGCAGCCATGGCGCCGTCGATCCGTCGCTGGCCCTGCGCTGGGAGGCCGCGCCCGGCTGGGTGGCGCGCTCCTCGCTCTCGGGCGCCATCCGCTTTCCCAAGCTCGACGAGCTGAGCAGCGTGGCCTCGCGCGGCACGCTGGCCAATACGCCGCTCGAGCCCGACCGCGGCGGCAATCCCTGGCTGCGGCCGGAGCGCGTGGCCAACCTCGAGGCCGGGATAGAGCGCCATGTGCAGGGTGGCGTGCTCGGCATCAACACCTATCTGCGCCGCACGCAGGACTTCATCGAGCGGCGCACGCTGTGGGAGGGCGGGCGCTGGGTGGAGCGCCCCTACAACGAGGGCGAGGCGCGCCACTGGGGGCTGGAGCTGTCGGCCAAGCTCACGGGCGAGGCGCCCTGGCTGCAGGGGCTGATCGGCCGCCAGGGCAGCCTGCGCGCCAGCTTCACGCTGCCGCGCGGTCGCGTCGATGACGCGGTGCTCGGCATCACGCGCGACCCGCGCGAGCTGCCGCGCTACCAGTTCACCCTGGGCTACGAGGGCAGCCTGCCCGCGTGGCAGTCCACCTGGGGCTTTCAGTGGCAGCACCACGCGGCCGTGCGCACCCAGGTGCCCGGCGAGGTGCAGGCCCGCACGCGCTCGCGCAACCTGCTCGACGCCCACCTGGTGCGCCGCCTCACGCCCGCGCTCAACCTGCGCCTGTCGGCGCAGAACCTGCTCGCCGAGGGCAGCTCGCGCAGCGCCACGTCCAGCCAGGGCGGCCAGGGCTGGGTGCTCGACGCCCATGAGGCCGGCCAGCGCACCTGGCTGCTGGCGCTGGAGGGCAAGTGGTGATGGCCCTGCCCCCCAAACGCCATGCCCGCAAGGGCGGGGAGCCGGCAGCCCCGGTCCATGCCGGCGCCTCGGCGCGGCGTCCCTGTCATCCCCGCGAAGGCGGGGATCCCGTTGTCCCGGTCCACGCGACCCGGTCGTCTGTGACGGCTGCTTGAACCCCTTGTTTTTTTCTTTTCTTCCGGAGTGACTCGTGAGCCATTTGCTTGAATCCCTGATGTACCAGGCCAGCCAGGTCTTTCTGTTCCCCACGCTGGTGGTGATCAGCCTGCTGTTCGTCTACGCCTTCTTTCTGCTCGGCATGTTTGCCATGCAGTGGTGGCAGAGGCGCCAGGCCCGCGACGGCGCGCCCACGCGCGGCCACCATCTGCTGACCTGGGCGCAGGCCCAGCCCCAGGCGAGCGCCGACGAGCTCGACGTGAAGGCGCACCAACTGCTCGAGCTGCCGCGCATCGCCACGCGCGTGGCGCCCATGCTGGGGCTGATCGCCACCATGATTCCCATGGGGCCGGCGCTCAAGGGCCTGTCCGACGGCAACCTGGCCCAGGTGTCGGACAACCTGGCCGTGGCCTTTGCGGCCGTGATCCTGTCGCTGATTGCCGCGGCCATCACCTTCTGGGTGGTGTCGGTGCAGCGGCGCTGGCTGGCCGAGGAGCTGGTGTGGCTGCAGCGCCAGGGCGTGCGCACGCCGGGCGCGGGCCACATGGCCGAGGCGGGGAGCGAAGCATGAAGTTCCTCGACGAAACCGAGGCCGACGACCCCATCCTCTCGGTCGTCAACCTGATCGACGTGTTCCTCGTGGTGATCGCGGCGCTGCTCATCACCGTGGCCAAGAACCCGCTGCTGAGTCCGTTCTCCAAGCAGGACGTCACGGTCATCACCGACGCCGGCAAGCCCAGCATGGAGGTCATACAGAAGCGCGGCGAGAAGATCGAGAAGTACAAGGCCAGCGGCGAGATCGGCGAGGGTGACGGCGAGAAGGCCGGCGTCGCCTACCGCATGAAGGACGGCTCCATGGTCTACGTGCCCGAGACGGGCGAGGGACGCTGAGGCCCCCAAAAAAAAAGGTTCTTCACGGATTTGCGTGGAGCCGAGCGCATTGGCAATAAAAACAGCGGTGACATCCGAAGCATGATGGTTGTGCGACCAACCCATCCTCCTCGGAGCACCGCTGCATGCATCAGGATACCTGCTGGCCAACCCTTTGGCCCGGTTTTTACGTTGCCGATTCCTACATACAGGCCGATACAGCCCAATTGCGTCTGCTGCCCGACAGGGCGCAACTGCGCTGTGGTTCGTGCCTGACCCGCGTGAACTCGGTGCATGAATACACCGAACGCAAGGTACGCGATTTGCCTTTGGTGGGCAGGATCCTGACACTGCAGGTGCAGCTGCTGCGCGTGAACTGCCCACACTGTGGGCCTTGCCTGCAGCACGTACGCTGGCTGGGGCGCTTCAGTCGCATCACCGATGCGATGGCGCAGACGGTGGCCAGTTGCTGCAGCCGTATGCCCATCAAGCATGTGGCCCAGATGTTTGGGCTGCACTGGTCGACGGTGCGCCAGATCGACAAGCGCCACTTGCAAGAAGTGGTCAGAGAATTACCCGCACCCCAGCCCACCAGGCTGGTCATGGATGAGTTTGCCCTGCACAAGGGCCATCGCTATGCCACGGTGATTCTGGATGCGGATACACGCCGGGTGCTCTATATCGCCAAGGATCGCAGTCGCAAGGCCATACGCCCCTTCTTCCAGGCCCTGGGCCCACAGGGCTGCAGACGTATCGAGGCCGTTGCCATGGATATGAATACGGCATTTGACTTGGAGGTGCGCCACTGGTGCCCCAAGGCCCGCATCGTCTACGACCTCTTTCACGTGGTGGCCAAGTATGGTCGTGAGGTCATCTCCCGCGTCAGAGTCGATGCGGCCAACGCCTTGCGCCACGACAAGCCGGGCAGGAAGGTGGTCAAGCAGGCCCATTGGCTGCTGCTACGCAACGCAGACAACCTCAAGGACAGTGAGCAAGTGCGTCTGCAGGAGGTGCTGCAGGCCAATGAGGCCTTGATGACGGTGTACGTGCTCAAGCAAACGCTCAAGAGCTTATGGGATGCGCCCGATCCGTGGGAGTGGCGCAGGCGCTGGAATCAGTGGCTGAGCCACTGCAAGGAAAGTGCCATTGTGTGTTTGCAGCAATTTGCAGCCAGGCTGCGCAAGTACTGGCGAGGTATTTTGGCCCGGGTGCGCTGGCCCATGCACACCGGGCAGCTCGAAGGCATCAATAACCGTATCAAGGTCATTAAGCGCATGGCTTACGGGTATCGGGATACCGACTACTTCTTCCTCAAAATCAAGGCAGCGTTCCCCGGGAATCCGTGAAGAACCAAAAAAAAAGCGCCGCCCATGGGCGGCGCTCGGCGCGTGGAGTGGGACGCTCCTCAGAACGCGGGAACCACGGCGCCCTTGTACTTGTCCTGGATGAACTTCTTCACCTCGGGCGTGTGCAGGGCCTTCATGAGCTTGGCGATGTCGGCGCCGTTGGCGCGGTCGGCACGCGCGGCCACGATGTTGGTGTAGGGCGAATCCGCACCCTCGATGAACAGCGCGTCCTTGGTGGGGTTGAGCTTGGCCTCGATGGCGTAGTTGGTGTTGATCAGGGCCAGGTCCACATCGGCCAGGGCGCGCGGCAGCAGGGGCGCCTCGAGCTCGCGGAACTTGAGTTTCTTGGGATTCTTGACCACGTCCAGCGGCGTGGGCGTGAGGCTCTTGGGGTCCTTGAGCTCGATCAGCCCCTGCTTGGCCAGCAGGATGAGCGCACGGCCGCCGTTGGACGGGTCGTTGGGGATGGCCACCGTGGCGCCGTCCTTCAGGTCCTTGATGTTCTTGATCTTGCTCGAGTAGGCGCCAAAGGGCTCCACATGCACCTTGCCGTTGGGCACGACGACCAGGCTGGTCTTGCGGTCCTTGTTGAAGCTGTCCAGATAGGGCTGGTGCTGGAAGAAGTTGGCATCGAGCTGCTTGTCCTCCACGGCCATGTTGGGCTGCACATAGTCGCTGAACTCCTTGACCTGCAGGTCCACGCCCTGGGCCTGGAGCTGGGGCTTGATGAAGTTCAGGATCTCGGCGTGGGGCACGGCCGTGGCCGCGACCTTGAGCACGTCGGCGGCCTGTGCAGAAAACGCCAGGGCGGCAACCGCCAGGGCAGAGAGGGTTTGCTTGAACATCAAATGCAACCTTGGGAATGAAGCAAAGAAAAAGCGCCCGGACCGGGTCGGCCAGGGCGCGACGCAGGGGCCAAGTTTACGGTCTTGGCGCCATGCTTACGACGCAATTAAATTCATATTGATATAACGAAGTGGTTTTTTATGATCACTTCAGTAGCTCCAGCAGCCTGTCGAGCCCGCCCTGGTTGATGGCCACCTGGGCCTGGGCGCGCACCGCGGGCTTGGCGTGGTAGGCCACGGACAGGCCGGCCGCACGCATCATGGGCAGGTCGTTGGCGCCGTCGCCCATGGCGATGCATTCCTCGGGCTCAATACCCAGGAGCGAGGCCACCTCGAGCAGGGTGCGGCGCTTCTCGGCGCCGTCGCAGATGTCGCCCCAGGCCTGCTCGACCAGCGCGCCCGTGAGCTCGCCGCAGTTGGTGCTCGAGCGTACCTCCAGCACGTTGGCGCGCACGAAGTCTATGCCCAGCTGCTCGCGCACGCGGTGGGCAAAGAAGGTGAAGCCCCCCGAGACCAGCAGGGTCTTGAGGCCGGCCGCCCGGCAGGCGCGCACCAGTTCGGCCGCGCCGGGGTTGATGCGCAGGCGCTCGCTGTAGACGCGCTCCAGGTCGGCGATGGTCACGCCCTTGAGCAGCGCGACGCGCTGGCGCAGGCTGTCCTTGAAGTCGGTGATCACGCCCTGCATGGCGGCCTCGGTGATGGCCGCGACCTCGGCCTTGCAGCCGACGAAGTCGGCAATCTCGTCCACGCATTCGATGTTGATGAGCGTGGAGTCCATGTCGAAGGCGATGAGCTTGTAGTTGCTCAGCTTCAGCGGCGGCGTGATGCCCTGAATGACGAGGCCGGGGGCGAATTCGGTGGGAATGGATGACATGGCAAACGGGGTGCAGGCAAAGAGGGAATTGTCGTTCAGGGCTTGGGCAGATAGAGCTGGTCGGACCAGGTCGCCAGCCACCCGGGCTTGAAGGCCACGAAGACCGCGCACAGCATGCCGGTGACGACGGCATCGCCCCAGGCCATGAGCCAGCGCGCCACGAGCGACAGATGCTCGCCCACGCCGGGCAGCACATGGCCCGCCCATTGCGACAGCGTGCCGGCCAGGAAGATGCATGCGGCCGTGCCCAGAAAGCCGCGCCCGAGCACGTAGACGAAGATGCGCGCGCCCGTGAAGGCGCGCGTCGTGATCAGCCGGCGCATGAGCCAGCCCAGCAGCAGCGCCAGCGTGGCCGGCACCACGCCCTGCCAGACGGCCAGGCCCAGGGCGTCGCCCCAGGACAGGCCGGGCGAGACCAGGGCCGCGATCACGCCCACGGCAAGCAGCACGGGTATGGCCAGAGGCCAGCCGAGCGTCAGCAGCACCAGACAGGCGCCCGACCATTGCAGCTGCAGCGGCATGTGGTGCAGCGTGGGCAGGGCCCAGGCCCAGGGCAGGATGACCAGGGTGGCGAGCAGCGGCGTCCACAGCGCCGAGGGGCGGCCATGGGCCTCATGCACCAGCGGTCTCTGGTTGCCCAGCAGCCGCCATGGATGCATGAAAATGGCTGTAAGCAGCGCCAGTAAAGCGATGGCAGCTTCCAAAAACATAGCTTGCTCAGGCCGTGGCGGCCTCCGTGAGCGGCTGGCCCAGGCTGCGCAGCACGTCGCGCACCATCTGTGCGCGCGCGGCCGGCTCGGGCAGTGCGCGCTCTATGCGCAGCTTTTCGTTGCCGGCCAGCTTGATGTGCTTGTTCTTCTGGATCAGGTGGATGATGGCCATCGGGTCCACGGGCGGCTGGGGCTTGAAGCTGATGCTGATGACGCCCGGCGCCGCATCCACCTTGACCACGCCATAGGGCTGGCTCAGCACGCGCAGGCGGTGCACGTCGATGAGGGTCTGGGCTTGGGGCGGCAGCTTGCCGAAGCGGTCCACGATCTCTTCGAGCAGGCCGTCGATCTGCTCGCTGGTGCGCGCCGTGGCCAGCTTCTTGTAGAACGACAGGCGCAGGTGCACGTCGCCGCAGTAGTCGTCGGGCAGCAGGGCGGGGGCGTGCAGGTTGATGTCGGTGGCGGCCTGCATGGGCGAGAGCAGGTCGGGCTCCTTGCCGTTCTTGAGGCAGCGCACGGCCTCGGACAGCATCTCGTTGTAGAGCTGAAAGCCCACCTCGAGCATGTTGCCGCTCTGGTTCTCGCCGAGCACCTCGCCCGCGCCGCGGATTTCAAGGTCGTGCATGGCGAGATAAAAGCCGCTGCCCAGCTCCTCCATCTGCTGGATGGCATCGAGGCGCTGCTCGGCCTGCTTGGTCAGGCCTTCCATGTCCGGCACCATCAGATAGGCATAGGCTTGGTGGTGGCTGCGGCCCACGCGGCCGCGCAGCTGGTGCAGCTGGGCCAGGCCGAACTTGTCGGCGCGCGAGATGAGGATGGTGTTGGCCGTGGGCACGTCGATGCCGGTCTCGATGATGGTCGAGCACAGCAGGATGTTGTAGCGCTGGGCCACGAAGTCGCGCATGACCTTCTCAAGCTCGCGCTCGGGCATCTGGCCGTGGGCCACGGCGATGCGCGCCTCGGGCAGTATCTCCTCGAGCTTCTGGCGCCGGTTCTCTATCGTCTCGACCTCGTTGTGCAAGAAGTAGCACTGGCCGCCGCGCTTGAATTCGCGCAGCACGGCCTCGCGGATCACGCCCTGGTTCTCGCTGCGCACAAAGGTCTTGATGGCCAGGCGACGCTGCGGCGCCGTGGCGATCACCGACAGGTCGCGCAGGCCCTCAAGCGCCATGCCCATGGTGCGCGGAATCGGCGTGGCCGTGAGCGTGAGCACGTCCACCTCGGCGCGCATGGCCTTCATGGCCTCCTTGTGGCGCACGCCGAAGCGGTGCTCCTCGTCGATGATCAAGAGGCCCAGGTTCTTGAACTTCGTCGATTCGCTGAGCAGCCTGTGCGTGCCCACGACGATGTCCACCGTGCCGTCGGCAATGCCCTTCACCGCCGCCGTGATCTCCTTGCCCGAGCGAAAGCGCGAGACCTCGGCCACCTTCACGGGCCATTTGGCGAAGCGGTCGCAGAGCGTGCGGTAATGCTGCTCGGCCAAGAGCGTCGTGGGCGCCAGAAACGCCACCTGCTTGCCGCCCGTGACGGCCACGAAGCAGGCGCGCAGCGCGACCTCGGTCTTGCCAAAGCCCACGTCGCCGCAGACCAGACGGTCCATGGGGCGCGGGTTGATCATGTCCTGCACCACGGCGTGGATGGCGGCGTTCTGGTCGGCCGTTTCCTCAAAGCCGAAGTCATTGGCGAACTGCTCGTAGTCCTGCGGCGAATAGCGGAAGGCATGGCCCTGGCGCGCGGCGCGCCGGGCGTAGATGTTGAGCAGCTCGGCCGCCGCGTCGCGCACCTGTTCGGCGGCCTTGCGCTTGGCCTTTTCCCACTGGCCGCTGCCGAGCTTGTGCAGCGGCGCCTCGTCGGGGCTCACGCCCGTGTAGCGGCCAATGAGCTGCAGCTGGCTCACGGGCACGTAGAGCACGGCCTGGTCGGCGTATTCCAGGTGCAGAAACTCCTGCAGCGCCGGGCTGCCGTCGGGGTTCTTCTGGCCCATGTCCATGTGGATCAGCCCGCGGTAGCGGCCAATGCCGTGCTGGTTGTGCACCACGGGGTCGCCCACTTTCAGCTCGGACAGATCCTTGATCAGCGCCTCGACGTCGCTGGCCTGCTCCTGCTTCCTGCGCCGGCGCGTGGTGGCGCCCGCGGCAAACAGCTCGGTTTCGGTGACGAGGTCCAGCCCGGCTTCGACCCAGGCAAAGCCCGTGGCCAGCGCCGCCGTGGCAATGCCCACGGGCTCGGCGGGCGTGGCCTGGAACTCGGCCAGCGAGTCGAACGTGGGCGGGTTCAGTCCCGAGGCGCGCAGAAAGTCCAGCAGGCTCTCGCGCCGGCCGTCGCTCTCGGCCAGCAGCAGCACGCGCTGGCCGGACTGTGTCGCGCCGCGGATATGGGCCTGCAGCCGCGCCAGCGGGTCGTCGGCGCCGCGCACCACGGACAGGTCGGGCAGCTTCTGGAACAGGGCGCTGCCTTGCACATCCTCCACGCCGGGGCGCAGCGACAGCTGGGCGTGCGGCTTGGCCTGGCCGTAGAACTGGTCGGCAGACAGAAACAGCGCCTCGGGTGGCAGCACGGGGTGGTCCGGGTCGCCCTGCAGCAGGCGGTAGCGCTCGCGCGTGTCCTGCCAGAAATGCTGGAAGGCGGCCTCCAGGTCACCATGCAGCACCACCGTGGCCTCGTCCCCGAGATAGTCGAACACCGTGGCCGTGTCGTCGAAGAACAGTGGCAGGTAGTACTCGATGCCGGCGGTCGCCACGCCGTTGCCCATGTCCTTGTAGATGCGGCTCCTCGTGGGGTCGCCCTCGAGCAGCTCGCGCCAGCGCTGGCGGAACTTGCCGCGCGCGGCCTCGTCCATGGGGAACTCGCGACCGGGCAGCAAGCGCACCTCGGGCACGGGGTAGAGGCTGCGCTGACTGTCGGGATCGAAGGTGCGTATGGAGTCGATCTCATCGTCGAACAGGTCCACGCGGTAGGGCTGGAGTGACCCCATGGGGAACAGGTCGATGAGCCCGCCACGCACCGCGTACTCGCCATGGCCCACCACCTGCGATACATGCTGGTAGCCGGCCAGCGTGAGCTGGGCGCGCAGCCTGGCCTCGTCGAGCTTTTGCTTGACCTTGAAGTGGAATGTGTAGCCTGCCAGGAATGCCGGCGGCGCCAGGCGGTACAGCGCCGTGGTGGCGGGCACCAGCACCACGTCGGCCCCCGTGTCCTTGTCCCGCTGCGAGATACGCCACAGCGTCGCCAGGCGCTCGCTGATCAGGTCCTGGTGCGGCGAGAAGCTGTCGTAGGGCAGCGTCTCCCAGTCCGGGAACAGCGCGCAGCGCAGCTCGGGCGCGAAGAAGGCCATCTCGTCGATGAGGCGCTGGGCGTCGGCCGCGTCGGCCGTGACGATGGCCGTGACGCGGCCTGCGGCCTTCTCGCGTTCGCCCAGGCGGGCCAGCAGCAGGGCGTCGCTGCTGCCCACGGGGCGGGGCAGGGTGAAGCGTTTTCCGGGGGAGAGTTTGGGCAGATCCATGCGGGAGCGGTCGCCTGGTGCGCGCGGCGGCAGGCTTTTGGCGGGAAGCGGCGATTTTAGAATGCCCACCCATGAGCGACCTGCCGCCCGCCTACAACCCTGCTCGCCCCATGCCCGCGCGCTTCTGGGCCCTGCTGCCCTGCGCGGGCCAGGGCACGCGCGCCCTGCGCGCACCGCCCGGCGCGGGCGCCGTGCTGCCCAAGCAATACCAGCCCGTCGCCGGCCAGCCTATGGTGCTGCACACGCTGGCGGCCTTTGCCGGCGTGGCGCGGCTCTCGGGCACGCTGGTGGCGGTGGCGCCGGGCGATACGTTTTTCGACGGCGCGCCGCACCCCGGCAGCTTTGCCGTGCCCTGCGGCGGCCCTACGCGGGCCGAGACGGTGCTCGGCGGCCTCAAGGCGCTGCTAGGGCGTGGCGCCCTGGACGAGGACTGGGTGCTGGTGCACGACGCCGCGCGCTGCCTGGTGACCACGGCGCAGATCGACGCGCTGATCGACGCCTGCCAGCACGACAGCGTGGGCGGGCTGCTCGCGCACAAGCTGGCCGACACGCTCAAGACCGCCACCGACGGCCCCGGCGGCGTGCGCGTGGCCGCCACCGTGGACCGCAGCGACAAATGGCTGGCGCAGACGCCGCAGATGTTTCGCATCGGCGCGCTGCGCCGCGCGCTCGAGCAGGTGGGCGCGGCCGCAACCGACGAGGCCAGCGCCATGGAGGCCATGGGCCTGCGCCCGCGCCTGGTGCCGGGCGGCGCGCAGAACTTCAAGGTCACCTACCCCGAGGACTTCGCCCTCGCCGAGGCCGTGCTGGCCCAGCGCATGCATGGCGCCACGCTGGCGCGCTTTGGCGGTGAGCGCGGCGCGGCGGCGGCCGAACCGATCAACCCGTTTTTCGCGCGCCCGGCGCCGCGCTGAGCAGCAAGGTACATGTGATGAATTTCAGAATTGGCGAGGGATGGGATGTGCACGCGCTTGTGCCCGGGCGGCGCCTGGTCATAGGCGGGGTGGAGGTGCCGCACCACATGGGCCTGCTCGGCCATTCCGATGCCGACGTGCTGCTGCACGCCATCACCGACGCGCTGCTGGGCGCGGCGGCGCTGGGCGACATTGGCAGCCATTTCCCCGATAGCGATGCGCGCTTCAAGGGCGCGGACTCGGTCGTGCTGCTCACCGAGGCGGCGCGGCGCGTGCGCGCCGCGGGCTACGAGATCGGCAATGTGGACAGCACCGTGGTGGCCCAGGCGCCGCGCCTGGCGGCCCATATCCCTGCCATGCGCGAGCGCATCGCCGCCGCCCTGGGCCTGCAGGGCGATCAGGTCAACGTGAAGGCCAAGACGGCCGAGCGCCTGGGCCCCGTGGGCCAGGGCCTGGCCATGGAGGCGCGCGCCGTGGTGCTGCTTGAACCTAGAAACCGTAGTTGACCGCTGACAATCCTTGAGAATGCCGCGTGAACTCTGACCTGGCGCCACTTCGGAACCCTCACCTTCTGGGTGAGGGCGCTATGCACCCGCCAGCACCATGCTCGGCGCGCCATGCGGCGTTGCTCCTCCTTGCGCACAGGAGTGCGCTGCGTCGTCACGTCTTGCCTGGCGCACCGATCACGGCACTGGCAGGCGCATCCAACTGCGGTTTCTAGGTTGAGCGCAGCCCCGCGTAGCGCAGCCGGCCCCGCCGCTCAGTCGGTGTTGCGCGCCGCGCTGATGCCGGCCTGGCGACCGAAGAAGGTGGAGTCGCCCAGGGACATGCCCGAGCTGTAGCCCTCGCCCCAGCGCGGCAGGCCGCAGGCCGTGCGCCCGGCGGCGTACAGGCCGGCAATGGGCTGGCCGTCGGCGTCCAGCACCTCGCCACCAGGGCGGGTGTGCAGGCCGCCCATGGTGAAGGCGTGCACCTGGTAGTCGCCCGCGCAGTAGCTCAGCGCGGCAAACGGCGGCTGGGTCAGCGGGCGCAGCCACTCGGCGCTCTTGTGCAGCATGGGGTCCTCGCCGTTCGCGGCGTGGCGGTTGAACTCCTCCACCGTGTGCACCAGGCTGCCGGCGGGCAGGCCGAGCTCCCCCTCGACCTCGGCCCAGGTATCGCCCGCGGCGGCGACCTCGATGTCGGGCTGCAGCAGCGGGCGGCCGAAGATCTCGTTGTCCACCAGCAGCCAGGCCTTGCCGCCGGGCTGACGCAGCACGTAATGGGCCACGCGGCCGTGGTAGGCGTCCTCGTTGATGAAGCGCTCGCCGCGCTGGTTCACGAAGATTCCCTTGACCAGGGAGTTGGGCGGGAAGTAGGGCAGGGTGGTGAAGAACTGGTCCATGTGGATGGCGGCACCGCCCACGCTCATGCCCATGCGTATGCCCGAGCCATCGTCGTTGCCACCGCTGACCACGTTGGTGCAGGCGAGCGCGGCCGGCGCAAAGCGCGCCACCATGTCGCGGTTGACGATGAAGCCACCCGCGCACAGCACCACGCCGCGTCGCGCGCGCACGAACTTCGCTGTGCCGTCGATGCGCACCACCAGGCCTTGCACGCGACGCCGGTCGTCCACGATGAGGCACAGCGCGCGGCTGTTGCAGTGGATGTTGGCGCCCACGGCGGCGGCGCGTTCGCACAGCGTGCCCATGAGCATCTTGCCGCCGCCGCCCCAGCCCTCGAGCTGGGCCGTGTGGCCGCGTGGCGCGGGCCTGGCCTGGGCCGAGAACGGCCAGGCCGCCTCGCTGCCCGACCACAGCAGGGTGTCGTCGCTCACGGGCTCGATCCACTTGCCGGGCAGGTAGGTGCCCTTGAAGGGCACGCCCTGGGCCTCGAGCCAGTCGAAATGCGCGACGGCGTTCTCGGCATAGACGCGCACGCGCTCGGCGTCGGCGCCGGGGCCGCCGGCCATCATCAGGTAGGCGATCAGGTCCTCGGTCTGGTCGTGAAAGCCATGGGCCTGCTGGATGCGCGTGCCGCCGCTGCCGCCGACATAGACCTCGCCGCCCGAGAGCGCGGCGCTGCCGCCCGGGGCCGCGGCCACCTCGAACACCTGCACGTCGGCGCCGGCCTGGCGCGCCTCGATGGCCGCGCAGCTGCCTGCCGCGCCCAGGCCGACGATGGCGACATCGGTCTCGATGTCCCATTGCGCCACGTCTGCCATGCGGATGGGGCGGCCGGGGGTGAAGCTGGGTGCTGTGCCTGCGCTCATGCGAGTGTCTCCTGCGGTGGGGCTGGTGGTTCACTGGGCATGATGGCTGCCGGCAGATGGCGGCGCATCGGCCGATTGAACGATGCACGCGCCGCCAGGAGCCGCCTGAGGCTTCCCGGCGGCAGGAGGGGCCGGCCTACACCGGCCGCTTGGGCAGGCGCGAGGTCGGCGGCAGGTGGCGCTTGACCTGGGGGCGCTGCAGGCGCTGCTCGGGGCTCTGGCCATCCTCGAGGTCACCGGCGCGCTGCAGCTGTATGTGGGCAACGAGACCGCCCGAGGCCGAATTGGCCAGCGCGAAGATGCCCCCCATGCGCTGCACGGTCTTGTCCACGATGGACAGGCCCAGACCCGCGCCGGCCGCGGCGGTGCGCGCCGAATCGCTGCGAAAGAAGGGCTTGGTCAGGTTGGCCAGCTGCTCCGGAGGCGCGCCCGGGCCATGGTCGCGCAGCTTGATGAGCACCCATTTCTCGCGTGCCTTGGCGGCGATGTCCACCGTGGTGATGCCGGTGTCGCTGTTCTTGCCGTAGCGGCGTGCGTTCTCCAGCAGGTTGGAGATCACGCGCGCGAGCTCCACCTCGTCGGCCAGCACCATCAGGTCTTCGGGCACGTTGACGCTGACCTGCAGCTCGCGGTGATCCTGCACCGCGTACACGCAGGAGGAGACCACGCCATGCAGGTTGACGGGGTTGAGCGTGACGTTGTCGGGGCGCGCGTAGTCCAGGAACTTGTCGATCGTGGCATCGAGCTGGACGATGTCGGCCACCATGTGCTCGCGCGCCACCTCGTCGGCGACGCTCATTTCGGTCTCCAGGCGCAGGCGAGCCAATGGCGTGCGCAGGTCGTGCGAGATCCCGGCGAGCATCACGGCGCGGTCCTGCTCGAGCTTGGCGAGTTTCTGCGCCATGCGATTGAAGCCGATGTTGACCTCGCGGATCTCGCTCGTGACAGCCTCCTCGTCGAGCTGGCTGACGGCGAAGTCACCATCCCGCACGCGGTTGGCCGCGTGACTGAGCTGCTTGAGCGGGTGGTTGATGAGCCGGGCAATGATGGCGGCGCCGGCCAGCGACAGCGCACCGACCGTGATGAGCCAGATGAGCCAGGTCTTGACGCTCGGGGCCACCAGGCGCGAGCGGTCCATGAGCAGCCAGTTGGGGTCGCCATTGATGGTAAAGCCCACCCACAGTCCGTTTTCGCCATTGACGCTGCTGGCCACGATGGTGTCCGGTCCCAGGCGTCGGGTGAGCTCCTCGGTCAGGCGCTGGCCCAGGGGCGAGGGGGGTAGCAGATCGAAGGTGTCCTTGGGCTCGCGCGGCAATATGCGCATGCCCTCCTGGTCGGCCATGGTCTTGATCAGCGACACGCGGGCGATGGCGTCGGAGTGGACCAGCGCGGCCCGGCTCAGATTGACCATGGATGCGATCTGCTGGGCCGACTGCAGCGTGCGCGGCTCGAGCTCCAGCGCGCGCAGGGTCTGCAGCCAGGCGAGGATGCAGCCGACGAGCAGCAGCGCGAGCAGGAAAAAGGTGCGCCAGAACAGGTTCAGCCCCATGCGCGAGCGCTGTGCCTGTCGGGCCGATGTCTCCAGCGGCGCGGGGCTGGTGGCGTCGGGAGGCACGTCGTGGGATTCGCTCATGGCAGGGGCTGGGTGCAGAAATGACTGGGGACGCGGCGCCTGCGGGCGTCGCGTCCCATGTTGCGGGCAACAATCTTGCCGGCGATTGTCCGGGAAAAATGCGCGTCAGTTGGTGCCGTCGGGCACAAACACATAGCCCACGCCCCAGACGGTCTGGATGTAGCGTGGCGCTGCGGCATCGACCTCCACGAGCTTGCGCAGGCGCGAGATCTGCACGTCCAGGCTGCGGTCGAAGGGCTCGAACTCTCGGCCGCGCGCCAGCAGGGCGAGCTTTTCGCGCGACAGCGGCTGGCGCGGGTGGCGCACCAGGGCCTTGAGCATGGCGAACTCGCCCGTGGTCAGGGGCAGTTCCTCGCCGTTCTTCTGCAATGCGCGTGTGCCCATGTCGAAGGTGAAGGGGCCGAAGGTGACGACCTCGTTGTCGCCCGAAGGGGCGCCCGGGGCCTCCTGCGGTGGGCGGCGGCGCAGCACGGCGTGGATGCGCGCGAGCAGTTCGCGCGGGTTGAAGGGCTTGCCGAGGTAGTCGTCGGCGCCCACCTCCAGGCCGACGATGCGGTCCACGTCCTCGCCCTTGGCGGTGAGCATGATGATGGGCGTGCGGTCGTTGGCCGCGCGCAGGCGCCTGCAGATGGACAAGCCATCCTCGCCGGGCATCATGAGGTCGAGGACGATCAGGTCCACGGTTTCGCGCAACAGGATGCGGTTGAGCGCCTTGCCGTCTTCGGCCACCATGACCTCGAAGCCTTCCTGCGTGAGGTAGCGGCGCAGCAGGTCGCGGATGCGTGCATCGTCGTCCACCACGAGGATCTTGTCGGTGCGGTTGCCTGTCGTAGAAGCCATGCTGTCTTTCCCCAATCCAATTTGTAACGGCGCCGATTCTGACCAGTTTGTCGGCAAAAATCCGTGTTTGCCCGGTATGCTTGACCAACTGTTACAGGTTTTGCCCTGCAGCGCAACGGCGTTCGGCCCAGTGCCATGGAGTGCTGGTATCACCGCAATGGCGCGCCGACGGACGTCGTCGGCGCGCCTGTCACGACAAGGATGAAGATGACCAACTTGATGAAAATGGTAGCTGCTTGCGCTTTGTTGACGGGCGTTTCAGGCGGTTTTGCTCAGACCCTGTTGACCTCGCCCCCGCAGGATGTGCTGCAGCTGTCGGCGTCCGCGTCGGTGGACGTGCCGCAGGATCTGCTGGTATTGACATTGGCGACGACCAAGGAGGGGGGCGATGCGGCGGCCGTGCAGACCCAGCTCAAGCAGGCCCTCGATGCGGCGCTCGGCGTCGCGCGGGTCGCAGCCCAGCCCCAGCAGATGGATGTGCGCACGGGGGCCTTCGGCATGTACCCGCGCCATGGCAAGGATGGCCGCATCAGCGGCTGGCAGGGGCGTGCGGAGCTGGTGCTCCAGGGGCGGGACTTTGCGCGCATCACCGCCACGGCGGGCAAGGTGCAGACCATGGCCATCAGCCACATCGCCTTCGACCTGTCACGCGAGGCGCGCGCCAAGGTCGAGGGCGATGCGCAGGGCAAGGCCATCGAGGCCTTCCGGCAGCGTGCCACCGACCTGGCGCGCGGTTTTGGCTTTGCGGGCTACACCTTGCGCGAGGTGTCGGTGCACAGCAACGAGTCTGCCCCCGGACCGCGTCCGCGCATGCTGGCCATGGAGGCCAAGAGCGCGGCCATGTCGGCCGATGCCGCCGTGCCCGTCGAGGCCGGCAAGGCCCAGGTGACGGTGACCATCTCGGGCTCGGTCCAGCTGCGGTAGTTTTTGCCTTCCAACGCCCAGTGGATGGGCGTTGGCAGCTATGTAAACAGTAGTAAAAGCCTTACTGGGCGGCCCAGCCGCCATCCATGTTCCAGGCCACGCCGCGCACGTTGTTCGCGGCCGGGGAGCAGAAGAACACGGCCAGTTCGCCCAGTTCCTCGGGCGTGGTGAACTGCATGGAGGGCTCCTTCTCTCCGAGCAGCAGCTTCTTGGCGTCCTCGTTGGACAGGCCGTGCTCCGCGGCCTTGGCGTCCACCTGCTTTTGCACCAGGGGCGTGAGCACCCAGCCCGGGCAGATGGCGTTGCAGGTCACGCCCGTCGTGGCGTTCTCCAGCGCCGTGACCTTGGTCAGGCCGACGATGCCATGCTTGGCCGCCACATAGGCCGACTTCTGCGCCGAGGCCACCAGGCCGTGCACCGAGGCCACATTGATGATGCGCCCCCAGTTGTTGGCCAGCATGCCCGGCAGCGCCAGGCGCGTGGTGTGAAAGGCGCTCGTGAGGTTGATGGCGATGATGGCGTCCCAGCGCTCGACGGGAAAGTCCTGCACGCTGGCCACATGTTGTATGCCGGCGTTGTTCACCAGGATGTCGACCCGGCCGAAGCGGTCGGTGGCGAAGCGGTGCATGTCCTCGATGTCGGCCGGGCGGCTCATGTCGGCGCCGTGGTGCTCCACACGTATGCCATGCGCCTGGCCCGCGGCCAGTACCTGGGCGCGCGGGCCGTCCACGTCACCAAAGCCGTTGAGCACGATATGGGCCCCCTGACGGGCCAGGGCCTGGGCTATCCCCAGGCCGATGCCGCTGGTGGAGCCGGTGACGAGGGCGGTCTTGCCTTTCAGCATATGAGTCTCTCCGAATGAATTACGATGCAGTCGAGCCATTATCTTGCGCCGCATGACGGTATCGTTCCCATGATTGAACCTACGCTGAAATACGTACCGTGCCCAGGTCCCGCAGCCGCAGACGGCGCCGCCGAGCAAGGCCACCGCATGGCCTACTGGGAATGGAATGCCACGGGCGATCTGGCCCATCCCCATGTCATCGTCTGCGTGCACGGCCTCACGCGCCAGGGGCGCGACTTTGATACCCTGGCGCGTCACCTGAGCCGCCATGCGCGCGTGATCTGCCCCGACGTGGCCGGCCGCGGCGACAGCGACTGGCTGGCCGATCCCATGGCCTACCAGGTGCCGGTGTATGCGGCCGACATGCTGGCGCTGCTGCAGCACCTGCATGGGCAGGCGCCCATAGGCACGCTCGATTGGGTGGGAACGAGCATGGGCGGCCTCATCGGCATGGGTGTGTGTGGCGTCCCCGATCTGCCGCTGCCCGCGCCCGTGCGGCGCCTGGTGCTCAACGACGTGGGCCCGCGCATCGAATGGTCGGCACTGCAGCGCATCGGCCAGTACCTGGGGCAGCCGCTGCACTTCGACTCCTTGCAGCAGGCCGCAGATGCGCTGTGGGCCGTCTCCAGCAGCTTTGGGCCGCACACGGCGGCGCAGTGGCTGGAACTGTCGCGCCACATGGTGCGCCCCGTGCCGCAAGGCGGGTTCCGGCTGCACTATGACCCGGCCATCGCCGTGGCGTTCAAGGGCCTGACCCAGGAGGCTGCGAGCGCCGGCGAGCAGCAGCTGTGGCAGATGTATGACCGCATCACGGCGCAGGTATTGCTGCTGCGCGGTGCGCAGTCCGATCTGCTGTCGCCGCAGACCGCGCAGGAGATGGTGGCGCGCGGGCCGCGTGCGCGCCTGGTGGAGTTTGCCGGCGTCGGTCACGCCCCCACGCTGATCAGCGACGACCAGCTGCAGGCGGTGGCGGGCTTTCTTCTTGAACGATCGGGGGAGGCCAGCGCATGAAAAGCAGCGTCATCGGGCAGTCCGCGCCCGTGACTCAGGCAAATGCTGCCGTGCCCCGGCTCATCGCCGCGACGGCGCAGGCCGAGCCGGGTCAGGCCGATGCCCTGGTGCGCGCCCGTGCCTTTGCCGAGCCACTGCTCATCGGCGAGACGCTGGAGACCGGCGAGAACACGCTGGCCCATGCCGACGCCGTGGCCGCCATCCTGGAGCAGCTCGGCAGCTCCGAGACCACGCAGGCGGCCGCCTATCTGGTCTACACCTGCCCGCATCTGAACAAGCCCGAGGAGGTCATCGGCAAGGCCTTCGGCAGCAACTTCGCGGCCCTGGCCGTGGAGACCACCAAGCTCATGCGCGTGCAGATGCAGGCGCGCGAGGCCCAGGTCGCCGGCCTGCAGGTGGACGACGCCGCCACGCAGAACGAGAACGTGCGCAAGATGCTGCTCGCCTTCTCGCGCGACCTGCGCGTGGTCATGCTGCGCCTGGCATCGCGCCTGCAGACGCTGCGCTACTACGCCGCGACCAAGCGCCCGGTGTCACCGGCGATCGCACGCGAGGCCCAGCAGGTGTTTGCGCCCCTGGCCAATCGGCTGGGCATCTGGCAGATGAAGTGGGAGCTCGAAGACCTGGCCTTTCGCTTCCTCGAGCCCGACACCTACCGCGAGGTCGCGCGCCTGCTCGATGAAAAGCGCGTCGAGCGCGAGCAGTACATGGAGCAGCTGCGCCTGCGCATCGAGACCGAGCTGCGCGCGCAGGGCATCAGCGCCGACGTCACGGGGCGTCCCAAGCACATCTACAGCATCGTCAAGAAGATGCGCGGCAAGTCGCTCAACTTCGACCAGGTGTTCGATATCCGCGCGCTGCGCGTCATCGTGCCCAGCGTGAAGGACTGCTACGCCGTGCTCAGCTGGGTGCACAGCCAGTTCACCTCCATCGAGGCTGAGTTCGACGACTACATCGCCCGCCCCAAGCCCAACGGCTACCAGTCGCTGCACACCGTCGTGCGCGACGAGGCCGGGCGGGCGATAGAGATCCAGATCCGCACCCAGGCCATGCATGACCATGCCGAGCATGGCGTGGCCGCGCACTGGGCCTACAAGGAGGCGGGCACCAAGGGCTATGCCGGCGTTTCCGCCGCGAGCGAGTACGACGCCAAGATTGCCGTGCTGCGCCAGCTGCTGGCCTGGGAGCGTGACCTCGTCGGCGCGGCCAGCCGCAGCAGCCTGTTCGAGGACCGCATCTACGTGCTCACCCCCGACGCCGCCGTGGTCGAGCTGCCGCAGGGCGCAACTCCGGTGGACTTCGCCTACGCCGTCCACACCAATGTTGGCCATCGCTGCCGGGGCGCACGTGTCGATGGCGTCATGGTGCCGTTGAACACACCGCTGCAGAACGGCCAGACCGTGGAGATCACCACCGTCAAGGAGGGGCGCCCCTCGCGCGACTGGCTCAACCCCGATCTGGGCTACCTCGTTAGCAACCGCGCCAAGGCCAAGGTCCGCGCCTGGTTCAATGCGCAGGCCACACAGGTGACCGTGGCACGCGGGCGCGAGCTGGTCGAGAAGCTGTTGCAGCGCGAGGGCAAGACGGCGCTCAAGCATGACGATCTGGCGACGCAGCTGGGCTTCAAGTCGGCGGATGCGCTGTTCGAGATGGTGGGCAAGGACGAGTTTTCGCTGCGATCCATCGAGACGCTGCTGCGCCCGCCCGAGCCCGTTGCGCCCGAGCCCGATCTGCTGGTGAGAAAGTCGCGCCAGTCCGGTGGCGCGCACAAGGGCGGCGTGCTCGTGGTCGGTGTCGACTCGCTCATGACGCAACTGGCCAAATGCTGCAAGCCCGCGCCACCCGACGACATCCGTGGCTTTGTCACGCGCGGCAAGGGCGTGAGCGTGCACCGCGCCGATTGCCGCAACTTCCGTGAGATGGTGGCCCGCAATGCCGAGCGTGTCATCGAAGTGCAGTGGGGGGCACCGCAGCGGCGGGTCCCGAGCGCGGCCGTCTATCCCGTCGATGTCGCCGTGGAGGCCGCAGACCGGCAAGGCCTGCTGCGCGACATCTCCGAGGTCTTCGCTCGCGAGAAGACCAATGTCATCGGCGTCCAGACCCAGTCGGTCAAGGGAACGGCCTGGATGACCTTCACCGTCGAGGTGTCGGATGCGGGGCGGCTCAACAAGGTGCTGGCACTGGTCGCCACCGTCCAGGGCGTGCGCTCCGCGCGCAGACGTTGAGTCAATTTCTTTTGGAGACGTTTTTTGCTGCTATACTTGCAGCTTCTCGAACGAACAACAGGCGCGTAGCTCAGCTGGTTAGAGCACCACCTTGACATGGTGGGGGTCGTTGGTTCGAGTCCAATCGCGCCTACCAATGAAATAAGGCACCTACGGGTAACCGTAGGTGCTTTTTTCTTGTCTGGACAGGCGGAACATGGAAACCAGCCTGCGCTCTGGCTCTGGACCGGCAACGCCGAACATGTCGCCCCCTGCATCCTGTACGCGGGACGCAGACCGCATGCAAGTGACTGATCGGATCAAGGCCGAGATCGCCCAAACCTCGGCCCGGGGCGCCACCCGCCAGGGCGAGGCCCGCCCCCGACGCGCAGCGCCGCAGCCACCGACTCCTGCAGCGACGTCGTAGGCCGCCCGATCAGCTGCGACAGCACATGGCCGTCATCGAACAGCGCGCCCTGCGATGCGCCGACATCCCAGGATGCGATTCCGTCTGCCAGGCCTTCGGGCAGGCCGGCTCCCTTGAGGGCGGCGGCGTACTCTGCCTCGGGCAGGTTGACATAAGGGATGGCGCGGCCCGTCTGCCTGGAAATCTCCGCCGCAAGATCGGCCAGGGTATAGGCCGCGCCGACATCCATGCCCGTCTCGGGCGCCTATGCCGTAGCCCCCTGCGCGACCGCGGTGACGCCGCGCACCACGTCGCCGATCACGATCACCGAGGGGCTGGCGAGCCCCTCGCGCTCGATGGTCTCCTGCAGCGCGCCCAGCGTGGTCACCGCATGGCGCTGGTGCGGCAGGCTGGCGTGCTGGATCACGGCCGCGGGCGTGTGGGCGGGCAGGGCGGCAAGCAGCCCCTGCTGGATGTGCGCGCAGCTGGCGATGCCCATGTAGATCACGAGGGTCAGGCGCGCGTCGCGTGCCGTGGCGCCCAGCAGCGGCCAGTCGGTGGCGTCGCTGGCCGGCTGGTTGTGGCCGGTGATGAAGATCACGCCCTGGGCATGGCGGCGGTGCGTGAGCGGCGCACCCAGGGCCGTGATGCCGGCCAGGCCCGCGGTGATGCCGTTGACCACCTGGGGCTCTATGCCAATGGCGCGCAGGTGCTGCACCTCCTCGCCGCCACGGCCGAAGATGAACGGGTCGCCGCCCTTGAGGCGCACCACGGTCTCGCCCGCGCGCACGGCCTCGACCATCAGGGCCTCGATGTCCGCCTGGGCCGTGCTCCTGCAGCCGCCGCGCTTGCCCACGTAGACCACGCGCGCGCCGGGCGGCGCCAGGGCCAGGATGGCGTCGCTGACCAGGTCGTCGACCAGCAGCACGGTGGCCGCCTCGATGGCCTTGAGCGCCTTGAGCGTGAGCAGCTCCGGGTCGCCGGGGCCCGCGCCCACGAGCGTGCAGCGGCCGGTGGTCTGGCTGGGCGTCATGCGCTCTCTCCCGCAATCTCGCGCGAGAGCCGCACGATGTGGCGCACCTGCTGCGCGAGTGCCTCGGGCACCGGGGCCTGGCCCGCGAGCACGCGGCGCGTGTAGTCGGCGGTGCTTGCCACGTCGATCTCGGCGGGCAGGCCCGGCACGGTCTCGAGCGTGCCCGGCCCCTGGTCCTGCAGCAGCCGGTGCGCGCCGGCCAGGTAGGCGTCGTAGCGCGGCTGGCGGCGTGGGTCGGCGGCCACCTCGCCCTCGAGTCCGCGCGAGAGCAGCGCATGGGCGCCGCGCGCGGCAAAGGTCGCGCCCAGCAGCTCGAAGTATTCGGCGTGGGTGTAGCTGGCCACGACCAGCGACGGCCCCGCACAGGGCGTGATGAGCTTGACGGCGCTGTGCGCGGGCGTGCGCAGGCCGATCGCCTCGCGCACCGCCAGGAGGCGCGCCAGGCCCGGCAGCAGGGCGGCGGTGGAGATCTGCGCCACCTCGCCAGGTGCTATTGGTTTGGGAGCTGTCAGCATAGAAATATCAAGCGCTTCAAGCACATCGGATGCCAGAACCCGGCGCGCCTCGGTGCGCATGCCGTGCAGCAGCACGGCCTCGCCCTCGCGCGCGAGCAGCAGCGCCAGCAGCGGCGTGAGCACGGGCAGCTTGCGCGCGCCGTTGTAGCTGGGCAGCACGATGAGCGGCCGGCCCTCAGCGCAGGCCGGGAAGCGGGCGATGCGCTCCTGCACCGCGTCCAGAAAGCCGCACATCTCGTCCACGGTCTCGCCCTTGATGCGCATGGCGACGCAGAAGGCGCCGACCTCCAGGTCGCTCACGCGGCCGTCGAGTACCTGTCCGAACAGATCGGCCGCCTGGGCGCGATCGAGCGCCTTGGCGCCGCGTGCGCCGCGGCCGATTTCCTTGATGTAGTGGCTGATGCCCATGGTGATGTGTGTTGCGTGGAGGGGCGCATTGTCCGCCATGCCAAGTGACTGGCCGCTATATGCATCTGCCGCTGAGGCGGGCGCCGTGCGTGGGCTTGGCCGTTCAGGCCAGGTTGCGCTTTGGCGCGGTGCGCGCATGGGTGGTGTAGAGCGTCAGGCCCGTGAACGCCAGGCCACCGACCAGATTGCCCAGCACCACGGGGATCTCGTTCCAGAGGAAGTAATCCATGATGGAGAAGTTGCCGCCCATCATCAGGCCCGAGGGGAACAGAAACATGTTCACCACCGAATGCTCGAAGCCCATGGCAAAGAACAGCATGATGGGCATCCACATGGCGATCACCTTGCCGCTCACGGTGGTGGAGATCATGGCGCCGACCACGCCCGTGGAGACCATCCAGTTGCACAGCACGCCGCGCAGAAAGATGGTGATCCAGCCCATGAGCCCGTACTGCGCATAGCCCAGGGTGCGCGCCTCCCCGATGTGGCCGATCTTCTGCCCGATCTCATTGGGCGGCACGGAAAAGCCATAGGTGAAGATGAAGGCCATCATGGCCGCGACGGTGAGCGCGCCCAGGAAGTTGCCCAGGAACACCAGGCCCCAGTTGCGCAGGATGCCGCCCAGTGTCACGCCGGGGCGCTTGTCCAGCCAGGCCAGGGGCGTGAGCATGAACACGCCCGTGAGCAGGTCGAAGCCCAGCAGGTAGAGCATGCACACGCCGACGGGGAAGAGCAGCGCGCCTATCAGCGCCGAGCCGCTCATGACCGAGGCCGTGACGGCGAACACCGCCGCCAGCGCCAGGATGGCGCCGGCCATGAAGGCGCGGATCAAGGTGTCGCGCGTGGACATGTAGATCTTGGCTTCGCCGGTATCGACCATCTTGGTCACGAACTCGGCGGGTGAGAGATAGGCCATGGTGGCAGGCTCCTGCGGCTGTAAGAATAAGAATGCACGGTCTTACGCAAGCGGCGTGCCAGGGCCTGTCGACTGGGTTTTCAGGGGCGTGGGCGGCCCGTCATGCGCCATGCTGGTGCGTGCTGCCCGGGGTTGGGGCAGACGCGCGTGCGGGAAGCGGCCCATCGGCCCACCTGTTGGCCCGGGCGGCTCGGGCGACTCAGCGCGCGAAATGCCCCATGACCGCGCCGGCCACGCGCGCCAGCGCCGCCTCGCGGGTCTCGAGGCTGGCCTGGGACTCGGTGAGGAACAGGGCGACGACGAGGGGGGCGCGCCCCGGCGGCCAGTAGATGCCGACATCGTTCGTCGTGCCATGGGCGCCGGTGCCGGTCTTGCTGCCCAGGCGCCACGATGCGGGCAGGCCCGCGCCCAGGCGCTTGCGATTGGTCGTTGTGGCCTGCAGCCATTGCGCGAGCTGCCGGCGGCCGCCGGCCGAGAGCACCTCGCCCAGCACGCAGCGCTGCAGCAGCTGCGCCATGGCGCGTGGGCTGCTGGTGTCGCGCGCATCGCCGGGCGTGGCCGTGTTGAGGTCGGGCTCCCAGCGGTCGAGCCGCGTGACCGGGTCGCCCAGCCGGCGCGCAAACCGCGTCAGCCCCTCGGGCCCGCCCAGGGTCTGGAGGATCAGGTTGGCGGCCGCGTTGTCGCTCATGGCGACGGCCGCCTCGCACAGCGCGGACAGGGGCAGGCTGGCGTCGGCATGCTGCTCGGTGACCGGCGACCAGGGCAGGAGCGCTGCGCGATCGATGGCCAGCGCACGATCGAGCCGCTCCACGCCGCGGTCCACCCTGTGCAGCACATGGGCCGCGGCCAGCCATTTGAAGACGCTGCACATCGGAAAGCGCTCGTCGAGGCGATGGCCCGTGAGCGTCCCGGTCTGCGTGTCGATCACGGCCACGCCCAGGCGGCCCTGGGCGGCGTGCTCGATGTCCTGCCACAGCGCGGGCGCGGCCGCGCGGGTGTCGGCGCGCGCGGCCCCGTGCAGCAGCATGCCGCATGCGGCGAGCGCGAGGCGATGGATGGCCCGTCGTTTCATGTGTCTGGCTCAAGAAGATGGGAAAAGCCCCGAGGAGGGCGATTGTCCATGCTGCGTGCCCCGACCTCGCCCGGTGGCGGGCGCCGCCTCAGATCGCCACCAGCGAGCGCACGTTTCTCTCCCGCATCTCGCTGCCCGGGCCCGTGGCAATCACCTCGCCGCGCTCCATGACCACGTAGTGGTCGGCCAGCTCCTCGGCGAAGTCGTAGTACTGCTCGCACAGCAGGATGGCCATGTCGCCGCGCGCCGCGAGCATGCGGATGACGCGGCCTATGTCCTTGATGATGCTCGGCTGTATGCCCTCGGTGGGCTCGTCCAGTATCAGCAGCCGGGGGCGGGGCGCGAGCGCGCGCGCAATGGCCAGCTGCTGCTGCTGGCCGCCCGAGAGGTCGCCGCCGCGGCGGTGCAGCATCTGCCGGAGCACGGGGAACAGCGTGTAGAGCTCCTCCGGTATGCGGGTGCGCGCGGCGCAGTACGCCAGCCCCATGCGCAGGTTCTCCTCGACCGACAGGCGCGAGAAGATCTCGCGCCCCTGCGGCACATAGCCCATGCCGGCGCGGGCGCGCTCGTAGGGCGTCTTGCGCGCAATGTCCTGGCCCTGCCACTGGATGCTGCCGCTCCTGATGGGCACCAGTCCCATGAGGCTCCTGAGCAGGGTGGTCTTGCCCACGCCGTTGCGGCCCAGCAGCACCGTGACCTTGCCGATCTCGGCCGTGAGGTGGACGTCGCGCAGGATATGGGATCCGCCGTAGTACTGGTGCAGGTTCTGGACTTTGAGCATTTTTGGCACCTGGCCCTTGTGTATCAAGCGTTGGTAGCTATCAAAAAATCGAATCAGCGCCCCAGATAGACCTCGATGACGCGCTCGTCGGCCTGCACCTCGGCCAGCGTGCCCTCGGCCAGTACCGCGCCGTCGCACAGCACCGTGACCTTCTCGCTGATGGTGTTGATGAAGCCCATGTCGTGCTCGACGACCATCAGCGAATGCTTGCCCTTGAGCGAGAGGAACAGCTCGGCCGTGCGCGCGGTTTCCTCGTCCGTCATGCCTGCAACCGGTTCGTCGAGCAGCAGCAGGAGCGGCTCCTGCACGAGCAGCATGCCGATCTCCAGCCACTGCTTCTGGCCATGGCTCAGCAGGCCCGCCTGGCGCGTGACGCTGTCGGCCAGGTGGATGGTGTGCAGCACCTCGGCGATGCGGTCCTTCTGCGCGCCGTCGAGCGCAAAGCGCATGGACGAGGCCACGCCCTTGTGGGTCTTGAGCGCCAGCTCGAGGTTCTCGAACACGCTGAGCTGCTCGAACACCGTGGGCTTCTGGAACTTGCGGCCAATGCCCATGGCGGCAATCTCGGGCTCCTTGTGGCGCAGCAGGTCTATGGTGGAGCCGAAGAACACCGTGCCGCTGTCGGGCCGGGTCTTGCCGGTGATGATGTCCATCATCGTGGTCTTGCCCGCGCCGTTGGGGCCGATGATGCAGCGCAGCTCGCCGGGCGCGATGTCCAGGTTCAGGCCGTTGATGGCCTTGAAGCCGTCGAAGCTCACATGCACATCCTCAAGGTACAGGATGCGGCCGTGGCGCAGGTCCACCTCGCCGGGCGTCACCACATGCCCGGCGCCGACGCCCTGGCGCCCCGCGTCGGTGCGCAGCGCGCCGTCTTCCATGAGGTCGGGGGTCATGCGCGCGCTCCTTTCATGGGCGGGGTGACGGCCGGCCTTGCCGGGGCCGCGGGCGGTGACGATGGCCGGGCCTGGGCGCGGCGCCGTTCGCGCCACTGGCGCATCTGCTCGGGCAGGCGGATCAGGCCGCCGGGCATGAACAGCGTCACGACGATGAACAGCATGCCCAGCACATAGAGCCAGTACTCGGGCGCGGCGACCGTGAGCCAGCTCTTGGCGCCGTTGACGGCGAAGGCGCCGACGATGGGGCCGATGAGGCTGGCGCGCCCGCCCACGGCCGTCCACACGGCCATCTCGATGGAGTTGCCCACGCTCATCTCGCTGGGGTTGATGATGCCCACCTGCGGCACGTAGAGCGCGCCGGCCAGGCCGCACATCATGGCCGAGATGACCCAGACCGAGAGCTTGTAGGGCAGCGGGTCGTAGCCGCAGAACATGGTGCGCGACTCGGCATCGCGCACGGCCTGCAGCACGCGGCCATATTTGCTGCGGATGAGCCAGCGCGAGAACAGAAAGCAGCCCAGCAGCGCCAGCCCCGACAGCACGAACAACAGCACATGCATGGCCCGCGTGTTCAGCGAATGGCCGAGCACGGTGGCAAAGCCCGTGAAGCCGTTGTTGCCGCCAAGGCCCGTCTCGTTGCGAAAGAACAGCAGCATGGCGGCATAGGTCAGCGCCTGCGTGATGATGGAGAAGTACACGCCCTTGATGCGCGAGCGAAACGCGAAGTAGCCGAACAGGCCCGCCACCGCGCCCGGCAGCAGAAACACCAGCAGCACCGTGGCGACGAAGCTGTCCGACAGCGCCCAGTGCCAGGGCAGCTCCTTCCAGTCCAGAAATCCCATGAAGGCCGGCAGCGCGCCCGGCCCCGCGGCCTCGCGCATCAGGTGCATGCCCATGACATAGCCGCCGAGCGCAAAGAACAGGCCATGGCCCAGGCTCAGAATGCCCGTGTAGCCCCAGATCAGGTCGATGGCCAGGGCCACGATGGCGTAGCACATGAACTTGCCGAGGATGCCGATCAGGTAGTCCGACAGATGCAGCGCATGGCCCTCGGGCAGCAGCAGGTTCAGCGCCGGCGCCAGGGCGCAGATGACGAGCAGCGCGCCGAGGCACAGCGCCCAGCCCCGGCGCCCGAGTAGCGGCGCCGGCGCGGGCAGGGCGATGGCGCGCGATGGGGTGTTGGCAGCAGTCATGTCAAGCCTCCACACTGCGGCCCTTCAGGGCGAAGATGCCCTGCGGACGCTTCTGAATGAAAACCACGATGAACAGCAGCACGGCGATCTTGGCGAGCACCGCGCCGGTCCAGCCCTCGAGCAGCTTGGACAGCACGCCCAGGCCCAGCGCCGCATACACCGTGCCCGCGAGCTGCCCGACGCCGCCCAGCACCACGACGAGGAAGCTGTCGACGATGTAGTTCTGCCCCAGGTCTGGCCCCACGTTGCCGATCTGGCTCAGGGCGCAGCCGGCCAGCCCCGCCAGGCCCGCGCCGAGCGCGAACGCATAGGTGTCGGTGCGCGCGGTGTTCACGCCCACGCAGGAGGCCATGGCGCGGTTCTGCGTGACGCCGCGCACGAACAGGCCGAGCCGCGTGCGGGCGATCAGGAAGGCCACGGCGCCCAGCACCGCCAGCGCGAACGCGATGATGGCGATGCGGTTGTAGGGCAGCGTGAGATTGGGCAGCAGCGCCACGCCGCCGCTCATCCAGCTGGGGTTCTCCACGCCCACGTTCTGCGCGCCGAACAGGCTGCGCACCGTCTGCTGCAGCACCAGGCTGATGCCGAAGGTGGCCAGCAGCGTCTCCAGCGGCCGGCCGTAGAGAAAGCGGATCACGCCGCGCTCGAGCACCGCGCCCACGAGCGCCGCGGCCGCGAACGCCACGGGCAGGGCCACGACCAGATACCAGTCGAACAGGGCTGCAGGCAGCCAGCGCTGGAACAGCACCTGCACCAGGTAGGTCGCGTAGGCGCCGATCATGATCAGCTCGCCATGCGCCATGTTGATCACGCCCATCAGCCCGTAGGTGATGGCCAGGCCCAGGGCCGCCAGCAGCAGCACCGAGCCCAGGCTGAGGCCGCTGAAAATGGCGCCCATGCGCTCGCCCCAGGCCAGCGCGTCGGCAATGCGCGCGAGCGCGGTCTGGATGGCCTTCTTCACCGCGGGGTCGCTCTCGTCGGCCAGGCGCTGGTTCAGCAGCAGCTGCGTCTCGGGCGTCTGCGTGCGCGCGAGCAGCTCCACGGCCTTGAGGCGCTGGCGCCGGTCGCCGCTGTCGAGCAGGCTGGCGGCGCGGTTGCGCTCGAGCAGGGCCTTGACCTGCGCGTCCGTCTCGCCCGCGAGCGCCTTCTCGATCAGCGGCAGGCGCGCGGCGTCGGGCTCGGCGGCCAGCAGGGCCGCGGCCTCGCGGCGCGCCTGCACGTCGCCGCTGCCGAGCGCCAGGACGGCGCGGGCCGAGTCGACCACGCCGCGCAGGTAGTTGTTGCTGACGACCTCCTCGGCATCGGCAGGCAGGGCCGCGGGCGCGCCCGTGACGGGGTCGCTCGCGCCGTCGCCGCTCAGCACGAAGGCCTTGCCGCCGGCCACGCGCACCTCGTCATTGGCCAGTGCCGCGAGATAGGCCGCAAGACGCCCGCCGTCGGCCTGCGCGGCGGGGTCCATGACGGCCTCGTGTATGGCCTGTGCGCGCTGCTCGGCATCGTCGGCCGCGGCCATGGCATGGGCCTGCTCGGCCGTCAGCGCGTGGCTGGCAAGGCTCAGCATGGTGCCCAGACCGGCCAGCAGGGCCCAGCGCCATGGCTTGTGCATGAGTTTCATGGTTCAATCCTGTGCTGGCGCTTGTGCAGCAAGCGCCGACAGCTATGGGTTAAGTAGCAATGGGGTGACCACTCCTGTGCCGCAGGAGTGGCCTGCGGGCCTACAGGCTGGGCTCGTCGTTCTTCTTGTCGTTGCCTTCGATGAACGGGCTCCAGGGCTGGGCGCGGATCGGGCCCTTGGTCTTCCAGACCACGCCGAACTGGCCGTCGGCCTTGATCTCGCCGACCATCACGGGCTTGTGCAGATGGTGGTTCTTCTCGTCCATCTTCACGGTGAAGCCGTCGGGGGCGGTGAAGGTCTGGCCGGCCATGGCGGCGATGACCTTGTCCACATCGGTGGTCTTGGCCTTCTCCACCGCCTGCTTCCACATGTGGATGCCGACCCAGGTGGCCTCCATCGGGTCATTGGTCAGCGGCTTGTCCTTGTGGCCCGCGATGTTCTTGGCCTTGGCGTAGTCGCTCCATTGCTTGATGAAGGCGCTGTTGGTGGGGTTCTTCACGCTCATGAAGTAGTTCCACGCGGCCAGGTGCCCCACCAGGGGCTTGGTGTCCACGCCGCGCAGCTCCTCCTCGCCCACGCTGAAGGCCACCACGGGCACGTCCTTGGCCTTGAGGCCGGCATTGCCCAGCTCCTTGTAGAAGGGCACGTTGGAGTCGCCGTTGATGGTCGAGACCACGGCCGTCTTGCCGCCGGTGGAGAACTTCTTGATGTCGGCGACGATGGTCTGGTAGTCGCTGTGACCAAACGGGGTGTAGGTCTCCATGATGTCCGCGTCCTTCACGCCCTTGGACTTGAGGAAGGCGCGCAGGATCTTGTTGGTGGTGCGCGGGTACACATAGTCCGTGCCCAGAAGCACGAAGCGCTTGGCCGCGCCGCCTTCCTTGCTCATCAGGTATTCGACGGCGGGAATGGCCTGCTGGTTGGGCGCGGCGCCCGTGTAGAAGATGTTCTTGGACAGCTCCTCGCCCTCGTACTGCACGGGGTAGAACAGCAGGCCGTTGTTCTGCTCGAACACCGGCAGCACGGACTTGCGCGAGACGCTGGTCCAGCAGCCGAAGACCACGGCCACCTTGTCCTGGGTGAGCAGCTGCTTGGCCTTCTCGGCGAACAGCGGCCAGTTGGAGGCCGGGTCCACCACCACGGGCTCGAGCTTCTTGCCGAGCACGCCGCCCTTGGCGTTGATGTCGTCGATGGCCATCAGCACCGTGTCCTTGAGCACGGTCTCGGAGATCGCCATGGTGCCCGAGAGGCTGTGCAGCACGCCGACCTTGATGGTGTCTGCTGCCTGTGCGCTCAGGCCCGTGAGCGACAGGCTGGCGACGGCCGCCGCGGCGGCGAGGGTTTTCATGGCGGTACGACGTTCGAGCATGGTTTGACCTTTCAAGTGAGCGGGGTTCCGAAGCCAGGCCGGGAACCGTTTCCCGGGCTTGGTACCAGCCTTCAAGCAAGCCGTGTGCCATTGCATGTCCCGCTGCGGCGGCGCGCGCGCAGCGCAATGCCGCGGGCCATGGGTGCGGCCAAGTTGGTGCGGTCCATGCCCCATGGCGGGGCGCGCCATGCACCGTGGCCAGGCCATGCCGGGCGGTCGCCGGGCGGCGCTGGCATTGGCCCCGTGCGCGGCGGGCGTGGGCATGAAGTTTGCTGAACCTCTGCCATCCATGCCGATGACAACCCCTGCCACCATGCCCTCGACTGCCTTCTGGACGCTCGCCGACTGGCGCCTGGCCTATGCGCAAGGCGCAGATCCTGCGCAACTGCTCTCAACCCTGCTCGCGGAACTCGACGCGGGCGATACCGCCTGGATTACCCGCCTGTCGGCCGACGGCCTGCAGGACCGCCTGGGCCTGCTGGCGCAGCAGCTGCAGCAGGCGGGGGGCGATGTCTCGCGCCTGCCGCTCTACGGTGTCCCCATTGCCGTCAAGGACAACATCGACCTCGCGGGCCTGCCCACCACCTGCGCCTGCCCCGAGTTCGCCTACATGCCCGAGCGCAGCGCCACCGTGGTGCAGCGCCTGGAGGCCGCGGGCGCCGTGGTCATCGGCAAGACCAACCTCGACCAGTTCGCCACCGGCCTGGTCGGCACGCGCTCGCCCTATGGCGTGGTGCCCAATGCCTTCCGGCCCGAATACATCAGCGGCGGCTCGAGCTCCGGCTCGGCCTCGGTGGTGGCGCGCGGGCTCGTGCCGCTGGCGCTGGGCACGGACACGGCCGGCTCGGGCCGCGTGCCCGCGGGGCACAACAACCTCGTGGGCTTCAAGCCCACGCGCGGGCTGGTCAGCAACGGTGGCCTGGTGCCGGCCTGCCGCTCGCTGGACTGCATCACCGTGTTTGCGCTCAGCGTGGACGATGCCGATGCGGCGCTTGGCGTGATGGCGGGCTTCGATGCCGCCGACCCGTACTCGCGCCGAGCGCCCGCGCGGCCCGCCGCCTGGCCGGCCAGGCCCGTGCTGGGCATTCCGGCCAGCATCGACTGGTTTGGCGACGGCTACGCCGCGCAGGTGCATGACCAGGCGCTGCGCAGGCTCGAGGCATTGGGCGTGGAGCTGCGCGTCATCGACTTCGCGCCCCTGCTCGAGGTGGCCGCGCTGCTCTACGAGGGGCCGTGGGTGGGCGAGCGCTATGCCGCGCTCGAGGAGGTGATGGACTCCCGCCCCGACATCGTGCACCCGGTGGTGCGCGGCATCGTGGAGAAGGCGCGCAACTTCAGCGCCGTCGACACCTACAAGGCCGAATACCGCCGCATGGCGCTGGCGCGCCGGGCCGAGGAGCTGATGGCGGGGCTCGACGGATTGCTCGTGCCCACGGCGCCCAGCATCTACAGGATCGACCAGCTGCTGGCCGACCCGGTGGCGCTGAACTCGCGCATGGGCGTCTACACCAACTTCGTCAACCTGCTCGACTGGAGCGCCATCGCGCTGCCCGCCGGCATGCGCGCCGACGGCTTGCCCGCGGGCATCACGCTGATCGCGCCGGCCTGGCACGAGGCGCGGCTGGCCGAGTTCGGCAGGCTCTGGCAGGAGGCGATGCCGTGGAAGCGCGGCGCCTCGCAGCAGGCGCTGCCGCCCCTGTCCGCGCCGGCCGCGCGCGACATGGCGGGCCAGGTCATCGTCGCCGTGGTGGGCGCGCATCTGTCGGGCATGCCGCTCAACGGCCAGCTCACCGAGCGCGGCGCCACGCTGCTCGAGGCCACGCACACCAGCGCCGCCTATCGCCTCTACGCCTTGCCTGGCACGGTGCCGCCCAAGCCCGGGCTGGTGCGCACCGGCGACGGCGCGCCCATCGCGGTCGAGCTGTGGGCCATGCCGGTCGAGCACTATGGCTCCTTCGTCGCATTGATTCCGTCGCCGCTGGGCATAGGGAGCCTGGAGCTGATCGATGGCCGCATGGTGCAGGGCTTCGTCTGCGAGCCCTGGGCCACGCAGGCCGCAGAGGACATCACCGCGCTCGGCGGCTGGCGCGCCTTTCTGGTGCGGAAGTAGCTCGCCGTTCGTTTCTTTCGTCGTTTGTTCCAGCGGCCTGGGCGGCAGGCCGGGCCGCTGCATTGCCTGGAGCCTGATGCCATGTTCAAGACCGTTCTCATCGCCAACCGAGGTGAAATCGCCGTGCGCATCGCGCGCACCCTCAAGAAGATGGGCATACGCTCGGTCGCCGTGTATTCGGATGCCGACCGCGACAGCCTGCATGTGGCCTGCGCCGATGTGGCGGTGGCGCTCAACGCCGGTGGCTCGAGCGCGCCCGCCGACACCTATCTGCGCGGCGATCGCATTCTCGAGATCGCCCGCGAGACCGGGGCCGAGGCCATCATTCCCGGCTACGGCTTTCTGTCGGAGAACATGGAGTTCGCCGAGCAATGCGCGGCCGCGGGCATCGTCTTCGTCGGCCCCACGCCCGAGCAGGTGCGGCGCTTCGGCCTCAAGCACACCTCGCGCGAGATCGCCGAGGCCGCGGGCGTGCCGCTCACGCCCGGCACGGGCCTGCTGCACAGCCTCGATGAGGCCATGACGGCCGCCCAGCGCATAGGCTACCCCGTCATGCTCAAGAGCACGGCGGGTGGCGGCGGCATCGGCCTGTCACGCTGCGACAACGAGACCGAGCTGCTTGCGGCCTACGAGTCCGTGCAGCGCCTGGGCCAGAACTTCTTCAAGGACAGCGGCGTGTTCCTCGAGCGCTTCGTCGCCGACGCGCGCCATGTCGAGGTGCAGATCTTCGGCGACGGACGGGGCCGCGTGGTGGCGCTGGGCGAGCGCGACTGCTCGGTGCAGCGGCGCAACCAGAAGGTGATCGAGGAGACCCCCGCGCCGCATCTGCCGCCGGCCACGCGCGCGGCCCTGCTGGCCGCCGCGGTCAAGCTCGGCGAGGCCGTGGGCTATGTCTCGGCCGGCACGGTCGAGTTCATCTACGACGGCGCGCGCGATGCGTTCTACTTCCTCGAGGTCAACACCCGGCTGCAGGTCGAGCACCCGATCACCGAGGAGGTGACGGGGCTGGATCTCGTCGAGTGGATGCTGCGCGTCGCCGCGGGCGAGCCGCCAAGCTTCGACCAGCTGCCCGAGCCGCAGGGCGCGGCGATCGAGGTGCGGGTCTATGCCGAGAACCCCGTGCGCGGCTTTCAGCCCGCGCCGGGCGTGCTCACCGACGTGCAGTTCCCCGAGGGCGTGCGCGTCGATACCTGGGTGCAGACCGGCACCGAGGTGTCGGCCCACTACGATCCCATGATCGCCAAAGTCATCGCCCACGGCGCCGACCGCGAGGAGGCGCGCCACAAGCTGCTGATGGCGCTCGAGCTCACGCGCCTGCACGGCAGCGCCACCAACCTCGACTACCTGCGCAGCATCCTGCAGAGCCCGGAGTTCGCGCAGGGCACGGTGTCCACGCGCTTTCTCGACCGCTACGAATATGTCTCGCCCGTGGTCGAGGTGCTGGAGCCCGGCACCTACACCACGGTGCAGGACTATCCCGGCCGCACGGGCTACTGGGACATCGGCGTGCCGCCGTCCGGGCCCATGGATGGCTACGCCTTCCGGCTTGCCAACCGCATCGTCGGCAACCATGAAAGCGCGGCCGGCCTGGAATGCACGCTGCAGGGGCCCACGCTCAAGTTCCACGGCGATGCGGTGATCGCGCTCACGGGCGCGCCCGCGCTGGCCACGCTGGACAACGGCGACCCGCTGCCCTGGTGGCGGCCCATCGCCGTGCGCGCAAGCCAGGTGCTGCGCATAGGCCGCGCCAGCAGCGGCTGCCGCAGCTATGTCGCCATTCGCCGGGGCCTGGACGTGCCCGACTATCTGGGCAGCAAGTCCACCTTCGTGCTCGGACAGTTCGGCGGACATGCGGGCCGCACGCTGCGCGTGGGCGACGTGCTGTCCATCAGCCGGCCCGAGCTGGCCGCGTGCAACACGCCCGCGCCGGCCTATGTGCCCGCGACGCCGCCGCACGAGCTGATCCCGACCTACGGCAAACATTGGGACATCGCCGTGCTCTACGGCCCGCATGGCGCGCCGGACTTCTTCACTCCCGAGAGCATCGCCACCTTCTTTGGCACCGACTACGAGGTGCACTACAACTCCAACCGCCTCGGCGTGCGCCTGGTCGGGCCCCGGCCCGAATGGACGCGCAGCGACGGCGGCGAGGCCGGCCTGCATCCGTCCAACGTGCACGACTGCGTCTACGCGATCGGCAGCATCAACTTCACGGGCGACACGCCGGTCATACTGACCTGCGACGGCCCGAGCCTGGGCGGGTTCGTCTGCGCCGCCACCATCGCGCAGGCCGAGCTGTGGAAGGTGGGCCAGGTCAAGCCGGGCGACACCATACGCTTTCGGCGCATAGGCTTCGACGAGGCGCTGGCGCTCGAGCGTGCGCAGGACGAGGCCATCCGCCTGCTGCGCCCCATGCCCGATCTGCCGGCGCTCGCCCTGCCCACCGCGCCGGCCACCGTGTCCGAATGCGTGCTCGCCGAACTGCCCGCCGAGGGCGATCGCCCGGCCGTGGCCTACCGCCAGGCCGGCGACAAGTACATCCTGCTCGAATACGGCCCGAACGTGCTCGACCTGCGCCTGCGGCTGCGCGTGCATCTGCTCATGGAGGCCATGGCGGCCGCGCGCATCGACGGCGTGCAGGAGCTCTCGCCCGGCGTGCGCTCGGTGCAGATCCACTACGACAGCCGCGTGATCGGCCAGTCGGCCCTGGTGCAGAGGCTGATCGCGCTGGAGCGCCAGCTGCCCGATGTCGACGGCGTCAGGGTGCCCAGCCGCATCGTGCACCTGCCCATGGCCTTCGAGGACTCGGCCACGCTGGGCGCGGTCACGCGCTACATGGAGACCGTCAAGGCCGAGGCGCCCTGGCTGCCCAACAACGTGGACTTCATACAGCGCATCAACGGCCTGGACAGCCGCGAGGACGTGCGCCGCACGGTGTTCGATGCAAGCTACATGGTCATGGGCCTGGGCGACGTGTACCTGGGCGCGCCCTGCGCCGTTCCGCTCGATCCGCGCCACCGGCTGCTGACCTCCAAGTACAACCCCGCGCGCACGTTCACCGCCGAGGGCACGGTGGGCATAGGCGGCGTCTACATGTGCATCTATGGCATGGACTCGCCGGGCGGCTACCAGCTCGTCGGCCGCACGGTGCCGATCTGGAACAAGTTTCTGAGCAACCGCCAGTTCGGCGCCGAGCCCTGGCTGCTGCGCTTCTTCGACCGCGTGCGCTTTTATCCGGTCAGCGAGGCCGAGCTCGAGCGCTTTCGCGCCGACTTCCGCGCCGGGCGGGCGCAGGTGCGCGTCGAGGACGCGGTGTTCGACCTCTCCGAGCACGAGCGGCTGCTCGAACGTGACCGGCACGACATCGCGGCCTTCCAGCAGCGCCAGCAGGCGGCCTACGCGGCCGAGGTGGCGCTGTGGCAGAGCGACGCGGCCGCGCACGCGGGCGACGACGGGGACGGCCCGGCCCACCAGGCGGCGCATGACAACGCCGTGGCGGCCGACATGTCGGGCAATGTGTGGAAGCTGCTGGTCGAGGTCGGCCAGCAGGTGGAGGCCGGTCAGCCGCTCGTGATACTCGAAGCCATGAAGATGGAGTTCCAGGTCACGGCGAGCCAGGCGGGCACGGTGGTCGCCCTGTACTGCAAGGCGGGCAAGACAGTCGCGGCCGGCGACGCGCTGCTCGCGATCGAGCCGCTGGCCCCGGGCCAGGCCCGGCCGCAGACGAGCCCGTCCGAGGTCTGCGATACCGTCTGAGTGACGGGCCCCGTCGACGCCGGCCGCATCAAGGGACTGCGCCCGGCGCAGGGCCGGCGGTGCTGGTGGAGCGGGTGGGAGTGGGGATTCTGGCCTGCCCGGAGGGACTCGAACCCCCGACCTATTGCTTAGAAGGCAATTGCTCTATCCGGTTGAGCTACGGGCAGTTGGTGCAGCCAAGGTGCAGGATCATACCGGGGCGCGGGGCCTGCTCCGGCAATGCCGCCATGGCGATGTGGCCGAATCGATGGAATCTGATGAAAAAATGGCTGCAGCGCGCTCTGTGGGCGCGCTGGCAGCTATTGTTTTTGATGGTCCTGCCCGGTCTCTCAGTCCGTGTCCTCGAACACCAGGGACGGCGGCACCATCACGCGCGCCGTGTCGCCGAGGTTGGCGATGAGGTGGTGGGCGAAGTAGCTGTTCTGCGTGTCGGGCTCGAGCGCCGCGATGGCCAGGTTGGCCAGCGGCTGGTTGAGCGGCACGTAATAGCTGCCGGCCGGTATGTCGATGGCGCTGCGCGTGGGCGTGACCTGAACGCGGATGATGGGCTGGTCGCCCTCCACGCTGCCGCGCACATCCTTGCGCGTGGCGGTGTCGCGGCTGTCCTCGTGGTAGGTGTCGGCCAGCACCGATCCCTGCTCGGCCACGCGCAGCACCTGCAGGCCCAGCAGCCGCAGGCGCTCGACGGCGTCGTCCGCGCTCTCGGCCAGCCAGTAGCCGCAGGGGCGCGGGCGCTTCTTCAGGGCCTGCAGCCGCAGCGACGAGTTCCAGTCCACGCGCAGCGTGCGGTCGGCGCCGGTCGCGGGGTCGAGCATGATGATCTCGTGCTGGGTCGGCGTGGGGGCGGCCTCGACCACGATCTCGCCGCGGCAGGCCTGGGACGCGATGTCGCGCGCCTCGTAGGAGCGCACCTGCTGCAGGCTGTCCGCGCGGTCCACGGTGCTGCGCAGCGCACTCGTGAGGGCCGTGACATGCGAATGCACGCGGCGCTGTATGTGGGCGCGGCCAATGCCCACGCCGCGCGTCTCCAGCAGCATGCTTACGGCGTTCTTCAGGCCGTTGACGTTGCGTCCCGTGTCCGGCTGCGTGCCGCCCATGGACAGGCGCAGGTCGTCCATGCGCGTGGAGGTCGTGTAGTACCACTCCTGGGTGAGGTTCTCGGCGTCCAGGGCCTTGATCATGGGGGCGCGGTACCACTCCAGGGCCGCACGCGTCATGAACTCGGGCAGGTTGGCCGTGGTGGCATGCTGCAGCAGCACGTCGTAGCGCTGGATGGCGTGGAACTTCTCCAGGAAGCGCCCGGCCACCGTGTACTCGTGCGCGTCGATGATGGCCATGGGGCGGTAGTCGCGCACCAGCGCGGCCAGGGCGCGCGTCTCGGGCGTCTTGAGCAGCAGATGGTCGCGGTTCATGTCCACGCCGCTGGCGGTGGCGCGCTTGCCGGCCTCGGCGCCGTCGGGGTTGGCGCGCGGCACGATGATCACGTTGATGCGCTTGAGCATGGGCTCTAGCAGGCCCTGGGCGAGTTCGCGCGCCACCACCAGCAGGGCCTCGCTGCCCGCGGGTTCGTCGCCATGCTGCTGGCCGACGAGCAGCACTGTGGGGCGGCGGCTGGCCTCCAGCGTGGCGATGTCGGTGCCCGCGGCCTGCGTGAGCAGCAGGGCCTGGATGGGCGTGCCGCGCTGGGACAGGCCCAGGTCGAGCAACCGTGAGCGTGTGGCGCCCTGGGTGTCGGTGGCCAGGCGCAGCAGCCATTGCGAGAGTTCGGCATTGGTCGTGAAGGCGCGCCGGCCCTCGGCCAGGCCCGGTGTCTCGTAGCGCACGGGCGGCTCGGGAAAGCGCGCCGCCACGGCCTCGCCGTAGGGCATGGCGGCGGTGGCCGACTCGGGAGTGCTGGGCGCGACCGGCGTGATCGTGACCGGCGTGGCTATGGCCTCGTCGCGCGGCGGCAGGCCCAGGGGCGGGGGCACGGGCCTGGTGGCCTGCGTGGCCGCCACGGGTGGCTTGGCCGCGGGCGTGGCGGCGGGCCAGGGCGGCAGTGGCGTGCTCGCGCAGGCCGACAACAGCACCGCCGCCGAGAGCGTCAGCAGGGGGGCGGTGAATCTCGCATTCATGCGCGGGCGGGCGACAGGCTGCGGTGCGCAGGTCAGGGGCAGGGCTGTGGTCGTCTTCATGGTGTGCGGGATGTTACCGGGCGTCTGTGGCACTTCGCGCATGCGGCGCCATGGCCGAGCGCCCAGAAAAAAGGGCCCGGCAATGGTACCGGGCCCGTGACCTTCAATGCATCAGGTGCTCAGCGGCCAAAGCCGCCGCCACCGCCGCCGCGCTGGCCGCGGCCGCCGCGAAAGCCGCCGCCACGGCGGCCGCGGTCGGCCATGCTGTCGACGCTGGTGCGCATGGGGTCGGGCTGGCCGCCGCGGCTGCCCGCGCCGCGGCGCGGATCCAGGCTCACATGCTTGAGCTGGGTGCCCAGGTGTGCGTTCTCGCCGCGCGGCTGGCTGTCGTCGTGGCGGCGCGGGTTGGCATTGCCACCGCGGCCACGGCCGCCGCCGGCACCGCCCATGCCGCCATGGGCCGGACGCGGGCCGCGTGCGCCGGGCTGGCCGGTGTTGGCGCCATTGCCGCCGCGGCCCTGGGCGTTGCGCTGTCCGTCGCGCTGACCGTCGCGCTGACCGTCACCGCGCTGGCCATCGCCGCGCTGGCCATCGCCCTGGCGGCCGCCGCGCGCGCTGCCCTGGGCCGCCTTGTTGGCGCGGATGCGCTCCATCATCTCCTGGCGCGCTGCCTTGGCCGCGGCCTGCATGACCTCGCGGCTCGGCGGCTTGCCCGCGCCGCCCCAGATGGTCTGGCGGCCCATGGCGATGGGCTCGGCCTTCTCGCCTTCCTCGGGGCCGAAGCCCTCGATGGGCTGCACGGGGATCTCCTGCTTGGTGAAGCGCTCGATCTCCATCATGAAGCCCTCTTCGTCCATGCACACCAGGCTCACGGCCTGGCCCTCGCGCCCGGCGCGGCCGGTGCGGCCGATGCGGTGCACGTAGTCCTCGGGGACGTTGGGGATCTCGTAGTTCACGACATGCGGCAGGTCGTCGATGTCGATGCCGCGCGCGGCAATGTCGGTGGCCACCAGCGCCCTGATCTGGCCGGTCTTGAAGCCTTCCAGGGCCTGGGTGCGGGCGCTCTGGCTCTTGTTGCCGTGCAGCGCCATGGCCGAGACGCCGTTCTTCGTCAGGTAGTCGGCCACGTTGTTGGCGCCGAACTTGGTGCGCGTGAAGACCAGCACCTGGCTCCAGTTGTGCTCCTGGATGATGTGCAGCAGCACCTGCTTCTTCTTGCCGCGGCCCACGGGGTGGATGACCTGGCTGATGCGCTGCACCGTGGTGTTGCGCGGCGTGACCTGGATGCTCTGCGGGTTCTTCAGGAGGCCATTGGCCAGCTCGCGGATCTCGTCGCTGAAGGTGGCCGAGAACAGCAGGCTCTGCTTGGATTCGGGCAGCAGCGCGAGGATCTTCTTCACGTCGTGGATGAAGCCCATGTCCAGCATGCGGTCGGCCTCGTCGAGCACCAGGATCTCGACCGTGGACAGGTCCATGAAGCCCTGCTGCTGCAGATCCAGCAGGCGACCGGGCGTGGCCACGAGCACGTCCACGCCGCGCTTGATGCGCTCGATCTGCGGGTTCATGCCCACGCCGCCGAAGATCACGGTGGACTTGATGTCCAGGTGCTTGCCGTAGGCGCGCACGGATTCCTCGACCTGCGCGGCCAGTTCCCGCGTGGGGGTGAGCACCAGGGCGCGCACGCCGCGGTTGCCGAACTTGCTCGTCGAGGCGCTGCCGCCTGCCAGGCGCTGCAGCATGGGCAGGGTGAACGCGGCCGTCTTGCCCGTGCCGGTCTGCGCGCCGGCGAGCAGGTCATGGCCTTGCAGCACCACGGGAATGGCCTGGGCCTGGATGGGGGTTGGAGATTGATAGCCTTGTTCTTGTACGGCCTGCAATATGGCTGGCGTCAGCTTCAGTTCTTCAAATGTCATGTACGTTGGTTGCGCCCGTCCTGGGCGCTGGGTACCTGCCGGTTGCCCGCGACCTTGCAAGCCGCTGGGCCAGTTCTTTGGGCAGATGATTTCAAGGGTGGGAGCCCGGAAATTGCTTCCATCGTCCCCAGCTTGTCTAGGCTGATGTCGGGGCAACTGGAACCCACGACGCCCGTTATTGTCGCATGCGCCGATAATCTATGTTGCGCGCCGCAGTTCGCGGCGCCTTCTTTTTGCTCATTTTTTTGAAGAATCCATGGCTCAGTACGTTTTTTCGATGAACCGCGTCACCAAGACGGTGCCCCCGAAGCGCCAGATCTTGAAAGACATTTCGCTGTCCTTCTTCCCGGGCGCCAAGATCGGCGTGCTGGGTCTGAACGGCTCGGGCAAGTCGTCGCTGCTGAAGATCATGGCCGGCATCGACAAGGAGATCGAGGGCGAGGCCATTCCCATGCCGGGCCTGTCGATCGGCTATCTGCCGCAGGAGCCCCAGCTCAACCCCGAGCACACGGTGCGCCAGGAGGTCGAAGAGGCCATGGCCGAGGTGAACAAGGCGCGCGCGCGCCTCGATGAGGTCTACGCCGCCTACGCCGAGGAAGACGCCGACTTCGACGCCCTGGCCGCCGAGCAGGCCGAGCTCGAGGCCATCATCGCCGCCGCCGGCACCGACAGCGAGCACCAGCTCGAGATCGCCGCCGACGCGCTGCGCCTGCCGCCCTGGGATGCCGTGATCGGCCAGCTCTCGGGCGGTGAAAAGCGTCGCGTGGCGCTGTGCAAGCTGCTGCTCTCCAAGCCCGACATGCTGCTGCTCGATGAGCCCACCAACCACCTGGACGCTGAATCGGTCGAATGGCTGGAGCAGTTCCTGCACCGCTTCAGCGGCACCGTGGTGGCCATCACCCACGACCGCTACTTCCTCGACAACGCGGCCGAGTGGATTCTGGAACTCGACCGCGGCCACGGCATTCCCTACAAGGGCAACTACTCCGAATGGCTGCTGCAAAAGCAAAACCGCCTGGAGCAGGAGCAAAAGGGCGAGGAGGCACGCGCCAAGGCCCTGAAGAAGGAGCTCGAGTGGGTGCGCCAGAACGCCAAGGGGCGCCAGGCCAAGAGCAAGGCGCGTATCGCGCGCTTCGAGGAGCTGTCCGACTACGAATACCAGCGCCGCAACGAGACGCAGGAGATCTTCATCCCCGTGGCCGAGCGTCTGGGCACGCAGGTCATCGAGTTCCACAACGTCACCAAGAGCTTTGGCGACCGCGTGCTCATCGACAACCTGTCGATGACCATCCCCGCGGGCGCCATCGTCGGCATCATCGGCCCCAACGGCGCCGGCAAGTCCACGCTGTTCAAGATGATCGCCGGCAAGGAGCAGCCCGACAGCGGTCAGGTCGTCATCGGTCAGACCGTGAAGATGGCCTATGTGGACCAGTCGCGCGATGCGCTGGCCAACGACAAGACGGTGTGGGAAGACGTCTCGGGCGGCCTGGACATCATCAACGTGGGCAAGTTCCAGATGGCCAGCCGCGCCTACTGCGGCCGCTTCAACTTCAACGGCCAGGACCAGCAGAAGAAGGTGGGCAACCTCTCGGGCGGCGAGCGCGGCCGCCTGCATCTGGCCAAGACGCTGATCCAGGGCGGCAACGTGCTGCTGCTCGACGAACCCTCGAACGACCTGGACGTGGAAACCCTGCGCGCGCTGGAAGACGCGCTGCTCGAATACGCGGGCACGGTGCTGGTCATCAGCCACGACCGCTGGTTCCTCGACCGCATCGCCACCCACATCCTGGCCGCCGAGGGCGACAGCCAGTGGGTGTTCTTCGACGGCAACTACCAGGAGTACGAGGCCGACAAGAAGAAGCGCCTGGGCGAGGAGGGCGCGGCCCCGAAGCGCATGCGCTACAAGGCGCTCAAGTAAGCACCAGCATGACGACGGGCCGCAAGGCCCGTTGTTGTTTCTGGGGCCGGCACTATGCGCCGGTGCCGGCAGGCGCGCCGCCCATGTCGGCCCAGCCCGGCAGGTGCAGCCCCTCGGCCGTGGTCAGCGTGCGCGCGGCGCGCACGGCGCGCACAGTGGCGCGGGCCACGGCCTCGGCTGCCATGGTGGCCAGCACCATCATGCCGGGGTGCTTGGCATGCCGGCCCGTGGCCAGGGTGAACAGCGTGTCGCCGTCGCTCATGGTGTGCACCGGGTTGATGGCGCGCGCCAGGCCGTCGTGGCCCACCACGGCCAGGCGCTGGGCCTGCAGCTTGGTCAGCCGCGCGTCGGTGGCGATCACGCCTATGGTGGTGTTGCTGCCCGCGAGCAGCGGCTGCGGCGGCTCGCCCGCCAGCAGGGCGCGGCGCGTGTCGCGCAGGCCCCGGCCGTCCTGCGTGCGCGCGCCGGCCAGCGGCAGGCCGGTGCCGGGGTCGACCACGTCGCCCACGGCGTTGCAGGCGATCAGCGCGCCCACCGTGACGCCCGCCACGGTGACCGAGGCCGTGCCCAGGCCGCCCTTCATGGCGTGCTGCAGGCCGAACATCTTGCCGACCACGGCGCCGCTGCCCGCGCCCACATTGCCCTCGGCCGGGGGCGCGCCGCTGGCGGCCTGGCAGGCGGCGTAGCCGGCGGCGGCGTCGGGGCGAATCCTCATGTCGCCCACATGCAGGTCGAACAGCACGGCGGCGGGCACCAGCGGCAGGCGGCCCACGCCCAGGTCCAGGCCCACGCCTTGCTCCTCGAGCCAGCGCACGGCGCCCGTGGCGGCCTCCAGCCCCCAGGCGCTCCCGCCCGCGAGCATGATGGCGTGCACCTGCTGCACCAGGTTGCCGGGGGCGAGCAGATCGGTCTCGCGCGTGCCGGGCGCGGCGCCGCGCACGTCCACGCCGGCTACGGCGCCCTCGCGCGCGATGACCACGGTGCAGCCCGTGGGGCGGCGCGTGTCGCTGTAGTGGCCGACGGTGATGCCGGCAACGTCGGTGATGGCGCCGCTGGCGCCGTGCTGGGGGCTGGCTTGCATGGGCGCCGATTATGGTTTCAGCGATGGCTGGTGAACACGCGCGTGGAGACGTCGCTGTTCATCAGGTTTTTGGTGACCAGCAGCACGTCGTAGGGGTCCTTGCGGCCCTTGTATTCGGGGCCATCCATGCCGGGGCTGCCCACGGGCATGCCGGGCACAGCAAGGCCCAGGGCCTTGGGGCGCTGCTTGAGCAGCCTCTTCACATCGGCCGCGGGCACATGGCCCTCGAGCAGGTAGCCGCCCACGAGGGCTGTGTGGCACGAGCCCAGGCGCTGGGGCAGGCCCAGGCGGGCGCGCACCGCGGTGTTGCCGCTCTCGTGCACGGTGACGGTGAAGCCGTTGGCCTGCATGTGCTCGACCCAGTCCTGGCAGCAGCCGCAGTTGGGGTCCTTCCAGACCTCCACGGCGTTGTCCTTGGTGGCCCAGGCGGGCAGGGCGGCGCAGGCCGCGGCGGCGGCGATGGCAGTCATCCATTGGCGGCGATTGGTGCTGTGCATGGCGTGACCTCAGGGTGTGACGGTGAAGCTGCCGCGCATGCCGGCCTCGAAATGGCCCGGGACCAGGCAGGCAAAGTCGAAACGGCCGGCGCGGTTGAAGTGCCAGACCAGGTCGCCCTTGCGCCCGGGCTTGACATGGGCCATGTGCGCCTCGCCATGCTCCATGCCGGGCTGCTCGCGCATCATGGCCGCATGCTCGTCCAGGCTGGCCTGGGTGCCCAGCACCACCTCGTGCAGCACCTGGCCCTTGTTCTCGACGCGCAGGCGCACGGTCTCGCCCTGCCTGACGCTGAAGTGCGCGGGCGCAAAGCGCATGTCGTCCGTCATGCGCAGGGTGATGGTGCGCGTGGCCCGGGCGGCGTCGCCGGCAATGCCCCAGGCCTGCTGCTGCGGTGCGGCGTCGGTGTGGCCGTGGTGGCCTGTGTTTTCATGAGAGAAACCGGCTGTGGCGGCTGCCAGTAAAGCGCAAGCAGCTATCAATTGAATAGTATTCATGGGATTGTTCGTTCGTTGGTCGGAGGATGCGCGGCGCCGCCATGCCGCGCCGTTGGGGCGCGGGCGGTCGGTGGCGGACGCAGCTTGGGCGTCAGAGGCTGTGAGTCTTTCCCTCGTGCCCGAAAGGCGCGCGAAAACGCACCCGATCGAGGCGCAAAACGCAGCCATAGCTCGGGCTATGGCGAGTATTTGCAACGATGAGCGGGGGTGTTTTGGCGTGCAAGGCGGGCACAGGGGAAAAACTCACAGCCTCTCATCTCAAACGATGGGGGGCTTGATGGCCTGAGCGGCCGGGGCGCTGGCAAAGCGCACGCCCTGTGTTGGGTGGTGCGTGTGGCCCGGCGCCGTCTCCGGCGGCGTCATCCAGGCGGAGAGCGCCAGCGCCGAATGACAGATGCCGCAGGCGCCGCAGCCGCTGGGATGGGCCGCATGTGTGTCGCCCGCGGCGTCGCAGCAATGCCGCTCCATGGCCTGGTGTGCGTGCACGCCATGGTCCTGGTCGCCGGCGGCGTGCATGGTCTGCGGCGTTGCCGTCGCGGGAACCAGGCCCATGGCCATGGCGTCGCCCAGCAGGCCGCGCAGGACCAGCAGCATGACCAGGGCAAGGGACAGGAGGCGACGCATGGCGGGAATGATACTGGGGCGGTTGGCGAAGTTCCCGGCGTGGGCTCAGGCCGCCATGTACCGCCCGGGCCGGTGGTTGATGGCCAGCACCTGGTTGAGCGCCAGCGCCCCCACGATGGACCAGAGCACGCGCATGGGCTCCACCGTGGCCAGGGCCGCGGCGACGATGCAGAAGTCCGCCACCATCTGCACGGCGCCCGCGCGCCAGCCAAAGCGCCCCTGCAGGTACAGCGCCAGAATGCCTATGCCGCCCAGGCTGCAGTGGTGGCGAAACAGCACCAGAAAGCCCATGCCCATGCACAGCCCGCCGACCAGCGCGGCGTACAGCGGCTCTATGCGCGCGATCTGCATCAGGTGCGGCTGCACCTCGGTGATCACGGCCAGCAGGGCCACGCCCGCAAAGGTCTTGAGCGTGAAGCCCAGCCCGAGCTTGCGCAGCGCCAGCCAGTAGAAGGGCAGGTTGAGCACGAAGAACAGCTTGCCAAAGCCCCAGCCCGTGGCGTAGTGCAGCACAAAGGCCAGGCCGGTGATGCCGCCCGTGAGCAGGCCAGCGCCGCCCACCATGGCCACGCCCACCGAGACCATGGCCACGCCGGTGATGATGGCCACCGCGTCCTCGCCGCGCGAATGCGGGGCGGGGGCCGGTGTCGGGCGGGTTGTGGGCAGCGGTGCGGTGGTCTGTGCGGTGGATGGCATGGGGGCGCCATTGTGCGCCGGCGGCGGGCGCCCCCGGGTGCGGTTGCGTCAAATCCGCTCAGGATTTTTGCCCGGGATAGTCGGGCGCCGCGCCGCCACAGGCGCGCATGGCCTCAGCGATGCAGGCGCGCAGCGCGGCGTTGGGCACCATGGGCTGCAGCGGGGCCGTGATGGCGCGGCCGTTGTTGCCGTAGGGCATGCGGCGCACCAGGTGGCCCCACGGCGCCATGCACAGGTGGCGCAGCTGGCCCTGGGCCTCGAACTGGTCACCGAGCGACCGGGCAAAGCGCAGCATCAGCCAATGCGCGCGCAGGTGCAGGGCCAGGCGGCTCTGGCCGAGCACATGGGCGGCCTCGAGGTAGCGCCAGCGATCGGCCTTGGCCTGGCCGGTGCTGGCGTGAAACTGCTGCACAAGGTAGTCAAAGGCGGCGCGTTGGCGGGTCTGGCTCATGGTGTCTGTGGCTCGGGCTCTTGTGGGGGCAGGGCGCGGCGCAGGCGCAGGCCGTTGGCGACGACCAGCAGGCTCACGCCCATGTCGGCCAGCACGGCCATCCACATGGTGGCCATGCCGAGCAGCGCAAGCATAAAGAAGGCCGCTTTCACGGTCAGCGCCAGGGTGATGTTCTGCCACAGCACATGGTGCGTGCGCCGCGACAGGCGAATGGTGTCGGGGATGCGGCGCAGGTCGTCGTGCATCAGCACCACGTCGGCCGTCTCGCTGGCCATGGCCGTGCCCTGCGCGCCGCCCATGGCAAAGCCGATGTCGGCCTGGGCCAGGGCCGGCGCGTCGTTGATGCCGTCGCCCGTCATGCCCGTGGGGCCGCAGCCGCGCTGTAGCTGGGCCAGGGCGTCGAGCTTGTCCTGCGGCAGCAGGCCGCCGCGCGCGTCTTCGGCGCCGGTGATGCCGGCCTCGGCCGCCACGGCCCGCACGGTGGCCGGGTTGTCGCCGCTGAGCACCAGGGGCCGCACGCCGAGCGCGCGCAGTTGCACTATGGCATCGCGCGCATGCGGGCGCAGCGGGTCGGCCACGGCAAACAGCGCGCGCACGACCTGGCCGTCGGCCAGCAGGGTGACGCTGCGGCCCAGTTCCTCGTGTTGCTGGAGGCTGCGTTCGAGATCGTCGCCCGCCAGCCCCTGCTCGCGCATCCAGCGCAGATTGCCGAGCTGCCAGCGCCGGCCGGCAATGTCGGCCTGCACGCCGCGCCCGGGCAGGGCGACGAGGTTTTGCACGCCGTTGGCCTCGGCCGCGGGCAGGCCCGCGGCGATGGCGCGCGAGACCGGGTGCTCGGAGCGGCCCGCGAGCTGCCAGGCGATGGCGGCGGCGCCGGCCTCGTCCATGCCCGCGAGGGCCTGCCAGTGCACCAGCGTGGGCTGGCCCGTGGTCAGCGTGCCGGTCTTGTCCAGCGCCATCACGCGCAGGCCGCGCGCGGCCTCGAGCGCGCCGCCGCCCTTGATCAGCATGCCGCGGCGCGCGGCCGCCGTGAGCGCGCTGACCACCGTAACCGGCGTGGAGATGACCAGCGCGCAGGGGCAGGCGATGACCAGCAGCGCCAGCGCCTGGTAGGCGGCCTGGTGCCAGCTCCAGCCCATGAGCGTGGGCGCGGCCAGCGCCAGCAGCAGGGCCAGCGCGAAGACGATGGGCGTGTAGACGGCGGCAAAGCGGTCCACGAAGCGCTGCAGCGGCGCCTTGCCGGCCTGGGCCTGCTCCACGGCGCGCACGATGCGCGCGAGCAGTGTGTCGCCCGCGGGCGCGGTCACGCGCATCAAGAGCTCGCCATGCTGGTTCACGCTGCCGGCGTAGAGCGGGTCGCCCGGGGCCTTGTCGGCCAGCTGGCTCTCGCCGGTGATCGGCGCCTGGTTCACGGCGCTCATGCCCTGGGTGACGGTGCCGTCCAGCGGCACATGGGCGCCCGGTGCGATGCGCACGGCGGCGCCCTGCGCCACTTGGTCCACGGGCAGGCGCAGGCTGTTGCCGTCGGCCTGCAGCACATCGGCCGTGGCGGGGGCGAGCTGCAGCAGGCCGCGGATGGCGTGGCGCGCGCGGTCCATGGCGCCATGCTCGAGGCGCTCGGCCGCCACATACAGCGCCATGACCATGGCGGCCTCGGGCCATTGGCCTATCAGCACCGCGCCCGTGACGGCCACCGTCATCAGCGCGTTGATGCCCAGGCGCAGCCGGCCCAGATCCTTGAGGCCCGCGCGGTACACGCCAAGGCCCGCGAGCGCGATGGCCAGCAGCGCCAGCGCCATGCCGGCCATGTCCTGCTCGAGCCAGTGCGCGACCTCGGCGCCCGTGGCCAGGGCCAGGGCCGCGGCAATGCGCGGCCAGCGGGGCAGGGCGTCGTGGCCATGCTCGCCCGCGCAGCCGCCGCAGGCCGCGCCGCCCGTGGCGCATTGCGCCGTGGGCGTTGCATGGGCGTGCGCATGGTCATGGTCATGGGCATGGGCGTGCGCATGGTCATGGTCATGGGCATGGGCATGGGCATGGGCATGGGCATGACCATGGCCGTGGTGGTGGTCATGGGGGTGTGCGCCGGCAGGGGGCTGGCCGGGCACATGTGGAACGTGGCTGTGGTTCATGCGACCATTGGAAACCTTCAAGTCACTTCAAGGTCAAGCATGGCAGAGCATCACCCCCGCCACCGCATAGGCGACGCCGCCCGGCTCTCGGGCGTATCGGCCGCCAACATCCGCTATTACGAGAAGGAAGGGCTGCTTGCGCCAGGCGTGCGGGGCGGCAACAGCTATCGCTTCTATAGTGAATCCGACCTGCACCGGCTGCGCTTCATCCGCCTGTGCCGGGCCATGGACATGTCGCTCGACGAGGTGCGCACGCTGCTGGCGCTGGACATGGCCGCGGGCGGCACGGACCACGCCGCCTGTGCCACGCTGGACGACCATCTGCAGCATGTGCGCACGCGCCTGGCCGAGCTCGCCACGCTGGAGCAGGAACTGCTCGCCCTGCGCGCGCGCTGCGACGGCACGGGCGGGCAATGCCATGTGATAGAGGCGCTGCACGAGCGCGCCGACGCCGAACCCGTGCCGGCCCTGGCCCCGCTGGCCCGCCGCCATGTGTGATGGCTGTGGCCTGTTCACTATGCAAGTGATAGCTGCTCGCGCTTGCCAGCAGGGCGCTGGAGGCCAATTTGTTACCAAAAAGACGGCATGTGCCCGTATGATCGCCGCATGAGCATCGCCCTGCAGTCCGTGAACCTGCCCCGGCGCGCCTGGGCGCTGGCCCTGCGCTGGGCCCTGGCCTGGTGGCGCATCATCGACCTGGGCGCCGTGGTGCTGGTGCTGACCTGTTCGCCGTCGAGCTACCGGCCCGCGGCGCGCGCGCGCCTGGCGCGGCAGATGCTCATGGACACGGCGCCCATACTGCTGGGCTTCACGGCGCTGGCGGCGCTCTTGAGCCTGGTCATCACCCACATCGTCGTCGTCACCGCCCACAGCTATGGCCTGACGCGCTACGCACTCGAGATGGTGATCCGCGTGCTGGTGCTGGAGCTGATACCGCTCACGGCCGCGCTCTTCGTCGCCATGCGCAGCACCATGCCGAGCGGCGCCCAGCTCGCGCGCCTGCGCGCGGCCGGGCACCTGCAGGCGCTGGCCGATCGCGGCGCAGACCCGGTGCGCATGGAGCTGCTGCCGCGCGTGCTCGCGGGCGTGCACGCCTGCATCACGCTGGCCGCGCTGTCCTGCGTAGTGGCGCTGTTCATGGCCTATCTTGGCGTGTACGGGCTCACCACCGCGGGCCTGCCGGCCTACACGCGCATGTTCGGCCAGGTGTTCACGCCCTCGATCACGCTGGTGTTCGGCCTCAAGACCCTGCTGTTCAGCATGGCCGTGGCGCTCATCCCCATGGCCTCGGCCATGTACCCGCCGCCGCGCAGCCTGCTGCAGGGTGGGCAGAGCCAGGGGGGCCTGGCGCGCATGTTCGCCGTGCTGCTGCTGATCGAGGTGATCTCGCTGCTGGGCAACTACTACTGATATGCACGATCCCCACATGTCCCCCACCCCGCCCGCACCCCCGCCCGCACCCGCGCCCGAGGAGCTGCTGCCCCCCGTGCGCCACCTGCGCCTGAAGGCCGCGGCGCTGCTGCTGCTCACGCTGGCGCTGGTCGCCGGCTCCGTGCTCTACCTGCTGTACGCGCGCGGCGCCTTCGAGCCCACGCAGCCGCTGGTGCTGATCGCCGACGACTCCGAGGGCGTGAGCGTGGGCATGGACATGACGTTCTCGGGCTTTCCCATAGGCCGCGTGCGCCGCATCGAGCTGGCCGGCGACGGCAATGTGCGCATCCTCATCGACGTGGCGCGGCGCGACGCGCATTGGCTGCGCGAGTCCAGCGTCTTCACCCTGGTGCGCGGCCTGGTCGGCGGCACCACCATCAAGGCCTACAGCGGCGTGCTGACCGACCCGCCGCTGCCCGCCGGCGCCGAGCGCCCCGTGCTGCGCGGCGACGCGGCGGCCGAGATACCCCAGCTCATGGCCACGGCGCGCGAGCTGCTGGGCAACCTGCAGCAGATCACCGCGCCCGACGCGCCGCTGGCCGCCACGCTGGCCCAGCTGCAGCAGACGACGCAGCGCCTGAACGCCCCCGGCGGCGCCCTGGGCGTGCTCATGGGCAACGAGCGCGATGCGCGCCGCGTGCTGCAGACGCTTGAGCGCAGCCAGCAGCTGCTCGCGCGCCTGGACGGGCTTGCCGCGCGGGCCGACCAGCAGGTCTTTGGCGCGCCGGGCGCGGCCGGCCTGGTGCCCGAGCTGCGCGCCAGCGCACAGCAGCTGACCGGCCTGCTGCAGGACGCGCGCCAGAGCCTCACGCGGCTGGACGCCGTGCTCGCCGAGGCCAAGGCCGTGGGCGCCAACGCCCGCATGGCCACCACCGACCTCGACGCCCTGCGCGCCCAGGTCGAGGCCAGCCTGCGCAAGGTCGATGGCCTGGTGAGCGACATCAACCGCAAATGGCCGTTTGCGCGCGACACGGAGCTGAAATTGCCATGACCTCCACGCCACGTTCGCCCCACCTGCCGCTGCCCGCCGCGGCCCTGCTGCTGGCCGTACTGCTGACCGCCTGCGGCAACCAGCCCGCCGTGCCCGACTGGCAGGCCAACGCCCATGGCGCGGCCGAGCGCGCCACGGCCGCCGACCTGGCCGGCAACGACCGCGTGGCCCGCCAGGAATGGGCGCGCGCCCGTGCCGAGGTGGCGCGCACCGGCCGCCCCGAGCTGCTGGCGCGCGTGGAGCTCATGCGCTGCGCGGTGCGGCTCGCCAGCCTGGAGGGCGGCGACTGCCCGGCCTTCGCGCCCCTGCGCCAGGACGCCACGGCGCAGGAGCAGGCCTATGCCGACTATCTTGGCGGCCGGCTAGCGCCCGAGCAGGCCGCGCTGCTGCCCGCCGCCCAGCGCGCCGCCGCCACCGGCGCGGTGGCTGCCAGCGCAATGGCCGAGATGGCCGACCCGCTCTCGCGCCTGGTCGCCGCCGGCGCCGCCGTGCAGGCCGGCCGCGCCACGCCCGCGGTGCTGGCCCTGGCCAGCGACACCGCCGCCGCCCAGGGCTGGTCACGCCCGCTGCGGGCCTGGCTGCGGCTGCGCGCCGAACAGGCCCGGGCCGCGGGCGACGCGCCACTGGCAGCGCAGCTAGAGCGGCAGATCGCCATCGTGGAAACCGCGGGGCAACCGGCGCGCTGATCGCAAGGCGACGCCGACGCTACATGGCGCGCCGGGTCACGCCATTACTGGACATACGCGTAGACAAACAGCAGCACGGCGGTGATGGCCGTGTAGAACAGCCCGGCGATCGTGAAGTAGCCCAGTGGCCTGTGCCACGCCGGCACATGCCCGGGCGACACCCCGGCGACCCGGGTGCTGCGCGCGGCCTTGAAGAGCTGCAGTGCCCAGGCCAGGTAGGTCAGCACCGCGCCCACCACATGGGCCAGCAGCAGGGGCTTGAGAAAGGGTGCGCGCGCGACGGCGTCCTGCGGCAGGAAGTTGCCCGAGCCGCCCGCGAGCCTGATCTGCACCTCCAGAATGATCGCGCCGGCGATGCAGGCCCAGAACAACCGCTTCTGGATCCTGGCGTGCGTGGCGTACTGGCCCATTCTGACGCGCGAGACGGCGTACAGCGCCACAAAGGGCACCACGACCGAGAGGGCCAACATCCCTGCGAGTATGAAATGCGTCACTGCCATGCTGTCCATGCGCTGTTGGAGGGGGCAAGAGGGTGGACGGCATTGTGCTGCAGGCGCGCGGCGCGGCAGGCCCGCCGCGGCTGGGGCAAACCCGCATGTGTTCGGGCCGAGTTTGTGCAGGCTCAACGGGCCAACGCCCGCGCGAGCCGCCCGGCCGTCAGCGCCTGCCCCGGGGGCCAGAGGTCGGCTGCGGCGCCATGCTGCCAGCAGGCGTGGCTGGCGGCGTCGAAGGCGGCCGTGGCGTTGGCCTCGCGCGCGGCGGCCAGGTGGGCGCCGACCAGGCCGGCGAGCACGTCGCCCGTGCCGCCCGTGGCCAGCAGCGCGTTGCCCGTGGGGTTGATGCGCGGCGTCTGGCCCGGCGCGGCAATCACGCTGCCCGAGCCCTTGAGCAGCGCCGTGCAGTCGAATCGATCGGCCAGCGCCTGGGCGACGGCCAGGCGGTCGGCCTGCACGCGGGCCGTGTCGCAGGCCAGCAGCCTTGCGGCCTCGAGCGGGTGGGGTGTGAGCACGGTGGCGCAGCCCGGGCGCTGGCCGCGGGCGCGCAGCTGTTGCTGGAGCGCCGCATCGGCGGCGATGGCGTTGAGCGCGTCGGCGTCGAGCACCAGGCGCGTGGCCTGCTGCAGCACCTGGGGCAGCACGCCGGCCACGGCCGCGCCACCCCCGCAGCCGCAGACCACGGCACCCTGGTGCAGGGCGAGCGCGTCGACGCGGCGCAGCATGATCTCGGGCTGCCCTGGCAGGGCCGTGCAGGCGCCAGCGTCGAGCAGGGCCAGCAGCACGCGCCCGGCACCCGCGTGCAGGGCGGCGCCGGCGGCCAGCAGGGCCGCGCCCGTCATGCCCATGCCGCGCGCGGCCAGGCCCTCGCCGCCGATGATGGCCACGTCGCCACGGCTGCCCTTGTGGCTGGCGTGGGCGCGCGGGGCGGCGGGTGGTGGCCCGGCGAGCCAGGCGCAGGGAGCTTCGGAGGGGGCCTCGGTGGGCGCAACCCCCAGGTCGTCAAACCAGACGCTGCCCGCGGCGTCGCGCCCGTGGGCGGTGAACAGCCCGCTCTTGAGCGTGAGCAGCGTCAGGGTGTGGCGTGGTGCCAGGGCCGTGCCGCTGGCGGCAAATCCGGGTGCGTACTGGCCCGTGTCCGCGATCAGGCCCGAGGGCAGGTCCACGCAGAGCGTGGGCGCGGGGCTTGCACGCATCTGCGCGAGCCAGGCCAGCAGGCGCGCGTCGGGCGGCTGCTCGCGCGGCGCGGCCGTGAGGCCCAGGCCGAGCAGCGCGTCCACGCACAGATCCTGCGGGCCCAGCGTGGGCGGGGTGTCGGCAAACGGCACGCCGGCATCGCGTGCGCGCTGCCAGGACAGGCGCGCGTCGGCCGGCAGCGCATCGGGTGTGCCCAGCCAGGTGACGAGCACGGGGTGGCCGGCGCGGCGCAGCAGCGCGGCGGCCTCGAGCCCGTCGCCGCCGTTGTTGCCCCCGCCGCAGGCGATCCAGATGCAGCGCGCATGCGGCGCCAGCGCCAGCGCCAGGCGGGCCGTGGCGCGGCCGGCGCGCTGCATCAGCGTGTGCGCGGGCAGGGTGGCGGCGGCCGCGGCCTCGATGCGGCGCGTGGCCGCGCTGTCGAACAGGGGATGGGGCTGGTCAGTCGTGATGCGCTGCATGGGCGCATTGTGGCGCCCCGTGCGCGCCTCGTCCTGTGGCCGAAGGTCAGAAGCGCCCCATGCCGAAGGGCTGCAGGTCTTTGGCGGGCGCGCGATCGGCGATCAGGTCGGCCAGTGCGCGCGCGCTGCCGCAGGCCTGGGCCCAGCCGCAGGCGCCGTGGCCGGTGTTGAGCCACAGGCCGGTGTGGCCGCTCGCGCCGATCACGGGCGCGCCATCGGGCAGCGTGGGGCGCGCGCCGCGCCAGACCTGCACCTGCGGCGACGAGGTGAGCGCGCCGCCCGGAAACCAGCCCGAGAGCGCCAGGTACAGCGTCTGCAGCGTGGGTGCGTGCGGCGTGCCGCCGCCGTGGCCGAGCTCCGCGCCGCCCGAGACACGCACGCGCTGGCCCTGGCGCGTGATGGTGATGCGGTGCAGCGGGTCGATCACGCTGCCCTGCGGGGCATGGCTGTCCTCGCGCAGCGGCGCGCTGATGCTGTAGCCGTTCACGGCCGCCATGGGCAGATGCAGGCCCAGCGGGCGCAGCAGGGCGGCGCTGGCCAGACCCGCGCACAGCACGACGGCGTCGAAGCGCCGGGGCGCCGCCTCGCCCGCGATCTGCACGCCGGCATGGCCGCGGCCGAGCGCCTGCACGCGCGCGCCAAAGACGAACTGCGCGCCCTGCGCCTGGGCCGCGTGGCGCAGGATCTGGGCGAACAGCCGGCAGTTGCCGGCCTGGCCGTCGGGTGCGTGCAGGGCGCCGGCGAGCGGCGCGTCGGTGCACAGGCCGGGCTCGATCAGGCGCGCCGTGTCCGCATCCACTTCCTGCAGCACCTCGCCGGCCTCGCGCAGCCTCTGCAGCAGGGGCTGCAGCGGCTCCATATCCTCGGGCCGGCGCAGCAGCACCAGCGTGCCGCGGCTGGCCTCCATGTCCATGTCGAACCGCTGGGCCAGGGCGCGCGTGCGTGCCAGGCTGTAGCGGCCCAGGCCGTCGAGCGCGCTCAAGAGAGCGGGCATGCCGGGACTGCGGCCGGCCTTCGACCAGCGCCAGCGCCAGGCCAGACCAGCGCTGGCGGCGCCGCGTGCCAGGCGCGGGCTCGACGGGTCGCGCCAGAGGCGTCCGGCGCCCACGCCGGGCACGGCCCAGGGCAGGAGCAGCGCGGGCGCGAGCAGGCCGGCGCTGCCGAAGCTGGCCTCCTCGGCGGCGGCGGCGCGTTGTTCGAAGAGGGTGACCTGGTGGCCGTCGGCGGCCAATTCATAGGCGGTGGCCGCGCCGACGATGCCGGCGCCCACGATGGCTATCTGCATGAAATTCTTGGTGAAACTGGGCTCAAGCGGCGCTGGGTGTTGACGGGCCTGGCAGGCGAATCAACAGGATTCGCCACCTGAGCATGAAACTGACCTGTGGCGCTTGATGGACAAGCGCGAGCAGCTATTGTTATTGTAGTTCCTGCTCGATCAGCAGGGCGATGTTCAACAGCGCGTCGTCGCGCAGCGCGCCATGCCACAGCATCAGGCCCACGGGCAGTTCGCCGGCCTCGTGGCAGGGCAGCGACAGGGCGCAGCCGTCGAGCATGTTCACCACGCTGGTGTTGCGCAGCAGCAGGGCGTTGACGCGGAAGAACTCCGCGTCGCGCTCGCTGCCCGGCGCCACCGATGCGAGCGTGGGCGCCACGATGGGCACGGTGGGCGAGAGCAGGGCATCGAAGCCGTCCATGGCGGCCTGCATGCGCGCCATCCAGGCGCGGCGCGCGTGCAGCAGGTCGATGTAGTCGGCGGCGGACATGGCGGCGCCGCGCTCGATGCGGGCGCGCACGCGCGGGTCGTACTGCTCGGCGTGCCGCGCGAGCAGCGCACGGTGCCAGGCGTAGCTTTCGGCCGCGGAAAAGCCGCCCGTGGCGTTGATGTGGGCGAGCTCGCCGATCTCGGGCAGGGTGATGTCGACGATCTGCGCGCCGGCGCGGCGCAGGCGCTCGAGCGTGCGCGCGAAGGCGCGCGCGACAGGGGCGTCGAGCGCGTCGAGCATCAGCGTGCGCGGCACGGCCAGGCGCCAGGCGGACAGCGGCGCCGAGCTGCGCGTGACGCGGCGCGCGGCCAGGACCTCGTGCGCCACGATGGCGTCGCGCACGCTGCGCGTGAGCGCGCAGGCCGTGTCCAGCGTGGTCGACAGCGGCACGGCGCCGTCCGTGGGGACGAGGCGCGCCGTGTTCTTGAAGCCCACGCAGCCGTTGAGCGCCGCGGGGATGCGGATGGAGCCGCCCGTGTCCGACCCCAGCGCGACGAAGGCCGCGCCCGTGGCCACCGACACACCCGCACCCGAGGACGAGCCGCCCGGCACGCGCGCCGGGCCGGGCAGGGCGCCATGGCGTGCATCGAATGCTGCGGGGGTGCCGAAATGCGGGTTCACGCCCACGCCGGAGAAGGCGAACTCCACCATGTGCGTGTGCCCCACGATGGCGGCACCCGCGCGGCGCAGGCGCGCCACGGCGGTGCAGTCGGCCGGGGCCGGCGGCGCGTCGGCCAGCACCGTGGAGCCGGCGGCGCTCGTCAGGCCGCGGATGTCGAACAAATCCTTGACCGACACGGCCAGGCCCGCGAGCGGCAGCTGCTCCACGCCGGGGGCGCGGGCGGCGGCGCGTGCCTCGTCGTGGCAGCAGTCGCGAAACACATGGGCGCAGGCGGGGCCCTGGGCCGCGGCTATGCAGCGCTCGAGCTCGGCGCTGGCACTGCCGTGGCTGCCGGCGAGCCGCGCGCGGGTGGAGACAAGGTCGGTGAACATGGGCTGTGTGCTAGAATCCCAGGGTTTTGCCGAGTACTGCCCGTGAATCTGGGTGGTATGCGGCAGGACCAATCGCAAACCAGCCCCGTCCAGGTGTTGTGGTCTGCATCAGGCATGCCGGGCAGGTGTGCTGCAGGGCGCAATTATGGGGGCTGGATTTCAGACCCAACCTTTGGAGTACCCATATGTCCGTCACCATGCGCGAAATGCTGGAAGCCGGTGTCCACTTTGGCCACCAGACCCGCTTCTGGAACCCCAAGATGGCCCCCTACATCTTCGGCCATCGCAACAAGATTCACATCATCAACCTGGAAAAGTCGCTGCCGATGTTCCAGGAGGCGCAGAAGTTCGCCAAGCAGCTCGCCGCCAACCGCGGCACCATCCTGATGGTCGGCACCAAGCGCCAGGCCCGTGAGCTGGTGGCCGAGCAGGCGCAGCGCGCAGGCGTGCCCTATGTCGACCAGCGCTGGCTGGGCGGCATGCTGACCAACTTCAAGACCGTCAAGACCTCGATCAAGCGTCTGAAGGACATGAAGGCCCAGCAGGAAGCCGGTCTCGAGTCCATGAGCAAGAAGGAGCAGCTGATGTTCGTGCGCGAGCTCGAGAAGCTCGAGAAGGACATCGGCGGCATCCAGGACATGAACGCCCTGCCCGACGCCATCTTCGTGATCGACGTGGGTTTCCACAAGATCGCCGTGTCCGAGGCCAAGAAGCTGGGCATCCCGCTGATCGGCGTGGTGGACTCCAACCACAACCCCGAGGGCATCGACTACGTGATCCCCGGTAACGACGACTCGGCCAAGGCCGTGGCGCTGTACGCCCGTGGCATCGCCGACGCCATCCTCGAAGGCAAGAACAGCGCCGTCGAGGAAGTGGTCAAGGCCGTGGCAGAAGGCGCAGACGAATTCGTGGAAGTGGACGAAAACGCCGCCTGATCAACAGGCCGCGCGATGCGTCGCAAAAAAAGCGGGGCCCCTGTGAGCCCCCTTTTTTTTAGCTCTCATATCTGTAACGAAGCAAACTGAAATACTGGAGAAATACGATGGCTGCTATTACCGCAAGCATGGTCGCCGAACTGCGTGGCAAGACCGACGCTCCCATGATGGAATGCAAGAAGGCCCTGACCGAGGCCGGTGGTGACATGGCCAAGGCCGAGGAGCTGCTGCGTGTCAAGCTCGGCACCAAGGCCGGCAAGGCCGCATCGCGCGTGACGGCCGAAGGCGTCGTGGCGGCAAGCATCAACGGCAACGTGGGTGCGCTGGTCGAGGTCAACAGCGAGACCGACTTCGTGTCCAAGAACGACAGCTTCATCGCCATGGCCAACGCCGCCGCCAGGCTGGTGGCCGAGCACAACCCCGCCGACATCGACGCCCTGGGCCAACTCGCCTACGAGCAGGACGGCTTCGGCCCGACGCTGGAGGACGTGCGCAAGGGCCTGATCGGCAAGATCGGCGAGAACATGTCCTTCCGCCGCTTCAAGCGCTTTGCCGGCTCGAGCCTGGCGCACTACCTGCACGGCTCGCGCATCGGCGTGGTCGTGGAGTTCGACGGTGACGCCACCGCCGCCAAGGACGTGGCCATGCACGTGGCCGCCATGAAGCCCGTGGCCCTGACCAGCGCCGACGTGCCCGCCGACCTGATCGCCAAGGAGCGCGCCGTGGCCGAGGGTAAGGCCGCCGAGTCCGGCAAGCCCGCCGACATCGCCGCCAAGATGGTCGAAGGCTCGGTGCAGAAGTACCTCAAGGAAGTGTCGCTGGCCGACCAGGTCTTTGTGAAGGCCGCCGACGGCAAGCAGACCGTGGCCGCCATGCTCAAGGCCGCCAATACCACCGTGAAGGGTTTCACGCTGTACGTGGTGGGCGAAGGCATCGAGAAGAAGGCCGACGACTTCGCCGCCGAAGTGGCCGCCCAGGTCGCCGCCGCCAAGGCCGGCGCCTGATACCACCGCTTCCCCGTCCCATCCCGTTCCTCACCTTATGGAGAATCAGCCCATGAACCACGCCGCACCAGCCCACAAGCGCATCCTGCTCAAGTTGTCTGGCGAGGCGCTCATGGGCGACGACGCCTTCGGCATCAACCGCAACACCATCGTGCGCATGGTGCAGGAGGTGGTCGAGGTCACGCGCCTGGGCGTGCAGGTGGCGGTGGTGATCGGCGGGGGCAACATCTTCCGTGGCGTGGCCGGTGGTGCCGAGGGCATGGACCGCGCCACGGCCGACTACATGGGCATGCTGGCCACGGTGATGAACTCGCTGGCCCTGGCCGATGCCATGAACAAGCAGGGCGTGACCGCGCGCGTCATGTCGGCCATCGACATCCAGCAGGTGGTCGAGCCCTATGTGCGTCCCAAGGCGCTGCAATACCTCGAAGAGGGCAAGGTGGTGGTGTTTGCCGCGGGCACGGGCAACCCGTTCTTCACCACCGACACGGCCGCTGCGCTGCGCGGCGCGGAGATCGGCGCCGAGCTCGTGCTCAAGGCCACCAAGGTCGATGGCGTGTACACCGCCGACCCCATGAAGGACCCGACGGCCACGCGCTACGCCCGCCTGTCCTTCGACGAGGCCATGGTGCGCAACCTGGGCATCATGGATGCCACGGCCTTTGCGCTGTGCCGCGACCAGAAGCTGCCGATCCGCGTGTTCTCCATTCTCAAGCCCGGCGCCCTCAGGCGCGTGGTCATGGGTGAGGACGAGGGCACCTTGGTGTACGCTTGAGCGCTTTGCCGCACGTGCGCGCCGACAGCCCGCTGAAGGAATTCACATGACGATTGCCGACATCAAGAAGAACCTCGACGCCAAGATGGACCAGTCCATCAACGCGCTCAAGAACAACCTCTCCAAGGTGCGCACGGGCCGCGCCAACCCGCAGTTGCTCGACGCCATCCATGTCGAGTACTACGGCTCCATGGTGCCGCTGTCGCAGGTGGCCAACGTCTCCCTGATCGATGCGCGCACCATCAGCGTGCAGCCCTGGGAGAAGAACATGGGCGCGAAGATCGAGAAGGCCATCCGCGAGAGCGAGCTGGGCCTGAACCCGGCCAGCATGGGCGACCTGATTCGCGTGCCCATGCCGCCCATGAGCGAGGAGCGCCGCAAGGAGATGACCAAGCTCGCGCGCAACGAAGGCGAGAGCGCCAAGGTGGCCGTGCGCAACCTGCGCCGCGATGCCAACGAGGCCGTGAAGAAGCTGGTCAAGGACAAGCTCGCATCCGAGGACGAGCAAAAGCGCGCCGAGGCCGACATCCAGAAGGTCACCGACAAGCACATCGCAGAGATCGACTCCCTGGTCGCGGCCAAGGAGCAGGACATTCTGGCCATCTGATCGCGACGCCCATGTCCAAGGCGTCCGCAGCCGTCGTTCCCCATCACATCGCCATCGTCATGGATGGCAATGGCCGCTGGGCCACGCGGCGCTTCCTGCCGCGCCTGGCCGGCCACCGCCAGGGCGTGGAGTCCCTGCGCCGCTGCGTGCGCGCCTGCGTGGCGCGCGGCGTCAAGGTGCTCACGGTGTTCGCGTTCTCGTCGGAGAACTGGAACCGCCCGCAGGACGAGGTCTCGGGACTCATGGAGCTCATGGGCAAGGCCCTGGTGCGCGAGGTGCCGCAGCTGACCAATGACGGCGTGCGTCTGCGCTTCGTGGGCGAGCGCGCCAGCCTGTCGCCCGCCATGCGCGCGGCGCTCGAGCAGGCCGAGGCCGCCACCGCCGCCAATGTGCGCATGACGCTCAACGTCTGCTTCAACTACGGCGGCCGCTGGGACATCGCCCAGGCCGCGGCCAGGCTCGCCGAGCGCGGCGAGGCGATCACCGAGGCCAGCCTGCATGCGGCCATGGACATGGCCCATGTGCCCGACCCGGACCTGTTGATCCGCACCGGCGGGGAGAAGCGCATCAGCAACTTCCTGCTCTGGCAGGCCGCCTATTCCGAGCTGTTCTTCAGCGACCGCCTGTGGCCCGACTTCGACGAGGCCGCGCTCGACGAGGCGATTGCCGACTACGCCGGGCGCGAGCGCCGCTTCGGCCGCACCTCCGAGCAACTGCAGCAGGAGCCGCCCGCCCCGATGCGCGCCTGATCCGCGCACCGGCTTCCCCGTTTCCGTGAAAGGGCTTCGATGCTCAAGCAACGTGTCATCACAGCCCTGGTCCTGCTGGCGATCTTTCTGCCGGCGCTGTTCTATCCCTCCTTCGTGCCGTTCGCGGCCATCACGCTGCTCTTCATGGCCGCCGGCGCCTGGGAATGGGGCCGGCTCAATGGCCTGGGCGGCGGCGCCAGCCTGGCGCTGGGCGCGCTGTGCCTGGCCCTGTGCGCGGCGAGCTGGGCAGGCGGCTGGCTGCAGCAGCCGCTGACCTGGCTCTGGACGCTGGGCGGCGCGGCCTGGGTGCTGGGCGGCGCGGCCCTGCTGCGCGGCGGCGTGCCGGGCTGGCCGAAGGTGCCGCGCGCCGTGCGCATCGTGGGCGGGGTGCTCGCGCTGTGGCTGGCCTGGCTGGCCGTGGCGCAGGCGCGCGTGGCCGGCGTCAACTTTCTGCTGTCCGTGCTGACCCTGGTCTGGATGGCCGATACCTGTGCCTACTTTGCCGGCCGCGCCTTCGGCCTGCGCTTCACCCGGGCCAAGCTCGCGCCCTCCATCAGCCCCGGCAAGAGCTGGGAGGGCGCCTGGGGCGGCATGCTCGGCGTGTTGGTTCTGGCCACCGCCTGGGTGGCGGGCGACGCGCATTGGCAGGCCCAGGCGCCCAGCCTGTACACGCAGCTGGTCCGCCATGGCTGGTGGCTGCTGGCCCTGGGCGCCGTCTTCATGACGGCCATGAGCGTGGTCGGCGACCTGGTGGAATCGCTCATCAAGCGCAGCGCCGGCGTCAAGGACAGCAGCGGCCTGCTGCCCGGCCATGGCGGTGTGCTCGACCGCATCGACGCGCTCCTGCCCACGTTGCCGCTGGCCATGATGCTTTCTCGGTTTTGACGCATGAAACAACAAATCACCGTCCTGGGCTCCACAGGATCCATAGGCACCAACACGCTGGACGTGCTCGCACGCCACCCCGACCGCTACGAAGTCTTTGCCCTGAGCGCCGCCACGCAGGTGGAGCTGATGCTCGCGCAATGCGCGCAGCTGCGGCCGCGCTACGCCGTCATGGCCAGCGCGGCGCACGCGCGCCAGCTGGCCGACAAGTTGAAGCAGAACGACCTTCCAACGCAGGTGCTGCAAGCGCCGGATGCTCTTGAAACAATAGCTTCGCATGAGCAGGTCGATGCCGTCATGGGCGCCATCGTGGGCGCGGCGGGCCTGGCGCCCTGCCTGGCTGCGGCGCGCGCGGGCAAGCGCCTGCTGCTGGCCAACAAGGAGGCGCTGGTCGTCGGCGGCGAGGTCTTCATGCGCGCCGTGCGCGAGGGCAGGGCGACGCTGCTGCCCATCGACAGTGAGCATTCGGCCATCTTCCAGAGCCTGCCCGAGGACCCTGCCACCTGGGCGCAGCGCGTGGACCATGTGCTGCTGACCGCATCGGGTGGGCCGTTTCGCACGCGCGAGCCGGCCACGCTGCGCGACGTGACCGTGGAGGAGGCCTGCACCCACCCCAACTTCGCCATGGGGCGCAAGATCACCATCGACTCGGCCACCATGATGAACAAGGCGCTCGAGGTCATCGAGGCGCGCTGGCTGTTCGATCTCGCGCCCGAGCAAATCAAGGTGGTGATCCACCCGCAGCAGATCATCCATTCCATGGTGCAGTTCAAGGATGCGTCCATCATCGCCCAGCTGGGCACGCCCGACATGCGCGTGCCCATTGCCTGCGGCCTGGCCTGGCCCGAGCGCATCGCCAGCGGCGCGAGCGTGCTCGACTTCACACAGCTGGCGGCGCTGACCTTCGAGCAGGCCGATGCCGTGCGCTTTCCGGGCCTGCACCTGTCCTGGCAGGCGCTGGCCGCGGCGCCCGGCACCACGGCCGTGCTGAATGCGGCCAACGAAGTGGCGGTGGAGGCGTTCCTGCAGCGGCGCATACGCTTCGATCAGATCCACGCGCTCAATCTTGCAACTTTGGAGACCGTCCAGCCCTCCAACCCGGACACCGTGCAGGCCCTGCTGGAGCTGGACACGCAGACGCGTGCGGCGGCCCGGCAGCTGGCGCAGCGCTTCAGTTAATAGAGCTGTTCACGCTTGGATTACAACGCTTTCAAGTGGTTTTTGCCTTGAATTCCGTGTAGATAGGGCGTCGACAGCTATTGTTTTTGGGGTTGAACCACATGCTCACCATTGTTGCCTTTGTCGTCGCGCTCGGCCTCTTGATCGCCGTGCACGAATACGGCCACTACCGCGTGGCCGTGGCCTGTGGCGTGAAGGTGCTGCGCTTCTCCGTGGGTTTTGGTCGGCCGCTTCTGCGCTGGCAGCCCAAGGGCTCGCCCACCGAATTCGTCATCGGCGCGTTTCCGCTGGGCGGCTACGTGCGCATGCTCGACGAGCGCGAGGCCCCCGTCGCGCCCGAGGAGCGCCACCTGGCCTTCAACACCCAGCCGCTGCGCGCGCGCGCGGCCATCGTCGCCGCGGGGCCGCTGGCCAATCTGCTGCTGGCCGTGCTGCTCTATGCACTCGTCAACTGGAGCGGCGTCGAGGAACCCAGGGCCTTGCTCGCCAGCCCCGTGACAGGCTCCATCGCCGAGCGCGCGGGCGTGCAGGGCGGCGAGCTGGTCGTCGCCGCGGCCATGGGCGAGCAGGAGGCAGAGCCCGTGCGCTCGTTCGAGGACCTGCGCTGGACGCTCACGCGCGGCGCGCTCGAGGGCGAGGATGTGCGCCTTCGGCTGCGTGCGGCGCAGGGTGGCGCCGAGCACGAGCTCGTCCTGCCCCTGAGCGGCCTGCAGGTGCGCGACGCCGATCCGCAGCTGTTTCGCACGATAGGCATCGTCGGCCCCTGGACGCGTCCGGTGCTCGGCGAGGTCATGGAGGGCGGGGCGGCCCAGCGCGCGGGCCTGCGCGCGGGCGATCTGGTGCTGCGCATGGGCGTGCACGACGTGGTCGATGGCGGGCAGCTGCGCCAGCTCATCCGCGCGGGCGTGCAGGGCGGCAAGGCCGTGGCGGAGTACTGGCGCGTCGAGCGCGAGGGCAAGACGCTCGAGCTCCTGGTGCAGCCCGACACGGTTCAGGACGGCGACGCCACGGTGGGCCGCATCGGCGCCTATGTGGGCGCGGTGCCGGAGATGGTGGATGTGCGCTACGGGCCCATCGAAGGCCTCACCAAGGGCATTGCGCGCACCTGGGAAGTGTCGGCGCTGACGCTGCGCATGATGGGGCGCATGGTGATCGGCGAGGCCTCGGTGAAGAACCTCAGCGGGCCGCTGACCATCGCCGACTATGCGGGCCGCTCGGCCAGCATGGGCCTGACGCAGTACCTGGCGTTTCTGGCGCTCATCAGCGTGAGCCTGGGCGTGCTCAACCTGCTGCCGCTGCCCGTCCTCGATGGGGGGCACCTGATGTATTATCTTTGGGAAGGGCTCACGGGACGCAGCGTGTCCGAAGCCTGGATGGAACGCTTGCAGCGTGGGGGCGTCGCAGTCCTCCTTCTCATGATGTCCATCGCCCTGTTCAACGATCTCACCCGGCTATTTGGCTAACCTATTCGACGCTGCCCCAGCGGCGGCAGCGGCTCCAGCTTTTCACTCATGAGAAAACACATCAATCGCCTGGGCGTGCGCACAGCGTCGGCCGTTGCGGCCATGGTTCTTGCCTCCCATGCCTGGGCCCTGGCGCCGTTTCAGGTGCAGGACATCCGCGTCGAAGGCCTGCAGCGTGTCGAGCCCGGCACCATCTTCGCGTCGCTGCCGCTGCGTGTGGGCGATGAGTACAACGACGAAAAGGGCGCGGCCGCCATCCGTGCGCTGTTTGCGCTGGGGCTGTTCAAGGACGTGCGCCTGGAGGCCGTGGGCAATGTGCTCGTGGTCGTGGTCGAGGAGCGCCCGACCATTGCCGACGTGGAATTTGCCGGCACCAAGGAGTTCGACAAGGACACGCTCAAGAAGGCCATGCGCGACGTGGGCCTGGCCGAGGGCCGCCCCTTTGACAAGGCCCTGGCAGACCGTGCCGAGCAGGAATTGAAGCGCCAGTACATCAACAAGAGCCTGTACGGCGCCGAGGTCGTGACCACGGTGACGCCGATGGAGCGCAATCGCGTGAACCTGACGTTCACGGTGACCGAGGGCGAGCCCGCGAAGATCAAGGACATCCGCATCGTGGGCAACCACGCGTTCAGCGAGTCCACGCTCAAGGGGCTGTTCGATCAGGACACGGGCGGCTGGATGAGCTGGTACACCAAGTCCGACCGCTACTCGCGCGCCAAGCTCAATGCCGATCTGGAGACGCTGCGCTCGTACTATCTGGCGCGCGGCTACCTGGAGTTCCGCATCGACTCCACGCAGGTGGCCATTTCTCCGGACAAGCAGGACATCACCATCACCATCAACGTCACCGAGGGCCAGCGCTACGTGGTCTCGGGCGTGAAACTCGAGGGCAACTACCTCGACCGCGACGACGAGTTCAAGTCGCTCATCACCATCCGCCCCGGCGAGCCCTACAACGCCGACAAGGTGGCCGAGACGACCAAGGCCTTTACCGACCATTTCGGCAACTTCGGCTTTGCCTTTGCGCGCGTCGAGGCCGTGCCCGAGATCGACCGCGAGAACAACCGCGTGGCCCTGGTGCTGCGCGCCGAGCCCTCGCGCCGCGCCTATGTGCGCCGCATCCAGGTCAGCGGCAACAACCGCACGCGCGACGAAGTCATCCGGCGCGAGTTCCGCCAGTTCGAGGCCTCGTGGTACGACGGTGACAAGATCAAGCTCTCGCGCGACCGCGTCGACCGTCTGGGCTTCTTCACCGAGGTCAACGTGGAGACGCAGGACGTGCCGGGCTCGCCCGATCAGGTGGACCTGGTGATCAACGTGGTCGAAAAGCCCACGGGCTCGCTGCAGCTGGGTGCGGGCTTCTCCAGTGCCGAGAAGGTTTCGCTGTCCTTCGGCATCAAGCAGGAGAACGTCTTCGGTTCGGGTAACTATCTGGGTGTCGATGTGAACACCAGCAAGTACCGCCGCACGCTGGTGTTCTCGACCACCGACCCGTACTTCACACAGGACGGCATCTCGCGCACGCTCGATCTGTACTACCGCACGGCCAAGCCCTATGAGTTCCAGGGCGGCGACTACGAGCTGGTCACGGCCGGCGGCAGCGTGCGCTTTGGCGTGCCCTTCAGCGAGACCGACACCGTGTTCTTCGGCGGCGGCCTGGAGCGCACCGAGATCAAGTCCGGCACCAACATTCCCGCGGCCTATCTGGCCTATGCGCGTGAGTTCGGCGAGACGAGCTGGTCGCTGCCGCTCACCATAGGTTGGTCGCGCGACGACCGCGACAGCGCGCTGGCGCCCAATTCGGGCCGCTACCAGCGCCTGAACACCGAATGGTCCGTGGCCGGTGATGCGCGCTACATCCGCGGCAACTACCAGTACCAGCAGTACATTCCGCTGACCAAGCAGTACACCTTCGCCTTCAATGGCGAGCTGGGCCTGGGCAAGGGTATGAACGGCCAGCCCTTCCCGGTGTTCAAGAACTTCTATTCGGGTGGCCTGGGCTCCGTGCGCGGCTTCGACCAGGGCACGCTGGGCCCGCGTGACGTGACCGGCGCGTCGCTCGGCGGCCCCAAGAAGATCACGCTCAACGCGGAGCTCATCGCGCCGTTCCCCGGCGCGGGCAACGACCGCACGCTGCGCTGGTTCGCGTTTGTCGATGCGGGCAATGTGTATGGCGAGAAGGACAATTGGGAACTCAGCGAGCTGCGCGCCTCCGCGGGCCTGGGCCTGAGCTGGATTTCTCCACTTGGCCCCCTGCGTTTGGCCTATGCACATCCGGTACGCAAATTTGCCGGCGATAGAATCCAGAAACTGCAATTCCAGATCGGAACCTCCTTCTAATGAAATCCCTTTCCCGCCATATTCCCCTGGTTATCCTGCTGGGCTCGCTGGCCGCTGCCGTGCCGGCCCAGGCCCAGGAGTTCAAGGCCGGCTTCGTCAACACCGACCGCATCTTCCGTGAGGCCAACACCGCCAAGGCGGCCCAGGCCAAGCTGGAGCAGGAGTTCTCCAAGCGCGAGAAGGAACTCGTCGACATGGGCAACTCCCTCAAGAGCGCGACCGAGAAGTTTGAGCGCGAGGCTCCTACCATGGCCGAGAGCCAGCGCGTCACGCGCCAGCGCCAGCTGGTCGATCAGGACCGTGACTTCCAGCGCAAGCGCCGCGAGTTCCAGGAGGATCTGGCCGCGCGCAAGAACGAGGAGCTCGGCCAGGTGCTCGAGCGCGCCAACCGCGTCGTCAAGCAGCTCGCGGAGTCCGAGAAGTACGACGTGATCCTGCAGGAGGCCGTCTACATCAACCCCAAGCACGACATCACCGACAAGGTGATCAAGGCCATGAACGCTGCCGGCAACGGCGGCAAGTGATTCATTTCCCCAACGCACGGATGGGCAGGGCGTGAGTTTGCAACTCGGGCAGATCGTCGATGCGCTCGGTGGGCAGCTCGAGGGCGTCGGCCGGGACACCGAGATCGAGCGTCTGGCGCCTCTGGAGTCGGCCGGCGGCGGGGATCTGACGTTTCTGAGCAACCCCCGCTACCGCTCGCAACTCGCTGCCTCCGGCGCGGCCTGTGTGATCGTGGCCCCGGCCATGCGCGACGTGGCGCTCGCGCGCGGCGGCTGCATCGTGGCGCCCGATCCCTATGCCTACTATGCGCGCGTCACCCAGCTGTGGGCACGCGCACACGGGCAGGGCGCCCAGCCCGGCATTCACGCGAGCGCGGTGGTCGATCCGCAGGCGCAGGTGCATCCCACGGCCAGCATCGGCCCGCTGTGCGTGGTCGAGCGCGGCGCCGTGATCGGCGCGCACACCGTGCTCAAGTCACGCGTCACGGTGGGCGAGCGCTGCGTGGTGGGCGCGCGCTGCATCCTGCATCCGGGCGTGGTGATAGGCGCAGACGGCTTTGGCTTTGCCAACGAGCGCGGCGCGTGGGTCAAGATCGAGCAGCTCGGCGCCGTGCGCATTGGTGACGATGTGGAGATAGGCGCCAACACCTGCATAGACCGTGGCGCGCTCGACGACACGGTGATCGAGGACGGCGTCAAGCTCGACAACCTCATCCAGATCGCCCACAACGTGCATGTGGGCCGGCACACGGCCATGGCCGGTTGTGCGGCCGTGGCGGGCAGCACGCACATCGGTGCGCATTGCACCATCGCTGGCGCGGCGCGCATCGTGGGGCATTTGCAATTGGCGGACAATGTCCACGTTTCCACGAGCACGGTCGTCACCCATTCGATCACCAGGCCGGGCCAGTACACCGGGGTGTTTCCCATGGATGACAACGCCAGGTGGGAAAAGAACGCGGCCACGCTGCGCCAGCTCTACCGGCTGCGCGAGCGCATCAAGGCGCTGGAACAAACACTCAAGGACGGCTCAGCCGCAACACAACAATGATGGACATTCACGCAATCCTCAAGCAACTACCGCACCGCTACCCGTTCCTCCTGGTGGACAAGGTGGTGGAGCTTGAGCGCAACCAGCGCATTCGCGCGATCAAGAACGTCACCTTCAACGAGCCCTATTTCACGGGCCATTTCCCCGGCCGTCCGGTCATGCCCGGCGTGCTCATCCTCGAAGCCCTGGCCCAGGCCGCGGGCCTGCTGGCCTTCGACGCCATGGGGCAGGTGCCGGACGAGAACAACATCTACTACTTCGTCGGCATCGACGGCGCGCGCTTCAAGCGTCCCGTGGAGCCGGGCGACCAGCTGATCCTGGAGATCACGATCGACCGCGTGCGCGCCGGTGTCTGGCGCTTCAACGGTGTGGCCCGCGTGGGCGAGGATGTGGCCTGCGAGGCCCAGCTCATGTGCACCATGCGCAACGTCGGCGGTTGAAGCACCAACCCGTGAGCAACATCCACAGCACGGCCATCGTCGCGCCCGGGGCCGAGATCGATCCCAGCGCCACCGTGGGGCCCTACGCCGTCATCGGTGCCGATGTGCGCATCGGTGCGCGCACCAGCGTGGGCGCGCATTGCGTGATCGAGGGCCACACCCGCATCGGCGAGGACAACCGCATCTTCCAGTTCGCATCGCTGGGCGCCGCGCCGCAGGACAAGAAATACGCGGGTGAGCCCACGCGACTGGTGATTGGCGACCGCAACACCATCCGCGAGTTCTGCACCTTCAACACCGGCACCGTGCAGGACAGGGGCGAAACGCGTGTGGGCGACGACAACTGGATCATGGCCTACGTACACATCGCGCACGACTGCGTGGTGGGCAATCAGACCATCCTGGCCAACAACGCCACGCTCGCAGGGCACGTGCATGTGGGTGACCAGGTCATCATCGGCGGCCTGACGGGCGTGCACCAGTTCTCGCGCATTGGGGCCCACGCCATGGCGGGCTTTGCCAGCCATGTCTCGCAGGACGTGCCGCCCTTCATGATGGTGGACGGCAATCCCCTGGCCGTGCGCGGCCTGAACCTCGAAGGCCTGCGCCGCCGGGGCTTCTCGGCCCAGCGCGTGGCCGCGCTCAAGCAGGCCTATCGTCTGCTGTACCGCCAGGGTCTCACGCTCGAGGCCGCGCTGTCGGCCATGGCCGAGCTGCCGCTGGCCCACCCGGAGGCCGAGGGCGACATCGCCCTGCTGCGCGACTTCATCGCCGCCTCGCAGCGTGGCATTGCGCGCTGAACGGCCGTCCGGCGCCATGCAGCCCCGCAGCCCCCGCGTTGCCATGGTGGCCGGCGAGACGTCGGGCGATCTGCTCGCGGGCCTGATGCTCGACGGCCTGCGCGCCCAGTGGCCCGATGTGGCCGCCATGGGCATTGGTGGGCCGCGCATGCAGGAGCGTGGTTTCGATGCCTGGTGGCCCAGTGAGCGGCTGGCCGTGCATGGCTACAGCATCGAGCTCGTGCGGCGCCTGCTGGGCATTCTGAAGATCCGGCGCGCGCTGCGTGCGCGCCTGCTTGCCGACCGGCCCGATGTGTTCATCGGCGTGGACGCACCCGACTTCAACCTCGGCCTCGAGCGTGACCTGCGCGCCGCGGGCGTGAAGACGGTGCACTTCGTCTGTCCCTCGATCTGGGCCTGGCGCGCCGACCGCGTGGAGAAGATCCGCGCCGCGGCCGACCATGTGCTGTGCATCTTCCCGTTCGAGCCCGAGCTGCTCGCGCGCCACGGCATTGCCGCCACCTACGTGGGCCATCCGCTGGCCAGCGTCATCCCCATGCAGCCCGACCGCGCGGCCGCGCGCGCCCAGCTGGGCCTGGCGGGCGGGGACGAGGTGCTGGCCATCCTGCCCGGCAGCCGCTCGGCCGAGGTGGCCTATATCGCAAGACCCTTCTTTCAGGCCGCAGCCCTTGTCAAACAAGCGCGACAAGCTATCAAAATGATAGTTCCTGCGGTGCCCGCACAGCGTGAGCGCATCGCGCAGATCGCGCGCGAATGCGGTGTGCAGGATTCCCTCACCATCGTCACCGGCCAGTCGCACCAGGTGCTGGCCGCCTGCGACGTGACACTGATCGCCAGCGGCACCGCCACGCTGGAGGCGGCGCTGTTCAAGCGCCCCATGGTGATTGGCTATCACATGCACCCCATCAGCTGGCGCCTGATGCGCGGCAAGCAGCTGCAGCCCTGGGTGGGTCTGCCCAACATCCTGTGCCGCGACTTCGTCGTGCCCGAGCTGCTGCAGGACGCGGCTACGCCCCAGGCGCTGGCCGCCGCCGTGCAGCAGTGGCTCGATGCGCCCCGGCAGGATCCCGCGCGCATCGCGTCGCTCGAGCGGCGCTTTGCCACCCTGCACGAAGACCTGCGGCGCGACACGCCGCGCCTTGCAGCCGATGCCATCCGCAAAATCCTTGCCTGAGCAGGCGCGCTTCGACTGGCATGGCGGCGGCCTGGTCGCCGGGGTGGACGAGGCTGGCCGTGGCCCGCTGGCCGGGCCCGTGGTGGCGGCGGCCGTCATCCTCGACGACATGCAGCCCATCGCTGGCCTCGCGGATTCCAAGGCGCTCACGGCCGCGCGGCGCGAGCGCCTGTTCGACGAAATCCGCGCCAAGGCCCTGTGCTGCAGCATTGCCGAGGCCAGCGTGGAGGAGATCGACCGCCTGAACATCCTGCAGGCCACGCTGCTCGCCATGCGCCGCGCCGTCCAGGGCCTGCGTCTCAAGCCCCAACTGGCGCTGGTCGATGGCAACCGCCTGCCGCAGCTCGACATGCCGGCCGAGGCCATCGTCAAGGGCGATGCACGCGTGGCGGCGATCTCGGCCGCCTCCATCCTCGCCAAGGTCACGCGCGACCGCTGGTGTGCCGAGCTGCACGCGCAATACCCCGAATACGGCTTTGCCGGCCACAAGGGCTATGGCACGGCCGAGCATCTGGCGGCGCTGCAGCGGCATGGCCCCTGTCCGCAGCACCGCCGCTCGTTCGCCCCGGTCACGCGCGCCCTGAAGGCCGCGTGCGCACGCCCATGACTGCCAAGCCCACCTTCATCCATTCGCGCGACAACGCGCTGCTCAAGGACTTGCGCCGCCTGGCGCAGGACAGCACGGCCTACCGCAAGCAAGGTCGCCTGTGGCTCGAGGGCGACCATCTGTGCAGCGCCGCGCTGACGCGCGGCCAGCGCCCGGCCCTGGCTGTGTTTTCAGAGGCTTTTTGGCCGCTAGCGCCCGTCCAGTATGCGCAAGCAGCTCCTAAAACCATAGTTATTGCGGACGCGCTGTGGCGCGATATCAGCGGTCTGGAATCGCCCGCGCAGATGGGCTTTGTGCTCGCGCTGCCGGCCGAGCGGACGCTGGACGCCCAGGCGCCCACGGTGGTGCTCGACCGCCTGCAGGATGCGGGCAACGTGGGCTCCATCCTGCGCAGTGCCTCCGCCTTTGGCTTCACGCAGATTGCCGCGCTCAAGGGCACGGCGGCGCTGTGGTCGGCCAAGGTGCTGCGCGCCGGCATGGGGGCGCATTTTGCGCTGCGCCTCGTCGAGGGGCTGGAGCCCGCGGACATCGACGGCCTGGCCGTGCCGCTGCTGGCCACTAGCTCCCACCAGGGCGACTGGCTGCACCGCGCGCGCCTGCCCTGGCCCTGCGGCTGGATCATGGGCCATGAGGGGCAGGGCGTGTCTCCGGCGCTGCAGCAGCGCGCGCGCCAGCACATCCGCATCACCCAGCCCGGGGGCGAGGAGTCGCTCAACGTCGGCGCAGCAGCGGCCATCTGCCTGCACGCGAGCGCCGCGGCGCGCGCCTGACAGGGGCCGCGCCTGATGCGGGCCGCGGCTATGCGGCCACGACCCGGTTCTTGCCGCTGCGCTTGGCCAGGTACATGGCCTGGTCGGCACGGCGTATCGCGTCGGCATGGCCCTTGTCGTCCTCCAGCTGGGCCACGCCGGCGCTGAAGGTGATGAGCAGGCGCTCGCGGCCCTGCAGAAAGTAGCGCGTGGTGAGCTCGCGCTGCAGCCGCTCCATGGCCTTCACGCCATCGGCCAGCGCGGTGTCGGGCAGGATGAGCACGAACTCCTCGCCGCCGTGGCGCGCCAGCTGGTCCTGGGGGCGCATGACCTCGCGCGTGACCTGTACCAGATGCCTGAGGGCCTCGTCACCCGCGTCATGGCCGAGACGGTCGTTGATGGACTTGAAGTTGTCCACGTCCAGCAACGCCACGCACAGCGGAACCTCCTGGCGGCGCGCTCGGGCGATCTCGCGCTCCAGTGCTTCGTCCAGTCCCTTGCGGTTGAGCGTTCCGGTCAGGGGGTCGTGGCGCGCCATGGCGCTGGCCAGGTCCAGGTCGCGGCGCAGCCGGTCGATCTCGGCGTGCGTGACCTCGGCACGCTCGCGCAGCTCATGCAGTTCCGCGCGTGCCATGCGGCTGTTGAGCGACATGGCGCGCGTGGCGCTCACCACTTCCTCCAGAAGCGGCATGATCTCCTGCAGCTGCGTGGCCTGGCCTATGCGCTCCGCGCAAGCCTCCATTCTTTCGGAATAGCTGCCGCTGGATGCGTCCATTTGCGCCAGGCGCTCGATGAACGTTGCGAGCAGCTCCCGCATCTGGGCCTGTGCCTCTATCGTCCTGTCCTTGGCCTCGCTCTGCTTGAATATCACGTCCTTGAGGCGCTTGTGGACATCCTCGAGCCGGCGCAGCGTCAGCGGCGGCGTGGAGGCCTGCAGCAGCGCCTCGGCCTGACCATGCAGCCAGGGCTCGTCCATGCTCAGTGCGGCAATGTTTTCGAACATCAGGCGCAGCAGCGCGAGCAGGTTCTGCCGTACCGCTGCCTGGTCCTCGGCCGCGAAGGCCACGCGGTAGCCGAAGTCGGCCAGCATGCGTTCGGCCGTGGCCACCTGCGGATCGGCCTCGCGCAGAAAGGTGCACAGCTGGGCCGCGAGTTCGCGCACGCGGACATCGTCGTCGCCCAGGGCCGGCAGCATGTTGTCCACCACGCGCGACAGACTCTGCGCAAGTGCAGGGGGCAGCAGGGAGATCTGGGTGCGCGCCGGTGGTGGCGTGGCGATGGGTGCCAGCCCCAGGTTGGCATAGCCGACCAGCACGTTCTGCAGCATGGACCAGTCCTGCTGCTCAATGGCCTTCTCCAGCAGCTTGAGTTGACGCTGCTGGCCGGGCGTCTGGCATGGGATGACGCGCAGGATCTGGCGCAGCTGCGCCGCCGGGAACTGCGGGGTGGAGCGCACACCGGCGACCTCCTCGTAGAGGGCCTTGTAGTTTTCAGGGGAGGGGGGGAGGCGCCGAGCAGCCAGGAGCTTGAGTGTTTCGCGCGCGATTTCGGACGGAGATTTGACGGGGTCCATCTGCAAGGCAGGCAGGATGATTTTGTTATTGCGAAGTGTGACAGAGCGCGCATGCTTTGAACAGCATCGGCCTGTCGCCCGGCATCGCCGCCGAGGTGGCCACACGACAATCGCGGAACGCTGCGCCTCCTACAATGCGTTGCATTCAGTCACTGCGATCATGAAAATCCTGATTTCCAACGACGATGGCTACCAGGCGCCGGGGATCGTCGCGCTGCATGAGGCCCTGAGTGCGATTGCCGACGTCGAGGTGGTGGCGCCGGAGCACAACAACAGCGCCAAGTCCAATGCCCTGACCCTGCATTCGCCGCTCTATGTGCATCGCGCGTCCAATGGCTTTCGCTATGTGAACGGAACGCCGGCCGACTGTGTGCACATTGCGCTGACCGGTTTGCTCGGCTACCGGCCCGACCTGGTCGTCTCGGGCATCAACAACGGCGCCAACATGGGGGACGACACGATTTACTCGGGAACCGTGGGCGCGGCCATGGAGGGTTATCTTTTCGGCATACCGTCCATCGCCTTTTCCCAGGTGGACAAGGGCTGGGGCGAGATCGACTCGGCGGCGCGCAAGGCGCGCGAAATCGTCGAGCAGATGCTGCGCCAGAGGCTCGTGGGAGAAGCCCCCTGGCTGCTGAACATCAACATTCCCAACATGCCCTTCGAGGCCCTGCGTCCCCTGCGACTGTGCCGTCTGGGACGCCGCCATGCGGCCGAGCGCGTCATCGAGCAGCAAAGCCCGCGTGGCGAGACCATGTACTGGATCGGTGGCGCCGGCCCGGCCAAGGACGCGGCCGAGGGAACGGATTTCCACGCCACGGCCCATGGCCATGTGTCCATGACGCCGCTCAAGGTGGACCTGACCGACCACGATGGCCTTGGGTACTGGGCGCAGACGGCAGCGCGTCTGGCCATCACCGCGCAGGGCGGTGGGGCCTCATGATGCAGCGCCGCCCCGCCTTTCCCGCGCGCCTTGACATGCCGCAGGCGCCCACCAAGGGCGTCCCCGGCGCCGCGCGACCGGCCCAGTCACCCACGCCCCAGGGCGTGGGACTCGATTCCGCGGCCGTGCGCACGAGGATGGTGCAGCGCCTTGCGGCCAGTGGCATCGGCGCCGCGTCCGTGCTGAATGCCATGGGGGCGGTGGAGCGGCACCGATTCGTCGACTCCGCGCTGGTGAACCAGGCCTACGAGGACACCAGTCTCCCCATAGGGCTGGGGCAGACCATCTCCAAGCCCAGTGTCGTGGCGCGCATGATCGAGTTGCTGCTGGGCGCGGATTGCGCACGCGCGAGCGGACTCGGCAGGGTGCTGGAAATCGGTACCGGCTGTGGCTACCAGGCGGCCGTGCTGTCCAGGCTGGCGCGCGAGGTGTACACCATCGAGCGCCTGCGTGCGTTGCACGAGAAGGCACGGGACAACCTGCGCCCGCTGCGTCTGGCCAATGTGCATCTGATCCTTGGTGATGGCATGCATGGCTACGCGGCCGGCGCGCCCTATGCGGGCATCATTGCCGCGGCGAGCGGTGACAGCATCCCCGACGAATGGTGCGCGCAACTGGCCGTTGGCGGACGCCTTGTCGCGCCCATGGCCGCTGCCGATGGACGCCAGCTGTTGCTGGTTGTGGACAAAACTCCGCATGGCTTGAAACAGAGTGTTCTGGAGGCCGTGCATTTCGTACCCCTAAAATCAGGGGTTGTGTGAAGGAATTGCTTATGTTGGTTTCGCGTGGTCTTGTGATATGTGGAGTGGTGGCCTTGGCCGGTGCATGGCTGGCAGGTTGCACCACTCCCATCAACAGGGCTCCTGTAGTCGATCGTGGCACGTTTGCCAATGGCGGTACGGCTTCTACGTCCGCTCCAGCCGCACCGGAGGTCAAGCCCCTGCCCGGTGCCGAGAACGCCGGCAAGCCTGGCTACTACACGGTCAAGCCTGGGGACACGTTGATTCGCATCGGGCTCGAGAATGGCCAGAGCTGGAAGGACATCGCGCGTTGGAACAACCTGGGGAATGCCAATCTGATCGAGGTCGGGCAGGTGCTGCGCGTGGTTCCTCCCACTGTTTCCACGCCTGCGAGTGCCGTGGCTTCTGACACGGGTGTCGTGACCCGGCCTGTGGCCTCCTCGCCCGTGGCTTCCGCGACTGCGACAAGTGCGTCCAAGCCCGCGGGAACGACGGAACCGTCGGGTGCCGCTCCCGCCGCGGCCGATGCGACGCCAGCCCCTGCACCGGCGCCAGCGCCTGCGCCCGCACCCACCGTGGCGGGTAACGGTGATGGCATGAGCTTCATCTGGCCTTCCTCCGGCCCCCTGCTGGCAGGATTCGACGAGGCGCGCAACAAGGGCTACGACATCGCGGGCAAGGCCGGCGACCCTGTGCTGGCGGCGGCCGACGGCCGTGTGGTCTATGCCGGAGCTGGTCTGCGTGGCTACGGCAACCTGGTGATCCTCAAGCACAATAACGTCTACCTCACGGCCTATGCGCACAACCAGACGCTGCTGGTGAAGGAAGACCAGAACGTGCGCCGGGGCCAGAAGATCGCGGAAATGGGCAGCTCGGATGCCGATCGCGTGAAGCTGCACTTCGAGATTCGCCGGCAGGGCAAGCCCGTGGATCCGGCGCGCTACCTGCCTCAGCGTTGAGCCTGCAGGTGTCCGGCGCATCGCCCCTGTGGCCGGATGACGAGGCCGCCTCGCCGGTCGACGAGGCCGAATGCGAGCTGCGCGACGTGCTGATGACGCCGGCGCAGCACCAGTGCCGGCTCGACAAGGCGCTGGCGGAGCTGGTGCCCGAATTCTCGCGCAGCTATCTGCAGCAGTTGCTCGCCCATGGCGCGGTGAGCATCAACGGCCAGCCGGCCACCAAGCCCGCGCACAAGGTCAGGGTGGGCGACAGGGTGGTCGTGCAGATGCGGCCCACCCAGCAAAGCCAGGCCTTCAAGCCCGAGTCCCTGCCGCTGGACGTGGTGTACGAGGACGAGCACCTGCTGGTGATCAACAAACAGGCCGGCATGGTGGTGCACCCGGCGCCGGGCAACTGGAGCGGCACGCTGCTCAATGCCTTGCTCGGGCGCGACGCGCAGGCGCACATGGTGCCGCGCGCAGGCATCGTGCACCGGCTGGACAAGGACACGAGCGGTCTCATGGTGGTGGCGCGCAGCCGCAGCACCATGGATGCGCTGGTGGCCAAGATTGCGGCGCGCGAGGTCAGCCGGCAGTATCTGGCGCTGGCCTGGGGCGAATGGCATGGCGCGCCCGCGCGCAGCGTGCAGGCGCCCATTGGGCGCGACCCGCGCAATCGCCTGCGCATGGCCGTCGTGGACCTGCAGCAGCATCCGGGCAAGCCCGCGCGCACGGACTTTGAGTGCCTTGCCGGCAACGAGCAGGTCTGTCTGGTGCGCTGCACGCTGCACACCGGGCGCACGCATCAGATTCGCGTGCATATGGCGTCCCTGCGCCACCCATTGGTTGCCGATGCGCTGTATGGTGGCGCGGCCGCCGGGCCGCTGCAGCGCCAGGCATTGCATGCGTTTCGCCTGGCGTTCGCGCATCCGGTGACGGGGCAGGCGCTGGACTTTCATGCCCCGCTGCCGCAGGACATGGCGCAGGCCCTTGATTTCTGGGCTCTGCAGTACAATGCGCGTTGACGATTGACTCGTAGCAGGCGCCAGGGTTTCATTTCTTGCGCCTTGCCTGTCCAGTGATGGCGCGCTGCCACTTGCAGCATCCACGCGCCACTGATGTCCCCAATCCCAGGCACCGGCCCCATCATGGCGAGCGGTTGCCTCTATCGGAACAGCCGCAGCATGAATTCGGTGGATGCCAAGCGGATTCTCGAGACCGCGTTGATCTGCGCCGCACAGCCCGTGACGGTGCGAGAGCTGCGCGTTCTGTTCGATGATGCGCTCGGGGCGGACACGGTCAAGGCCCTGCTGCTCGAGCTGCAGCAGGAGTGGAGCCTGCGCGGTGTCGAGCTGGTTCAGGTGGCCACGGGCTGGCGCTTTCAGAGCCGCCCCGAGATGCGCGAGTACCTGGACCGTCTGCACCCGGAGAAGCCCCCGCGCTACACGCGCGCCACGCTGGAGACGCTGGCCATCATCGCCTATCGTCAGCCCGTGACGCGTGGCGACATCGAGGACATCCGGGGCGTGACCGTGAACAGCCTGATCATCAAACAGCTCGAGGACAGGGGCTGGGTCGAGGTCATCGGTCATCGCGAGACCGTGGGCCGACCGGCGCTGTTCGCCACCACGCGGCAGTTTCTCGATGACCTGGGCCTGCAGTCCCTGGACCAGTTGCCCACGCTGGAAGACCCGCGCGCGCAGGCCTCGGTGCTCAACGCGCTGGCCGGCCTGGGTGTGGATGGGCCGCAGGGATCGGAGCCGTCGGAGTCGGAATCGAACATGCCCCCGGATGTCCCCGGGGCTCAGATGGAAGGCATGCCCGCAGCCGAGGCTGAAGCGGGCGGCAGTGACGCGGGCGATGAAGCCACGGAAAGTTGATATGAACGATACGCACAAGAGCCCCGATGCGGCAGAGCAGCAACCGGCCGAGGTTGTGGCCGGGGCCACCGATGAAGTGAGCAAGGCCCGCGGTCGGCGCGCGCGCGCGCCGCAGCGCAGGCCTGCGGGCACCATGCAGGGGGAAGCAGCGCAACAGCCGCAGGCCGCTGCAGATCAGCCCGAGGGGCGCCCGGCGCGGTCGCATGGCCAAGGCCGGCGCGATGCGGCGCGCCCTGTGGATCGCGACGGCTATCGCTTTGTCGACGTGGTGTCGGGCCGGCTCGACCAGGACGAGGACAACGCCGAGGTGACTCTTCCTAAGCGCGTGCTGCTGCCCCAGCCGGAGACGCCCAAGCTGCACAAGGTGCTGGCGCAGGCGGGCATGGGCTCGCGCCTGGAGATGGAGCAACTCATCCTCGAGGGGCGCATATCGGTGAACAACGCGCCCGCGCACATCGGCCAGCGCGTGCAGTTTGGCGACCAGATCAAGGTCAATGGCAAGCCGATCCGTTTTCGCATCGCACCGCCGCCCGCGCGCGTGCTCGCCTACCACAAGCCCGCGGGTGAGATCGTCACGCACGATGACCCGCAGAATCGCCCCACCGTGTTTCGCAGGCTGCCGCGCCTGCAGCAGGGCAAGTGGCAGTCCGTGGGGCGGCTGGACCTCAATACCGAGGGCCTGCTGCTGTTCACGAGCTCGGGTGAGCTCGCCAACCAGCTCATGCATCCGCGCTTCGGGCTCGAGCGCGAGTACGCCGTGCGTGTGCTCGGCGCCCTGAGCGAGGAAGAAAAGCAGCGCTTGACCAGCGGTGTGCAGCTCGAGGACGGCATGGCCGCCTTCGGCGCCATCGAGGAGGGCGGCGGCGAGGGTGCGAACTGCTGGTATCGCGTGACGATCTCCGAAGGCCGCAACCGTGAGGTGCGACGCATGTTCGAGGCCGTGGGCCATGCCGTCAGCCGGCTGATCCGCATTCGCTACGGCGCCATGATGCTGCCGCGCGGCCTCAAGCGTGGCGCCTGGATCGAGCTCGACGAGCAGGACATCCGGGCGCTGATGCAGGCCGCAGGGGCTCCGGCCGATCTGGCGGGCGGGCGTGCCGCGCGCGGCGGCCCGGGCAGGAACGAGCGCCGCGGCGAGCGCAAGCCGTTCGGCCCCAAGGCCGGCGGCGCGCGCGACAAGGCGCCCGGCCGCGCGGGCCGCTCGGGGGGAGGCTCCCAGCCCGACCCCATGCGCACCTCGGTCGGCTACATCGGTGCCGACAGCCTGATGCGCCAGCGCAAGCAGCAGCGCGGCAATGGGCCGCGCCGCGGCAGCCGCTAGGGATTTGACGAAAAGTTAGAATGCTGGGTTTTGCCTGAGTCGCAAAAAAATCCGCAACACCTTACAGAAGGAAATCAACATGGCTATCGAACGCACCCTGTCCATCATCAAGCCCGACGCCGTTGCCAAGAACGTGATCGGCCAGATCTACGCCCGCTTCGAGGCCGCCGGCCTGAAGATCGCTGCAGCACGCATGATTCACCTGTCGCGCGCCGAGGCCGAGCAGTTCTATGCCGTGCACAAGGAGCGCCCCTTCTTCAAGGACCTGGTGGACTTCATGATTTCCGGCCCGGTGATGGTGCAGGTGCTGGAGGGCGAGAACGCCATCCTGAAGAACCGCGAGCTGATGGGCGCCACCGACCCCAAGAAGGCCGAGGCCGGCACCATCCGCGCCGACTTTGCCGACAGCATCGACGCCAACGCCGTGCACGGCTCCGACGCCGCCGAGACGGCTGCCGTGGAAGTGGCCTTCTTCTTCCCCGGCCTGAACGTCTACGCACGCTGATGCGCCGGCGGCCGGGCTGCGCCTCGCGTGCACGCCGCCCGGTCGCCTGACTTTGCTGCGCACGCGCACTGGACTGCACGATGACGACGAATCTCCTGGATCTTGACCTCGAAGGAATGGCGGCATTCTGCGAGCGACTGGGAGAGAAGCGCTTTCGCGCCACCCAGCTGTTTCGCTGGATCCACCAGCGCGGCGCCAGCGACTTTGCGCAGATGAGCGACCTGGCCAAGTCGCTGCGCGAGAAACTCGCGGGCTGCGCCCATGTGGCCGCGCCCCCCATCCTGAAGGAACATGTCTCGCACGACGGCACCATCAAGTGGCTGTTCGACGTGGGCGGCGGCAATGCCATCGAGACCGTGTTCATCCCCGAAGACGACCGTGGCACGCTGTGCATCTCCTCGCAGGCGGGCTGCGCCGTGGGTTGCCGCTTCTGCTCCACCGGTCACCAGGGCTTCAGCCGCAATCTGACCACCGGCGAGATCGTCGCCCAGTTGTGGTGGGCCGAGCACCAGCTGCGCGCACGCCTGGGCACGGCCGAGCGCGTCATCAGCAACGTCGTGATGATGGGCATGGGCGAGCCGCTGCAGAATTATTCGGCCCTGGTGCCCGCGCTGCGCACCATGCTCGACGACCATGGCTATGGCCTGTCGCGCCGACGCGTGACGGTGTCCACCTCGGGCGTGGTGCCCATGATGGATCGCCTGGGGCAGGACTGCCCGGTGGCGCTGGCCGTGTCCCTGCATGCGCCCAACGATGCGCTGCGTGACCATCTGGTGCCGCTCAATCGCAAGTACCCGCTGCAGGAGCTGCTGGCGGCCTGCCGGCGCTATCTGGAACATGCGCCGCGCGATTTCATCACCTTCGAATACTGCATGCTCGACGGCGTGAATGACCGGCCCGAGCATGCGCGCGAGCTGATCGCCCTGGTCGGCCCCCAGGCCGCGGACGGTGGCGTGCCCTGCAAGTTCAACCTGATCCCGTTCAATCCGTTCCCGGCGTCCGGCCTGCAGCGCTCGCCTGCGGCTGCGGTGACGGCGTTCGCCAGGATGCTCTCGGATGCGGGTATCGTCACCACGGTGCGCAAGACGCGTGGCGACGACATCGATGCGGCCTGCGGTCAGCTCGCGGGCGACGTGCAGGACCGCACGCGCGTGCACGAGCGCATGGCCAAGCGACGCACCATAACGATCAAGCCGGCCGCCTGACCGGCTGAGCAAGGAGGAGAGGCACATCATGACGACGTGGAGGACGGATCGCATGCGCAGCCGGTGGCTGGCGCCCTGTCTTGTGGCGCTGCTCGTTTCGGGTCTTGCCGGCTGTGCCCACCAGGCGGCGCGGGATCCCGGGGCCACGGCCACGGACAGTGCCGCGGGCGAGGCCGATGCGCGCCGGCGCGCCCGCATTCGGCTGGAGCTCGCCGCCAGCTATCTCCAGGCCGGGCAGAAGAGTGTTGCGCTCGAAGAGGTGAATCAGGCGCTTGCCACCGACCCCGCCTATGCCGATGCCTACCACCTGCGTGGATTGGTGTACATGGCCATGCCGGATCTCGGGTTGGCCGAGGACAGCCTCAGGCGCGCTCAGGCCATGAAGCCGGCCGACCCGGACATCATGCACAACCTTGGCTGGCTGCTTTGCCAGCGCCAGCAGTACGACCAGGCGCAGCAGCAGTTCGAGCGGGCGCTCGCTGTGCCCACCTATGCGGCGCGCAGCAAGACCCTGATGTCCCAGGGCCTGTGCCATCAGAAGGCCGGACGGGTGGCCGATGCGGAAAAGGCCTTGCTGCGTGCCTATGAGATCGATGCCGGCAACCCGATGGTGGGCTACCACCTGGCCTCCATCCTGCTGGCCCGCGGAGAAACGCAACGGGCACAGTTCTATATCCGCCGTGTCAACAACGGCCAGTTTGCCAACGCCGAGTCGCTGTGGCTGGGCGTGAAGGTCGAGCGTGCCGTGGGCGATGCGGTGGCCATGCGCCAGTTGGGCGACCAGCTGCGCAAGCGTTTCCCCGATGCGCGGGAAACGCACGCCTTTGAGAGGGGAGCATTTGATGAATGAGTCGATGGCAATGCAGGACGCCGGCCCGACCGCGGACGGCGCTGCCACCATGACGGCAGGCGCCATGCTCAGGCAGATGCGGGAGGCAGCGGGCGTCCATATCGACATGCTGGCCGGTGCCCTGAAGGTGCCGGTGGCAAGGCTGCAGGCGCTGGAGGACGATGACTACGGCGCGTTTCCCGATACCGTCTTCATGCGTGCCCTGGCATCGAGCATGTGCCGGACGCTGAAGGCCGACCCGGCGCCGATACTGGCTCTGTTGCCCCAGGGGGCTCCCATCCACCTGCCGCCCGACAGGGCGTTGAATACGGCCGTCAAGGGCTCGGCCGGGCGCCGCATCGGCAAGAGCGGCGGATTCGAGCCGCCTAAGTCACGCCTGATCGGTATCGCCGTCGTGGTGCTGCTGCTCGCCGCTGTGGCGGTCGCCTTCCTGCCGCTGCCCATGGGCGGCGATGGCGCAAGCGATGTGGAACCGACGGCGGCAGGGGAGGTTCCGGGCACGCCCGCAGGCTCGGTCGTGCAGTCCGTGGCGCATGGCGCCGCGGCCCAGGCAGGCGGCCAGGATGCCGCTTTGGTGGCGTCCGAGGCGCAGGCGCCGGATGTCGCCACATCGGTCGCAACGCAGGCGGTCGCGGCCAGTACCGTGCCGGCCACGCCAGAGCCCGAAGCTGTCAAGGCCGCAGTACCCGAGCCGACGCTGGTCATCCGCGCCAAGGCGCAGACCTGGGTGCAGGTGCGCAATGCCGCGGGCCAGGTGTTGCTGCAGAAGGAGCTGGCCAGCGGTGAGAGCTATTCGGCCGAGGGTTCGCCGCCCTGGTCCGTGGTGATAGGGCGGGCCGACGCGGCCGAGGCCGTCGTGCGCGGACAGGCCATGGACCTGAAGGCGATTGCGCGCAACAACGTCGCGCGTTTCGAGGTGAAGTGAATGAACATGTCTGACACAGCGGCCCCCATTGCCATGGCCGCGCCCCGGGCGCGCCGCACGCGCCAGGCGCGCATCGTCTGGGGCAGCCGCGTCGTCACGGTCGGGGGCGACGCGCCGGTGCGCGTGCAGTCCATGACCAATACCGATACGGTCGATGCCATAGGCACGGCCATCCAGGTCAAGGAGCTGGCCCAGGCGGGCTCGGAGTTCGTGCGCATCACGGTGAACACGCCCGAGGCCGCGCAGGCCGTGCCCTACATCCGCGAGCAGCTCGACCGCATGGGACAGGACGTGCCCCTGGTGGGCGACTTCCACTACAACGGCCACCGCCTGCTGACCGAGTTTCCGGACTGCGCGCAGGCACTCTCCAAGTACCGCATCAACCCCGGCAACGTGGGCAAGGGCGACAAGCGCGACAAGCAGTTCGGCCAGATGATCGAGGCCGCGATGCGTTGGGACAAGGCCGTGCGCATCGGCGTCAACTGGGGCAGCCTGGACCAGGAGCTGCTGGCCCAGTTGATGGACGCCAATGGCCGGCGCGGCACGCCCTGGGACGCGCGCCAGGTCATGTACGAGGCGCTGATCACCTCGGCCATCGAATCGGCACGCCGTGCCGAGGCGATGGGCCTGAGCGGCGACCAGATCATCCTGTCGTGCAAGGTCAGCGGCGTGCAGGATCTGATCGCCGTGTACCGCGAACTCGCCCGCCGCTGCGACTACGCGCTGCACCTGGGCCTGACCGAGGCCGGCATGGGCACCAAGGGCATCGTGGCATCCAGCACCGCGCTGTCCATCCTGCTGCAGGAAGGCATTGGCGATACCATTCGCGTGTCGCTCACGCCCCAGCCCGGTGAGGCGCGCACCCAGGAGGTGGTCGTGGCCTCCGAGATACTGCAGTCGCTGGGTATGCGTGCCTTCGTGCCCAGCGTCACCGCCTGCCCCGGCTGCGGGCGCACCACCAGCACCACCTTCCAGGAGCTGGCCAAGCAGATCGACGACTACCTGCGCGCGCAGATGCCGGTCTGGCGCAAGCAGTACCCGGGCGTGGAAAGGCTCAAGGTGGCCGTCATGGGCTGCATCGTCAACGGCCCGGGCGAGAGCAAGCATGCCGATATCGGCATCAGCCTGCCCGGCACGGGCGAGGCGCCTGCCGCCCCCGTGTTCATCGATGGCGAAAAGGCCATGACGCTGCGCGGCGACGACATCGCACGCGAGTTCCAGACCGTCGTCGAGGACTACATCGCCCGGCGCTTTGGCGGCACGAGCGGGGCGATAACGCAAAATTGATAGCTGCCGGCGCTTGGTGGATAAGCGCTGAAGGTCAATTTCATTCAAAACGAAAATCCATACAAGATGCAGAAGCTGGTTGCCATCAAGGGCATGAACGACATCCTGCCGCCCGACTCGGCGCGCTGGGAATGGCTGGAGGGGGTGGTGCGCACGCTCATGGCGCGCTACGCCTACCGCAACATCCGCACCCCCATCGTCGAGCCCACGCCGCTGTTCGTGCGCGGCCTGGGCGAGGTCACCGACATCGTCGAGAAGGAGATGTACTCCTTCGAGGATCGCCTGAACGGTGAGCAGCTCACGTTGCGCCCCGAGGCCACGGCCGGCGTGGTGCGCGCCGTGGTCGAGCACACCATGCTCTACGACGGCGGCAAGCGTCTGTACTACATGGGCCCGATGTTCCGCCACGAGCGGCCGCAGCGCGGGCGCTACCGCCAGTTCCACCAGATCGGCGCCGAGGCCCTGGGCTTTGGCGGCCCCGAGGTGGACGCCGAGATCATCCTGCTGGCCCATGCGCTCTGGGCCGAACTGGGCCTCAAGAACGTGCGCCTGGAGCTCAACAGTCTGGGCCAGCCCGACGAGCGTCGCGCCCATCGCGCCGCCCTCATCGCCTATCTGGAGCAGCACCAGGACGTGATGGACGAGGAAGCCAGGCGCCGCATGTACACCAATCCGCTGCGCGTGCTGGACACCAAGAACCCGGCCATGCAGGACATGGTGAATGCCGCGCCCCGGCTCATCGACTTCCTCGGCGAGGCCTCGCTCAGGCACTTTGACACCGTCAAGGCCATCCTGGACGCCAACGGCGTGGCCTGGAGCCTGAACCCGCGCCTGGTGCGCGGCATGGACTATTACAACCTCACGGTGTTCGAGTTCATCACCGATCAACTCGGCTCCCAGGGCACGATCTGCGGCGGTGGCCGCTACGACTACCTCATCGAGCAGATCGGCGGCAAGAGCGCGCCCGCCGTGGGCTGGGCCCTGGGCGTGGAGCGCGTGCTCGAGCTCATCAAGGAGCAGGAGGCGCAGGCCCCGGGGCTTGCGGCCGACGCCTACGCCGTCGTGCCCGATGCCGCCGCGCTGCCCCAGGTCATGGCCGCGCTGCAGCGGCTGCGCGCCCTGGGTGTGGCGGTGCAGATGCACGCGCCCGCGCAGTCGGGCGAGGGCATGGGCAGCATGAAGTCGCAGTTCAAGAAGGCCGACGCGAGCGGCGCACGCTTTGCGCTGATCTTCGGCGCCGACGAGCTCGCGCGCGGCGCCGTCACCATCAAGCCGCTGCGCGACGGCGGCGAGCAGATCGAACGCCCGCTGGCCTCCCTGGCCGACTGGGCGGCCAGCCTACAATCGCCGCGCTGAACGAGAAACCACCAATATGGCCAACAACTTCGACCTGCAAGAACAAGAACAGCTTGAGGAGCTCAAGCATTTCTGGAACAAATGGGGCACACCCATCACCTGGGCGCTGATCGTCGTCATGGGCGGCTTCGCCGCGTGGAACGGCTACCAGCTCTGGCAGAGCCGCCAGGCACAGCAGGCCACGGCCCTGGTCGAGGCCGTCGAGCTGGCCGCGCAGTCGGGCGACATGGCCCGCGTGGAGCAGGCCTTTGGCGATCTGCAGTCCGGCTATGGCGGCACCACCCAGGCCGGTCAGGCCGGCCTGCTCGCAGCCAAGGCCCTGGCCGACGCCGGCAAATGGGATGCTGCCAAGGGCGTGCTGACCTGGGTCGCCGAAAAGTCTTCCGATGATGGTTACAAGGCCCTGGCACGGGTGCGCCTGGCCGGCGTGCTGATCGAGCAAAAGGCCTATGACGAGGCGCTCGCGCAGCTGTCGGCCAGCACGCCCGCGGAGTTCGCCGGCGTGGTCGCCGACCGCAAGGGTGACGTGCTGGCGCTGCAGGGCAAGAACCAGGAGGCGATTGCCGAATACCGCCGCGCCTATCTGGCGCTGGGCGACAAGGTGGACTACCGCCGTCTGGTGGAGGCCAAGCTCAATGCGCTGGGGGCACAGGCCGTGGCCGTGGCCGCCGCCGACGCAGCCGGAGGTGCACAGTGAGGGTCGCCCGCATGTATTCCCGGATGATGCTGGGCACGCTGGCCCTGGCCACGCTGCTGGGTGTGAGCGGCTGCTCCTTGTGGGGTGGGTCTTCCAAGCCCAAGCCGGCCGAACTGGGACCCAATGTCCCGGTGCTCGGCGTGCGCCAGGCCTGGGTGGCCCGTACCGGCGCCGTGGATCGCCTGGCGCTGGACGTGCACGTCAACGGCACGACGGTGACGCTGGCGTCGGCACAGGGCGAGGTGGCGGCCATCGATGCGCGCACGGGCGGTGATGTCTGGCGCGCCCAGCTCAACACCCCGCTGTCCGCGGGCGTGGGCAGCGATGGCCGCTGGGCGGCCGTGGTGTCCGCCAACGCGCAGCTCATCGTGCTCGATGGCGGGCGCGAGATCTGGCGCAAGCCCCTGCCTGCGCAGGCCTATACGGCACCTCTCGTGGCGGGCAACCGGGTCTTCGTGCTGACGGCCGATCGCACCGTCGTCGCCTTCGATGCCGCCACCGGCTATCGCCTCTGGGGGCAGCAGCGTACGGGTGAGCCATTGATCCTGCGCCAGGGTGGCGTGCTGATGGCCGTGGGTGACACGCTGGTCGCTGGGCTGTCCGGGCGCCTCGTGGGCTTCAACCCTGACAACGGCGTGGTGCGCTGGGAGGCGCCGCTGGCCAGTCCGCGTGGCACGAACGACGTCGAGCGTCTGGTGGAAATCGTGGGCCGCACGAGCCGCGTGGGCGACAACCTCTGCGCACGCGCGTTCCAGGCCACCGTGGGCTGCATCGATGCGGCACGCGGCGCGGTGCTCTGGACCCAGCCGGCCAGCGGCAATGAGGGCGTGGACGGCGACGAGAACATGGTGTTTGGCACCGAGAGCAACGGCGCGGTGGTGGCGTGGCAGCGTGCCGATGGCAAGCGTGCATGGACATCGCAGCGCCTGCAGTTTCGCAAGCTCACGGCGCCATTGCTGCTGGGTCGATCGGTGGTGATAGGCGACGACACGGGCCTGGTGCATCTGCTGTCGCGCGAGGATGCCGCGCCGCTGAACCGGCTGACGACGGACGGCTCGGGCATTGCCGCCGCACCCGTGGCCGCCGGCGAGACCCTGGTGGTGGTGACGCGCAAGGGTGCCGTCTACGGTTTCCGCCCCGAGTGATGGACAAGCGAAGGACTCAGGGATGAAACCGGTCATCGCCCTGGTGGGGCGGCCCAATGTGGGCAAATCCACCCTGTTCAACCGCCTGACGAAGTCGCGCGACGCCATCGTGGCCGATTTTGCCGGCCTCACGCGCGACCGCCACTACGGCAATGGCCGCCTGGGCAAGCGCGAGTACATCGTCATCGACACGGGCGGCTTCGAGCCCGATGCCGGCAGCGGCATCTACCGCGAGATGGCCAAGCAGACGCGCCAGGCCGTGGCCGAGGCCGATGTGGTCGTCTTCGTCGTGGATGTGCGTGCCGGCGTATCGGCACAGGACCACGACATTGCCAACTTCCTGCGCCGCCTGGGCAAGCCCTGCGTGCTCGTGGGCAACAAGGCCGAGGGCATGCAGGACAGCGCCCACCTCGCAGAGTTCTATGAACTCGGCCTGGGGGAGGTGTTCCCCGTCTCCGCCGCGCACGGGCAGGGCATACGCAGTCTGGTGGAGCGCGCGCTCGAGCCGCTTGCGCTGCCCGAGACGGACGAGGGTGACGTCAACGCCGAAACCAACGTCATACGCCTGGCCGTCGCGGGGCGACCGAATGTCGGCAAGTCCACGCTGATCAACACCTGGCTGGGTGAGGAGCGTCTCGTGGCCTTCGACATGCCGGGCACAACGCGCGATGCCATCTCGGTGCCGTTTGAGCGCAATGGCCAGAAGTTCGAGCTCATCGACACCGCAGGTCTGCGGCGAAAGGGCAGGGTGTTCGAGGCCATCGAGAAGTTCTCCGTGGTCAAGACGCTGCAGGCCATCGAGTCGGCCCATGTGGTGCTGCTGCTGCTCGACGCCACGCAGGGCGTCACGGATCAGGACGCGCATATCGCGGGCTACATCCTCGAGAGCGGAAGGGCCGTGGTCATCGCCGTGAACAAATGGGACGCCGTGGACGACTACGCGCGCCAGCAGCTCGAGCGCTCCATCGAGACGCGGCTGTCCTTCCTCAAGTTCGCGCCGCTGCACTTCATCTCGGCCATCAGGCGCCAGGGCATAGGCCCGTTGTGGTCATCCATCGTCCAGGCCTACAAGTCGGCCAACCGCAAGATGCCGACGCCGGTGCTCACGCGCCTGCTGCAGGAGGCCGTCCAGTTCCAGACGCCCAAGCGTGCCGGAGGCTATCGCCCCAAGCTGCGCTATGCGCATCAGGGCGGCATGAACCCGCCGGTCATCGTGATCCACGGCAACTCGCTCGAGCATGTCTCCGACGCCTACAAGCGCTTCCTGGAGGGGCGCTTCCGCAAGGAGTTCGATCTGGTGGGTACGCCGCTGCGCATCGAGCTGCGAACGTCCAGCAATCCTTACGTGGACAAGTGATTTCGGGTGCCCTTGTGCCGTCCAGGGCCGCTGGGCTGTGGTAAGGTGCCGCTTTACAACAACATTTTTGAACACGGAGAATATCGTGAGCAATAAAGGTCAGCTTCTTCAAGACCCCTTCCTCAACGCACTGCGTCGCGAGCATGTGCCGGTGTCCATTTACCTGGTCAATGGCATCAAGCTGCAGGGGCAGATCGAATCCTTCGATCAATACGTCGTGCTGCTGCGCAACACGGTGACCCAGATGGTGTACAAGCACGCCATCTCGACCATCGTTCCGGGGCGTGCCGTCAACTTTTCCGCGGCCGAGCCTGCCGACGGAGCCGCGCAGTAATCGCGCAGTGCGGCTTGAGGTATTGCCTGGGCGCACGCGCTTCGCACGCAAGGGCCCGCGGCCTTGAGTTCCCACGCTTCCCATGATTCCCGCTCCACGCCGGTTCTGTTGGTCGGCGTGGATTTCGGCGCTCCGCATTTCGATGCCGAATTGCAGGAACTGGGCTTGCTGGCCCAGACGGCGGGGCTCAACCCGGTTGCGCGTCTGACCTGCAAGCGAAAGACGCCCGACGCCGCGCTGTTTGTGGGCAGCGGCAAGGCCGACGAGCTGCGTACCCTGGCGCAAATGCATGGCGCGCGCGAAGTGTTGTTTGACCAGGCCCTGAGCCCGGCGCAACAACGCAATCTGGAGCGCCATCTGCAGCTGCCGGTCAATGACCGGACCATGCTCATCCTGGAGATCTTTGCCCAGCGTGCCCGCAGCCATGAGGGCAAGCTGCAGGTGGAACTCGCGCGTCTGCAGTACCTGAGCACGCGACTGGTGCGGCGCTGGTCGCACCTGGAGCGTCAGCAGGGCGGCATCGGCATGCGTGGCGGCCCGGGTGAGACGCAGATCGAGCTGGACAAGCGCATGATTGGCGATGCCATCAAGCGCACACGAGAGCGTCTGCAGAAGGTCAAGCGTCAGCGCGCCACCCAGCGGCGTCAGCGCGAGCGGCGCAACACGTTCAATATCTCGCTGGTGGGCTACACCAACGCGGGGAAGTCGACGCTGTTCAACGCCTTGGTCAAGGCGCGTGCGTACGCGGCCGACCAGTTGTTTGCCACCCTTGACACTACCACGCGCCAGCTCTATCTGGGCGAGGGCGTGGGCTCGATCTCCCTCTCGGACACCGTGGGGTTCATCCGCGATCTGCCGCATGGGTTGGTGGATGCGTTTCAGGCCACCTTGCAGGAGGCTGTGGACGCCGACCTGCTGCTGCATGTGGTGGATGCCGCGAATCCGGAGTTTCCGGAGCAGATCGTTCAGGTACAACAGGTGCTGGCGGAGATCGGCGCTTCGGACATCCCTCAGCTGCTGGTGTTCAACAAGCTCGATGCCATGGCGCCCGAGGGCAGGCCCGCGCATAGACGCGATGTGTATGAGCTCGATGGCCGGCCCGTGCCCCGTGTCTTCGTCAGTGCGCGGATGGGGGAGGGCGTTCCGCTGTTGCGAGAGTGCCTGGCAGGGATGGTCGCGGAAGCATCATCGCGCACCATGTCCCCTGAACAGGCTGCGCCTTTGTCGGGCCCATCGAGTTGATTGGGCACAATGCCGGCTGTTACACAGATCCATAGAGAACCAGAGAAATTGCGCATGAACGTTCATAACCGCGCCTCGCGTTGGGCCATGCTGCCGGAGCGCATCCGAGGGATGTTCAATCTCAACGACCCGCGCTGGGGGCGCGGTGACGACGGCAAGGGCGAGTCGCAGGATCGACCTCCGTCAGAGCGCCCTTCCGAGGATGCCCCGCAATCGGGCCGGGGACGTGATCGTGGCCCGGCTGGACAGCCGCCCGATCTCGATGAGCTTTGGCGCGACCTCAACCGCAGGCTCAGCGGCCTGTTCGGTGGGGGTGGTGGCAACCGGGGGCGCTCTTCCAATGGAGGCAATGGCGGTTTTCAGCCCGACATGAAGAACGCCGGCATGGGCATTGGGTTGATCGCCGCGATTGCGGTGCTAATCTGGCTGGGCACGGGCTTCTTCATCGTCCAGGAAGGCCAGCAAGCGGTCATCACGCAGTTTGGCAAGTACAAGAGCACCGTCAACGCCGGTTTCAACTGGCGTCTGCCGTATCCGATTCAGCGTCATGAGCTGGTGTTCGTCACCCAGATCCGCTCGGTGGATGTGGGGCGCGACACCATCATCAAAAGCACCGGCCTGCGCGAATCGGCCATGCTGACCGAGGATGAGAACATCGTCGAGATCAAGTTTGCCGTGCAATACCGTCTGAATGATGCGCGCGCGTGGCTGTTCGAGAGTCGCAACCCCGCGGATGCCGTGGTGCAGGTGGCCGAGACCGCGGTGCGCGAGGTGGTGGGCAAGATGAAGATGGACACGGCCCTGGCCGAAGAGCGTGATCAGATCGCCCCGCGTGTGCGCAATCTCATGCAGACCATCCTGGATCGCTACAAGATCGGCGTCGAGGTGGTTGGCATCAATCTGCAGCAGGGGGGGGTGCGCCCTCCAGAGCAGGTGCAGGCGGCTTTTGATGATGTGCTCAAGGCGGGACAGGAGCGTGAGCGCGCCAAGAACGAGGCACAGGCCTATGCCAACGACGTGATTCCCAGAGCCGTTGGTACGGCATCGCGTCTCGGAGAGGAGGCTGCCGCGTACAAGGCGCGCATCGTGGCGCAGTCCCAGGGTGATGCGCAGCGCTTCAGCGCGGTGCTGGCCGAGTACCAGAAGGCGCCGCAGGTGACGCGCGACCGCATGTATCTCGAAACCATGCAACAGATTTACTCCAACGTCACCAAGGTGTTGGTGGAGTCTCGTCAGGGCTCGAATCTGCTGTACCTGCCGCTCGACAAGATCATGCAAGGTGTGGCGCAGTCTGTACCCGCTGCCGCGATCGAGGCTCCGGCCACCGCGGCCGGCAGCAGCGCTCCGTCTGTCCCTTCCTCGCAATTTTCCAGTGATTCCCGGGCCCGCGATGTCAGTCGCTCCCGCGAGCGCGAGTCCCGATAGGAGATCTGTGTGAACAGAATCGGTTTTTTTGTGTCGACGGTCCTGGTGCTGCTCGGGCTGCTGAGCTCCATGCTGTTCGTGGTCGACCAGCGTCAGTTTGGGGTGGTGTACGCCTTGGGGCAGATCAAGGAGGTGATCACCGAGCCTGGCCTGAACTTCAAGCTGCCGCCACCATTTCAGAACGTTCGCTATATCGACAAGCGCTTGCTGACGCTCGACAGCTCGGATACCGAGTCCATGCTGACCGCGGAAAAGCAGCGCGTGGTCATCGACTGGTATGTGCGCTGGCGCATCACTGATCCGTCGGAGTACATCCGCAATGTGGGGCTTGATGAGAATGCCGGTGCCATGCAGCTCAATCGCGTCGTGCGCAACGCGTTCCAGGAAGAGGTCAACCGTCGCACGGTAAAGGAGCTGCTGTCAGTCAAGCGCGATGCACTGATGTCCGATGTCAAGCGCGAGGTGCTCGAAGCCGTGCGTGGCGCCAAACCATGGGGCGTGGACGTGGTGGATGTGCGCATCACGCGCGTGGACTACGTGGAGGCGATCACGGAGTCCGTGTACCGGCGTATGGAAGCCGAGCGCAAGCGCGTTGCCAACGAACTGCGCTCCACCGGCGCCGCAGAAGGTGAAAAGATCCGTGCCGATGCCGATCGCCAACGCGAGATCACCATCGCCAATGCGTATCGCGATGCCCAGAAGGTCAAGGGGGAGGGTGATGCCGAGGCGGCGCGTCAATATGCCGAGGCATTCGGCAAGGATCCGCAGTTTGCCCAGTTCTATCGCAGCCTGGACGCCTACAAGGCCAGCTTCAATCGCAAGAGCGATGTGATGGTGCTCGATCCGTCGTCCGCCGAGTTCTTCAAGGTGTTTCGTGGCGCTGTGCCGGCGAGTGCAGCGTCGGCCACGGCGCGCAAGCCCTGATCTCTGGTATTGATGCCGTGGATTGGCTGAGCGGGTTAGGGCTCGCACTTGGATGGGTCTTGGTGCTTGAGGGCGCCATTCCCTTGGTGTCACCGTCATTTTGGCGGCGCATGTTCACGCAGATTCTGCAACTGCGCGATGGTCAGATTCGCTTTGTCGCGTTGCTGAGTATGTGCGCCGGCGCACTTGTGCTGCTGCTCAGCTAGCGCAAGTTGTCGTCGATGAGGGGTATTCATGCCCCAGCCGGTAGAATCCCTCTTTTAACCGCTCCACCTTCTCCCATGTCTGCCTGGGTCCTGCCGGATCACATTGCCGATGTCCTGCCGTCCGAGGCGCGGCATATCGAAGAACTTCGCCGGGGTCTGCTCGACACCGCTTGCAGCTATGGCTACGAGTTGGTCATGCCTCCACTGCTGGAGCATCTCGAATCGCTGCTGACGGGTACAGGAGAGGCGCTGGACCTCCAGACGTTCAAGCTGGTGGATCAACTCTCTGGACGCTCCCTCGGTCTGCGCGCCGACACCACGCAACAAGTGGCACGTATTGACGCGCATTTGCTGAACCGCGGTGGCGTGACCAGGCTGTGCTACTGCGGTCCGGTGCTGCACACGCGACCAGATCGTCCGCACGCAACGCGTGAGCCCTTGCAGTTTGGCGCAGAGATCTATGGGCATTCCGGCATAGAGGCCGACATTGAAACGGTACAGCTTTCGCTCGAGTGCTTGCGTGTTGCCGATGTGCGGGACGTGACCGTGGACCTGGCTGATGTGCGCATTGTCCGCAGCCTTTTGGCCGGTGTTCCTGTCGGCTGGCAGACTTTGGGGCGGGTGCACGCGGCTCTTGCGGCCAAGGACGCAAGTGAGTTGCAGTCACTGACGGCAGATTTTCCCGCCACTTCACGTGAGGGGCTCATGGCGTTGCTGCAGTTGTACGGCGACGCACATGTGTTGGATGAGGCCGAAGTAGCTCTGAAATCGGTTACTGGCGTGAGTGCTGTCCTGGCGGACCTGCGGGCCATCTCTTCGACGATTCAGGATGCACAGGTGACTTTTGACCTGGCGGACCTGCGTGGATACGCGTACTACAGCGGCGCTCGTTTTGCCATCTATACCTCCGGAGCCAGCGATGCGCTTGTGCGTGGTGGGCGCTATGACGAGGTTGGAGCGGTGTTTGGGCGCAACCGACCGGCAGCGGGCTTCAGCCTGGATGTCAAGCAATTGGTCGGAGTGGTCGCTCCGCGTCCGCTAAAGGCAGCCATCCGCGCTCCCTGGGGGGCGGAGCGCGCTGTTCACGTGGCCATTGCTGACTTGCGCGCCAATGGCGAAACCGTGGTGTGCATGCTTCCTGGGCGTGGCGCAGAAGTCGACGAATTCCACTGTGACAGGGAATTGGTTCAGATCGCTGGCCAGTGGGTCGTTCGTGCCATTTGAGTTATTTTGGTTCTTAGATCGGGATTGACATGAAAGCAAGCAAGGGGCGCAACGTTGTCGTGGTTGGCACCCAATGGGGTGACGAGGGCAAGGGCAAGCTGGTTGACTGGCTGACCGAGAGCGCGCAGGGCGTCGTGCGTTTCCAGGGTGGTCACAACGCAGGGCACACGCTGGTCATCAATGGTGTGAAGACAGCATTGCACCTCATTCCCAGTGGGATCATGCGTCCTGGTGTGAAATGCTATATCGGCAACGGCGTTGTGCTGTCCGCCGCAAAGCTGTTCGAGGAGATCGAAGGGCTGGAAAGGGCTGGTGTCGAGGTGCGTTCGCGCCTGCGTGTTTCCGAAGCCTGCCCTCTGATCCTGCCATTTCATGTGGCGCTGGATGTCGCTCGCGAAGCTGCGCGAGAGCATGG